>CANJDH010000070.1 GCA_947473125.1 Burkholderiales bacterium
ATGGCCGTGCCGATTCGCAATCCCGAGGGAAAAATAATCGGCGCACTGGTTGGCGTGACCGATCTCGAACGGCCCAACTTCCTGGGCCGGATTGCCGGCATCCGCCCTGGCACAAGCGGCGACTTTCTGCTAATTGCAAAGAGCGAGCGGTTGATCATCGCCGGCTCCAACCAGAAACGCGTCATGACCAGGCAGCCAGCCCCCGGCATCATACCGGCTCTCGACAAGTACTATGGGGGCACCGAGGGGACATCTATTTTCGTCAACCCGTTGGGCGTGGAAGTACTGGCCTCGATCAAGCAAATTCCCGTGCCGGGCTGGATGCTGGTGGGTATTCTGCCTACCGTTGAAGCCTTCGCCCCGGTCCACGTGCTCAATCAGGGCATCCTGCTGAACGCCTTGCTCTTCACCCTGCTGGCGGGCGCCGTGACCCGGTGGGTGTTGCAACGCCAGCTTACACCGCTGTACGCCGCCGTGGACGCCCTGGCTGCCCTGCGGGACTCAGAGCAGCCGATTGCGCCCCTGCCCGTCGTGAGGAAGGATGAAATCGGCGCTCTGGTCAGCGCCTTCAACGGCCTGCTGGCAAGACTGGTGCAACGCACCGCCTCCCTGGCCGAGAGCCGTGCGCGCTATGAACGCGCGGTCAACGGCGCCAACGACGGCATCTGGGAGTGGAATCCGGCGACCGGCGATGAATACCTGTCGCCGCGCTGGAAGCAATTGCTCGGTTATGAGGATCACGAACTGCCCAACAGGCAGGAAACGTTTTTTGACCGCATCCACCCTGATGACAAGGTGCTGGTGCAGCGAGCAATCCAGTTGCATTTCGATGAACGCAAGCCTTTTTATGCCGAGTTGCGCCTGCGCTGCAAGAACGGCGAATACCGCTGGTTCTCCACGCGCGGCCAGGCCGAGTGGGACGATCGGGGGCAAGCGCAACGTATGACGGGGGCCATTGCCGACATCACCGAACGCAAGCAGGCCGAAGCGTTGCTGCAAGAAATCGCTACGCAGAAAATCGCCGAGCAGGCCGCCGCCCTCGAAGAGCAGCGCCGGTCGCGGCTGACGGCTCTGAACCTGATGGAGGACGCCGTCGCTGCACGCAGGGAGGCCGAGGCGGCGTCTGTGGCGCTTGTGGCCAGCGAGGCGCGCAGCCGCGCGATCACGCAGACTGCGGTCCAAGCCATCGTCACCTCCGATAGCGCTGGCAATATCGCCGGCTGGAACGTCGGCGCGCAGCGCATGTTCGGCTATACCGAAGCGCAGGCCTTGGGGCAGCCCGTGACGCTGCTGATGCCACTGCGCTACCGCGAAGCGCATCTTGCCGGAATGGATCGCGCCCGCACCGGTGATGCAATGCGTCATGTGGGCAAGAGTATCGAATTGCATGGGCAGCGCCAGGACGGCAGCGAGTTTCCGGTCGAATTCACTCTCGCACAATGGGGGAGCGGCACGGCTTGGTTCGTCACCGCCATCCTGAGCGACATCACCACCCGCAAAGTGGCCGAAGCCCGCCTGCAACGCGTGACGCAGTCTTATGCCGGGCTGAGCCAAAGCAATGCAGCGATGCTGCGCGCCACCAACGAGAGGGAAATGTTTGAGAAGATCTGCCGCAGCGCCGTGGAATTCGGTGGAATAAAAATGGCGTGGATCGGTCTCGTAGATGCAAGCGGAGGATTCGTCGAGCCATTCGCCTCGTTTGCCGACGACAGCCGCTATCTGCCAGGGGTCAAGGTGACATTGGATGCCGGCGACCCGTATGGCCAGGGCCCGACCGGCTCTGCAGTCCGCGACAGCCGGCCCTACTGGTGCATGGATTTTCAGAACGACCCGCGCACCCTGCCGTGGCGCGAGCGCGGCGCAGCCGCAGGATGGGGATCTTCGGCCGCGCTGCCGCTGCACCGCGCTGGCGTCTGCGTCGGCGCGTTCACCGTATACAGCGGTGAGGTGAATGCCTTCGATGACGATCTCCGTGAGTTGCTGCTTGAAATGGCGTCGAACATCAGCTATTCGATGGACCGTTTCGAGAGCGACCGGCAAATCCGCAAGCTCTCTCTGGTAGTGGATCAAATCCCCGAAAGCGTTGTCATCACCGATACCGAAGCCCGCATCGAATACGTCAACCCGGCGTTTCTCGCCGAGTCCGGCTACGGCTACGACGAGGTGATCGGCCGCAATCCGAGGATTTTCCAATCAGGCAAGACACCACCCGAGGTTTATGCGGCGATGTGGCAGACCTTGATCCAGGGCCGGCCATGGAAGGGCGAACTGCACAATCGCCGCAAAGACGGCAGCGAGTACCTGGAATTCGTCACCATCACGCCCTTGCGGCAGATCGATGGCACGATTACACGCTATGTCGCGCTCAAGGAAAACATTACCGAGAAAAAGCGCATCGGCATGGAACTCGACCGACACCGCAACCACCTCGAAGAATTGGTGCAGACGCGCACCACCGAGCTCACCGTGGCGCGGCAGCAGGCCGATGCCGCCAATTTGGCCAAGAGCTTGTTTCTGGCCAACATGAGCCACGAGATCCGCACGCCGATGAACGCCATCATCGGCCTGAGTCATTTGCTGCGACGCGCCGGCGCCACACCGGAACAGGCCGACGGGCTCGACAAGATCGATGCCGCCGGGCGCCACCTGCTATCGATCATCAACGACATTCTCGACCTGTCCAAGATCGAGGCGGGGCGGATGCGGCTCGAGGACGTCAATTTTCAGCTGATCGCAATCATCGACAATGTGGTCGAGATCATCGGCGAAGCGGTGCGCAGCAAAGGCCTCAGGATTGACGTCGATCGCGATTCGGCGCCCCTGTGGCTGCGCGGCGACCCGACGCGCTTGCGCCAGGCGCTGCTCAACTATGCCTCGAATGCCGTCAAATTCACCGACGTCGGCAACATCACACTGCGCGTCCGGGTGCTTGAAGACAATGGCGACGATCTGCTGGTGCGCTTCGAAGTGAAAGATACCGGCATCGGCATTTCCCCGGAAACCATGAGCCGGTTGTTTCATTCCTTCGAACAGGCCGACACCTCGACCACGCGCAAGTATGGAGGTACCGGCCTCGGGCTGGCGATCAGCCGGCGCCTGGCACGCCTGCTGGGCGGCGAAACCGGCGCCGAGAGCACGCCGGGCGTGGGCAGCACGTTCTGGTTCACGGCGCGCCTGCAGCGCGGCCGCGGCGTCGCGCCGGATCCGCAGAGCGCCACCGCTACCTTGGAGGCCGAGGCGCAGTTGCGCCTGCGCCATGCCGGAGCCCGGCTGTTGCTGGCCGAAGACAATGCCATCAATCGTGAGGTCGCGCTGGAGTTGCTGCGTGGCGCAGACCTCATCGTAGATATCGCCGAAGACGGCTGCCAGGCGGTGGAGCAGGCGCGTATCAACACTTATGACCTGATCCTGATGGACATTCAGATGCCGAACATGGACGGGCTCGAAGCCACCCGCGCGATACGCGCCTTGCCGGGCCGGGAGACCTTGCCGATCCTGGCGCTGACTGCCGATGCCTTTGAAGAAGACCGGCAAGCCAGCAGAATGGCCGGCATGAACGATTTCATCGTCAAGCCGGTGGAGCCGGATGTCCTTTACGCCACCTTGCTCAAGTGGCTGGGTGCAGGCGCGGCGGATGCAGGCAAGCCATCCGATGGCGCTTCGGCCGCATCGGGCGACGCACCGGCCGACTCGGAAAGCGCACCGGCGGCCCTCAACACGGCGCGGCAGATGCCTGGAGACGCGCTCCTGGGGCGGCTCTCCGGGGTTCCTGGCCTCAATCCCCCACGCGGTCTGGCGGCGCTGCGTGGCAATGCCGGTAAATACCTCGCTCTGCTGCGGGATTTCGTCGAGTCTCACAGCGACGACATGTCGTTGCTGGCCGGAAGCCTGTCCGCCGGCGATCCGGCCAAGGCGCGGCGCCTGGCCCATACGCTCAAGGGCACCGCAGCGACCTTGGGTATCGAGGATCTGGCTCGCCACGCGGCAAACCTCGATAGGGTGCTGCACACCGAATTCGAGGGCAAGTTGCGCCCTGACGCGCTGCAACCGGACATGGAGGCAATCCGCCAGCAATTCGCTGCGCTGGCGGCAGCCCTTCCCCCAGTGCCGCCAGCGGGCGCTGTCTCGGATCTGCCGCGCGCCGATGTGGATGCCCTGGATGGGGTGCTGGTCCGGCTCGACGCGTTGCTGGCACAGAGCGACTCCGCAGTCCTTGTGCTGATCGACGAGCACGCCGCAGCACTGCGCGCAGGCTTCGGTCCCCTTGGCGAAAAGCTCGTGCGCGACATCCGGCAATTCGCGTTTGAGGCGGCGCGCGACACCTTGCGTGCCATGGGCACCCGAAAACCCGAATTCGAGAGTTCGAAATGATCGTTGCACTGAGCCGCCTTACGGTCGCCAATGACATGTCAACCGAGGTGGGCGGGGCGTTTCGCCAGCGGCCGCGCCTGGTCGACAACGCCAGCGGCTTTCTCGGCATGGAAGTCATGTCGCCAATCGACAAGCCGGCCGAGATCTGGCTGGTGATCAGGGGATCGGCATCAGCACGCCGGAATAGCAAGCCCGGCTGGAGAACCTGGGCCAGGTCGACACGTCCGCCAAACGCCGCTGCGGCGGCATCGGCTTCGGACTGGCAATTTGCAAACGCCTGGCGCAATTGATGGGCGGCACCCTTGGCATCAACAGCACGCCGAGGCATGGCAGCACCTTCTGGATAAGCGCCCGGCAGCACCGGTCGAGCCGACGTCACCGGCGCTCCCGGAAACCCTGGCAGCGCAGCAAACACCTGACGCACCACGGTACGACTTGCAGGCCGTGCTGGCCCGACTTGATGCCCTGCTCGCGCCGGGGGATACGGCTGCAATAAGCCTGCTTGAGGAGCACGCGGCGTCACTGGGCGCGGCCTGTGGGCCAGGTTGCGAACCATTCATGCAGCAGATCAGGCAGTTTGATTTCGAAGCTGCACGGGATTCATTGCGCAAGCGCAACGCTACCTCCGCGCCTGACCCACCGGAGAACTGAAAAATCAGGCGCACGCGCTGCGAATGCTGCGCCAATCGGTGAGGCCCTGGAGCACCGTGAGCAGACCGTACTGCCGCAACCGCAACATGCCGTCTGCCATCGCCTGTTGAAACAGGGCTTCAACCGGCCGCCGCTCCTGGATCAGCTTCTTGATGGCCGGTGTGGCGGTCATCAATTCATACACGCCAACGCGCCCCCGGTATCCCGAATCATGACAGTGGGCGCAACCGACTGCCTTGTAGAGCACAGGCTTGCCGCCCTCCGGTGTACCGTATCTGGCCTGCCATTCGGCCAGCACTTCGGTAAGGTCCAGCGTGGTTTCGGCGCAGTACTCCTGGGCCATCGGCAGCAATTGATCCGCGGCATCTTCCATTGGTACCTTGCAGTCGGCGCACAGGCGGCGCGCCAGGCGCTGCCCCAGCACGCCAAGCAGCGCATCGGCAAAATTGAACGGATCGAGCCCCATGTCGAGCAGCCGCACAACGCTTTCGGGAGCGCTATTGGTGTGCAACGTCGACAGCACCAGATGCCCGGTCAACGACGCCTCCACCGCGATCTTGGTGGTTTCGGCATCACGCATCTCGCCGACCATGATGATGTCCGGGTCGGCGCGCAGGAACGCGCGCATCGCCGTCGCAAAAGTGAGTCCGGCGCGTGGAATCATCTGGATCTGGCGCAGACCCGGATGGGTGATTTCGATCGGGTCTTCCGCCGTCCAGATCTTGTTTTCCGACGTATTGACCTCGGCCAAAAGAGAATGCAGCGTAGTGGTTTTGCCCGATCCGGTCGGGCCGCACACCAGAATCAGCCCGTAGGTGCGGCGCACCATCGCCTTAAGCTGCCCCTCCAGCGCCGCGCCCATGCCGAGTTTGTCGACCGGAATCGGCTTCGATGACGACAGGAGGCGCATCACGATGTCCTCCAATCCGTTGGCCGTCGGCAGGCTGGCCACGCGCAATTCGACCTTGAGCGGCGCGAAACGCTGGAAATCGATCTTGCCGTCCTGCGGCTTGCGGTGCTCCGAAATGTCGAGGCTCGCCATGATCTTCAGTCGCGAAATGAGCGCGGACCGCAAAACCGTCGGCAGTTCCTGATAGTCAGACAAGGTACCGTCGATGCGAAACCGGATCTTGGTGGGCGCGTCGTCCGAATAGGCCTCGACATGGATGTCGGAGGCGCCCTGCTCGTACGCATCGATGATCATTTTGTTGACCAGGCGCACCAGCAAGGTGTCCGACTCCGAGACCTGCCGGTTGGCGCTGGTCCCCTGCAGATTACCGCTGGCGGAAGCGAGCCGCCGTTTCAGATCTTCGATTTCGTCGCGGATGCTGGCGCTCCTGACGGCAAGGACCTTGGGGGCGTATTCCGCCTCGATGCGCGCGGCAAGATCGCCGGAGCTGGCAATCACCGGGATAACCTGCCGTTGGGTCGCGAAGCGCAATGCGTCCAGATAGCCCGCATCGACCGGATTTTCGACCGCGACAATCAGCGCATGCTCGGTCGCCAGCAGCGGTATCACCTGATGCTCGATGGCGAATGCCGAATCCACCATGGCGATCACTGCCGGGTCGATCGCAAACCCTTTCAGGGCGACCACCGGTACGCCGAGCTGATCCGCAACAGCCTGCGCAACCCGCGCGGGTGTCAGCGCCCCCATTTCCGCGAGCAGGCTGCCCAGTGTGCTGCGCTGGTTCGGGCGCTGGCGCAACAGCGCCTCAAACAACTGATCGCGGGATACCAGGCCCTGGTTCAGCAGGATGTCGCCGATGCGAACATGCGACGAGGGGGCACCGCGTTTTTCCACAGCCGCCGCCAGGGTCTTGGCGTCGGCGATCGGTACATCGCCAAAATGCGCATCAAGCAGTGTCTGGCGGCGTTGCGCCTGCGTACCGAGCGCTTTTTCGACATCGCCACGATTGATTTCACCGGAGTTGATCAGTTGCTCGCCGAGCAGGGTGCCGACGCGAAACGAGACAAAGGCCGGTGCCGGCACGAAGGCTCTCACGACCAGATCGTCGTGGGTGATCAGGTGCAGGAACAGGCCGTGCTCGATGCGCACGAAACCGCGCGTATCGCCCTGCAGCGTATTGCCGTCGCCAAAGACCACCCGGAAGGGTCGGGCCGCCGGCTCGGCAACCTGCCCGCCTGCATTCCGATACTGCGCGATGAGTTCAGGGTCCGGAAGCAGACGGACCGGCGTGGTCAGGTGCAGGCTCCTGACCGACGCAAGCTGCATGGTTCGAGCCTCGCCGCCAGAGGCAAATCCGAAAGTACCCTGCGCCGGCGTGAAAGCCGTCAGTTGGCCACGCACCGGTTTGCCGCCACCGCCATGCATGTAAATCGCATCAAGGGGCAAAACTTCCGGAACCGTCCGGTCGTGTCTCAGAAATGGGGGGAGCGGCCAGTTTTCCATGCGGCGTGAATGTTTGACCCGCTATTTGTGGGACCACAGCGGCATGCCGCCGGGCGGTGGCGGCTCGATCGACAGGTCCTCTGCGTCGCAGCCCGCACTGACGCCGGTGGCCAGGCGCACCCGCAAGGCGAGGTCGGTGCGCGAGTCGGCATTGCGCAGGGCTTCGTCAAGCGAAATCTTCTGGTCCATGTACAGATCATAGAGAGATTGATCGAACGTGCGCATCTCGATTTCAGTGCTGCGGCGCATGGCGTCCTTGACGCCGGCAATGTCGCCCTTGGAGATGAGTTCCGACACGTAGGGTGAACTGAGCAATATCTCGACTGCGGGCACCAGCTTTTCCTTGAGCCCCGGCACCAGCCGTTGAGCGACGACACCGGCGAGGTTGAGGCTCAAATCCATCAGGAGCTGGTGATGCGCATCGTCGGGGAAAAAATTGATGATCCGCTCCATCGCCTGATTCGCGTTGTTGGCGTGCAAGGTCGAGAGGCACAAATGGCCGGTCTCCGAGTAGGCGATTGCCTGTTGCATGGTGGCGCGGTCGCGGATCTCGCCGATCATGATGACATCGGGTGCCTCGCGCAGCGCATTCTTGAGCGCATCGGCGTACGACAGCGTGTCGATGCCGACCTCGCGCTGATCCACCACCGAACGCTTGTGTTCGTGCATGAACTCGATCGGGTCTTCAATGGTCAGGATATGCCCGGTGGCGTGCTCATTGCGATGATTGATCATGGCTGCCAGGGTGGTCGATTTGCCCGACCCGGTCGCACCGACGACCAGCACGAGGCCACGCTTGAGCATGATCAGCCGTTCCAGCACCACCGGCAGGCCCAACTCGGCAATCGGGGGGATTTTCGACTTGATATAGCGGATCACCATCCCGGTTTCACTACGCTGCATGAACACGTTGATGCGGAACCGGCCCAGTTTCTCGGCGGAAATCGCCAGATTCATTTCAAGCTTGGCCTCAAATTCCGCAATCTGCTTCTGGTTCATCAGGGAGTAAGCCAATTGCTTGACCTCCCCTGCGGCCAGATGCGGCATGGTGAGCGGATAGGTGATGCCTTCGATCTTGACGTTCACCGGGGCATCGACACTGAAAAACAGATCGGAAGCGCCTTTCTCAACCATCACTTTCAGGAACGGGAATATTTCCAGGTTCGGCATGGCGGGTTTCAGGAGCTTACCTTTCGGGGGTTTACATCTGGCGATGGCACAGCGCCATACTATCCCAGACCCGCAATAACAAAAGGCCCGCACGAATGCGGGCCTTTGATTAATTTGGTTGCGGGGACAGGATTTGAACCTGTGACCTTCGGGTTATGAGCCCGACGAGCTGCCAGACTGCTCCACCCCGCGTCTGATGAAAGTAATTATAGCAGTTCGCGGGGTTTGCCGCAACGCAATATCACGCCTGCAAGCAAGGATAGCCAGACAAATCGAGTTCAAACGCGCTTCTTGTAATGTCCAACCGGGCTTGGGCGCCAAAAGGGATGGTCAATTTGTCGCGCGTGTGGCCAAATGGCAGTCCGCAAATCACCGGGATCTCGAGGCGCTCGCGCAAGTGCGCCACCATCGCGTCGAAATCGTAGCCATTGTCATTCGGCTGCAGCTTGTAGGCCGAAAAATCGCCAAGCAGCAAGGCTTTCTGGCGGCCCAGCACGCCGGCGTGCTGCAGTTGATAGATCATGCGTTCGATGCGGTATGGATGCTCGTTGATGTCCTCAACGAACAATATGCCACCTCTGACGCGCGGCAGGAACGGTGTGCCAGCCAAATGCGCGATCAAAGCCAGGTTGCCGCCCCAGATGCGCCCCTTGACTGCGCACGTATACGGGTTCGCTGCTGGCACCTCGACTCGATGCCGGGCCTGCTCCAGCACATCAAAAAAATGGGCCTCGGTAAAAGTGCTCACCTGCTCCGCACCAAAATCGTAGGTCGCAGTCGGGCCGCAATAGCTGACGGTCTTTGCGCGCGCATACATCGCTGCACTGAGAGCCGTGAAGTCACTGTGTCCAACCAGAATTTTGCCCGAGCGCGCAATCAGGTTGTAGTCAATCTGATCAAGCAGGCGGGATGCGCCATACCCGCCTCGAACTGCCATCACGACATCGACGTCGGCGCGGCCCAGCATGGCATGCAAGGCGTCGAGCCGCGCCCGGTCATGGCCCGCAAACCGTTGGTGGGAGCGCCTTACGGCAGCAGGGCAGACCACGCGATAGCCGCACTGCTTGAAATACGCAATGGCACGATCCAGCGCCGCCTCATCGAGTACCTGGCCTGAGGGTGCGATAAATCCGATACCAGGGCGCCTGACTTTGACCTTCGGCATGTTCAAAGCACCTTCAATGCTTCGCGCGCAACCGGTTCGCCCCACTCCTGCAGAAAGTGACCGCCCTGCGCCACCTCAAACGGCGCCGGGCAGTTGCGAATCAGCGTTCTGACGTGGGCCATGACCGGCGGCCCCAGCACCGGATCCTTCATGCCGACCGCCATGAAGGTATTGCCGTTCCACCGCGTGCCAAACCAGTCGCGCGCACGACGCGACAACTCCGCGCCTTCGGCATCGGGATGGTCCGGAACCAGATTGGGAAAGCGTCGCACCCCAGCCTTGTACGACGCATCCGGATACGGCGCGTCATAGGCGGCTGCCTCAGCCGGCGTCAGATGCGGACAAGTGCGCCCGAGCAATTTCCCGACGGCCATGTCGGGGTTCTTGTTGGAGAATGCGCGCCAGTCGAGAAACCCCTGCCCGAGCGGCACGTCCCCGGTGGCAAAGCCGGTATTCATGATCAGCAGACCGGAAAAACGCTCCGGCATGTCCATCGGCAGCGTCAGCCCGAGCAGGCCGCCCCAGTCCTGCACCACCAGCACAATATTGGATAGATCAAGCCGCTCGACGAGGTTTACCAGCATGGTGCGGTGAAACAGGTAGGTATAACGCGCGTCGTCCACCGGCTTGTCGCTCTTGCCAAAGCCGAACAGGTCGGGCGCAATCACGCGATGCCCCGCCGCCGTGAAGACTGGAATCATGCGCCGATACAGGTAGCTCCAGGTCGGCTGACCGTGCAGGCACAGAAACACCTTGGCGGCGTCTTGGGCGCCTTCGTCGAGGTAGTGCAGGCGCATGCCCTGGTAGCCCTTCAGGTCGCCGATGTAGCGCGGTGCAAAGGGATAACCCGGCAAGTTCGCGAAGCGCTCTTCCGGGGTGCGCAATACATCGTTCATGTTGCCCTCCTCTCGTTCGTGTTTACGGCGTGCGGCAAAGAACTCCTTGAGCCGCGCCGCACATTCAGACTCCAGTACGCCGCCCTTGATCGCGGTCTGGTGGTTGAGTTTGTCGTTGCCGAACAGATCCACCACACTGCCGGCTGCGCCGGTCTTGGGATCGTATGCGCCAAAGATGACTTTTTTCAGGCGCGCATGCAGCATCGCGCCGGCGCACATGGCGCACGGTTCGAGCGTGACATACAGCTCGCACTCCGGCAGGCGGTAGTTGCCCAGCTTCTGCGCCGCCGCACGCAACGCGATCATCTCGGCGTGCGCGGAAGGGTCATGCGTCCCGACCGGCTGATTGCTCCCGGTGGCAATCACTTCACCGTTGCATACCACTACCGCCCCGACCGGCACCTCGCCCATGGCAGATGCCCGCGCGGCCTCATGGGCTGCGAGGCGCATGTAGCTTGCTTCTTGGGCCAATATTCTGTCAAGACCGTTGGTGGGAGCCATTCTTGGTTCTATAGCCAGAGCCGTGTCATCCGTCCCGCAAGCGCCTGCGGCTTACTCGTGCCGGCAAACATTTCGCATGCAGCTTGTGTTTGGCGACATGGCCCTGAATCACGAACGGTGCCTCCGGGCGCGCATCCCTCATCGTTGATGATCTGAAGCAAATGCATGCTCAAAAGCGCTCCGACGCCTTAATTTGCGCCGGACCATTACGCAGCGGCGGGGGCGACTGTAACGCCCTGCACGCCGTGTTTCGCAATCAACTGCGCCACCAGACCGGTCTTGATCTCTTCCGCAAACTGACGCAAATATCTACTTGCGGCAGTCCGCGCGATCGGGGTGCCAATGGCTTGCTGAATTGAGGTGAAGCGCCCGTCAAGAATTCGCGAGCCCGGATGTTTGGCCTGATCCGCGATCAAGCGTGGCTTGAGACCGGCAAGGACCTCGAGTTTTTCCCGCAGGAAAAGCTGGTAGGAGCCCTCCAGCCCCTGGGCACGATGCAACGAGGCATGTTTCAAGGTGCGCCGCAAATACATGTCGTAGGCACTCTTGTCAGCAAGGGCAATGCGCACCCCGGGGGAATCTACCTCGTCAAGCGTCCGAATCGGCGAATCCGCCAGTACCAGGTAGGTGGCCTCGATCTCGAGGTATGCTGCCGTGAATGCGATCTCGCCGGCTCGCAGGGGGTCTGCACCGATCAGCCCCACGTCCCACACACCCGCAGACGCTGCGGCGGCAAGGTCGCCCGGCTGGTCGTACGGCACGTACACAACCGGCACGCCGAGGCGGCGCGCCAGCTCCCTGCCGATGTCCGGCGCTATACCGGTATGCGTGCCATCGGCGGCACGCTGTGCATTGATCAAGAGGAAATTTGCGAGGTTCAGTGCGACGCGGAGCGTGCCGGTCGGGGCAAGCTCTGCACGAACGGCTGAAGCAGTTTGGTCTGTCATGTTTTACGTTTACTAGAGTAAGGGACAGCACTCGCTTTCATGCTGTTAGCCAATTGTGCCACGCACCGCGCCGCTGACAACGCACGGCAAGATTGCGCGGTAAATTCAAAGGGAAAGGACTGGCACACGAATACGGTGACTGGATGGCAACTCAATGAGGGTTCGATCCGTGTTCGTCTGTGGTTTTCGGCAAATCGGTTCGAACTTGACTGAATTCTTGTCAGGCATGGCTGCATCCGGTGCGCGGAACAGTGGCTTGATTGACGCCAACCTATTCAGCGATGTTGAAAGCGACTGCTTACGTCGAGGCCTCCGCTACAGATCGAGGACAGAGTTCACCCACATGCCGCTCGTTCACCCCTTCATGCGTCGTCCGACGTCATTGGACACTGACCTTCGCGTCGCGAATGACTTTGCCCCAGCGCTCGAGATCTGCCCGAATGCGTTCTCCCAAGTACTCGGGTGAGCCGCCCTCGGGCTCTCCGCCGAGGGCGGCCAGGCGTGATTTGACATCGATGGCCTGCAGCGATTTATTCAGTTCAGTGTTCAGGCGCCCAATGATCTCCCGCGAGGTCCCCTTGGGCGCCAACAAAGACACTTCGGAACTTACATTGAAGTCCTTGTAGCCGAGCTCATGGAGTGTCGGCAACTCTGGCATCTGACTCCAGCGCTTCAGCGTTGTCACTGCCAGCGCGCGAACTTTTCCCGATCTGACAAACGGGCTAGCGGTGGAGACAAAATCCATTTCGACGTCCAGGCGTCCGGCGGCCATTTCCATCAACGCGGGCGCGCCGCCCTTGAAAGGCACATGCGTCCATCGAATGCCCGCAAGCGACTGAAAGTACTCTCCCATCAGATGGGGCAGGCTGCCGCTACCGCCCGAGCCCATCGTAAGCCCGTTTGGCGTTGCCTTGCTAAGTGCGACAAGCTCGGCCACGCTGGCTGCCTTCAGTTCGGATCGAACGATCAGGAGTCCTGGCGTGGTCGAATACCAGATAACCGGGTCAAGGCGCGAGAGCGTTTCGAACTTGATTTCCCGGTAGAGCCAGGGGCTCATGGTCAGCGGGCCATTCCCGCCTACCGCCAGGGTGTAGCCATCCGGTTCTGCCTTGGCGACCGCATCCATTGCGATCAGTCCTCCCGCACCCGGCCGGTTCTCCACTACGAATGCCTGGCCTGTCGCAGTTGTCAGCGCCTGGGCCATGATTCGACCCACGATGTCCACCGGCCCACCGGGCGCAAACGGAACGATCAGCTTGACCGGTTTGGACGGATAACCTTGTGCCAAGGAGCAGGTGCTGAAGGTGGCGAACAACAACGCCAGGCAACTGCGAGCGAGTATTTTCATTGGGCGACTTTCAATGTTGTAGTGAGGTCTTTAGCGCATCGAAGACGGTCCTGCCCGGCAGGTTCCCGCCCATGAGTTTCGTGATGAAAGCCGTACTGACTGATTTGGCGATGCCGGCAAGCGCGACCTTGTCAGTGTCACTGGGTGTCACCAGCAAGACCCCGGCACCGCGCATGTATTGTCGGCCCTCATCTGCCGCGTCGGCCAGCGCCTGGGCAAGCCGCAATCCTGCGCTGGCACCCAGCACTTCGTCGATCATGAGCCGCTGCGGCGGCTCAAGGGACGCATGGCGTTGGGCGTTCATCGCGAGTCCGAACGTGATGGTGTTGGCGTTCAATTCATATGAAAATCGCGTCAAATCGGCGAGGCGAAGCACCAGCGCTGCCTCGTAGGTCATGGAGCTTGCGTCGATCGTTCCGCTTGTCAGTGCGGCGCGAATCTGCAATGGAGGAATGTTCACCGGCGTGGCGCCAAGTGCCTCAAGGGTAGCAGCGACAACACGCCCGGTATGACCGATGCGCAAACCCTTGAAATCTTCAAGGGACCGCACTGGAACCGCAGCATGGATCGCCATGGGCGTGTTGGCCGTGAGAAACAGCAGCTTCACCCCTGCATATTCCGGGGCAAGATAGGTTGCCGAAAGTCGCTGCAGCGCCGCTGTCGCGGCGATTGGATCGCCGACAGGGGGAAGGGTCGCAATCTCGGACAGCGGGAATCGGCCCGGCGTCGCACTATGGATGAAGTAGGCGATATCAACAGCACCGGTGCGGGCCAGGTCGTACTGCTCGGCGGTCGTGCCATGAACTTCGCCGTGAGAGACTTGCAGCAGCAATGTTCCGCCTGAACGATCCCTGATCGAATCGGCCAATCCGGCGATCAGAATCGATGCCGGATTGTGCGTAGGCACAAAGAGCGAGACCTTGAGTTCGATCGGCTTCACGGCATTATTCGTCCATCTGCAGCAGTACGGGCATTGCGATCCAGTGCCTCAAGGTGTCACAAGAGCGATGTTGGCCGGGCAAAGGCGGCTCCGGGTTTGACTCTGGAGAAAGTTTATCTAAACCATCAGGAATGCCTGCCGCGTCGCATGATCATCCGCCAATTCCTGGGGCGTGCCACGATATTTGATGGTGCCCTTTTCAATTATGTTCACACGGTCGGCCAGCTTCAGCGAAAACCCGAGGTTCTGCTCCGAAAGCAGGATCGTCAATCCGGTCTTTTTGAGCACCAGCAACTGCTCAAGCATTTGCTGGACCACCAGCGGCGCGAGGCCTTCTGAAGGTTCATCGAGCAGCAACAGGTCAGGATTGCCCATCAGGGTGCGGGCGATTGCCAGCATGCGTTGCTGGCCGCCACTCAAGGATTCCGCCCGGGTGCGCATGAATCGCTTTAGATCCGGAAACAGGTCGAATACGCCCTGCTCCGTCCAGGCCTCGCGCTTGCCACGAGGCGCCATCCGTCCAGCCTCCAGATTTTCATGCACGGTCAGGCCACGGAATACCCGGCAGTCCTCGGGGACATAACCCAGACCCAGCCTGCACACCTCATCGGATTCCTTCGCCGAGATATCCGTGCCCTTGAAGGAAATGCCGCCCCGCCGCGATTGCAGCACGCCCATGATGCTTTTCAACGTTGTCGACTTGCCGGCACCGTTGCGCCCCAGCAAAGCCAGCACCTTGCCTTCTTCGATTTCGAGATCGAGATCGAAGAGGATGTGGCTGGAGCCGTAGTAGGCATTCAGGCGCGTGACCGTAAGCATCATGGCGAGGGCTTCATTGCTTGGACGGGGCGATTGGCGGTTACTCAGCGTTTGCGCACTTTTGCGATGTCATCGCAGGAGCGCGCGTAGCTCGTGGTGTTGTACGCTTTGACGCCGGTAACGCCAATGCCGTCAGGCATGCTGGCCTCTTTCTTGATGGCGCCGACGTAGAAGTTGTATAGCGCCATATGGTCGCAGCCGCGTACCTTGACCGGTCCCACCGGGCTGGCGAATTCCAGATTGGTCATGGCATCCGCGACCGACTGCGGATCGGCAGGGTTCTTGGCGCGCATGATGGCCTGGGTAAGCATCTTTCCGGAAACATAGCCAACCACGGTCGAACCAACCGGATACGTATTGGTGCGCTTCTTGACTTCATCAATGAAGCGCGTGTTTTCCGGAGTGTTGATGGCATAGAACGGGTACCAGACGGTTACCAGCGTACCTTCGGGTATGGAGTCCTTGATCGAAGCCATCTTTATGAGGTCGGCACCGCTGGTGAACAGCTTGGCACCACCGCCGAACAGGTCATAGTCCTTTGCGGCCTTGAGAAAGTTGATCAAATCACCACTGAAAAGCGCCGAGACGATCATGTCCACCTGCGAAGCCTGCAATGCGGTCGCCTGCGGGGTGAAGTCGGCGGCGCCGAACTTCGGCCATTCCTGGCGCACGATCACGATGTCCGGACGAGCAACCTTCAGCGCGGCTACGAAGTCCTCTACAAAATGCTTGCCGAACTCAAAGTCCGGGGCAATGGTGGCGATGCGCTTGACGTTTGGCATGCCCTTGATGTGCTCTGCCATGATGCGGCCAATTTCTACCGTGCTGAGGTTGCCGCGCGCGGTGAGGGGGTTCCCGTCTTCCCCCGTGAACCGTTTGGTGGTGGCGAATGCGCCCAATCCCAAGGTGTTCTGGTTCTTGACCAATTCCGCCAGCGCAACCGCCGCACCGCTGTGGCTGCCAACGGTGACAAACTTCATCTTGTCGTCAAGGATCATGCGCCGAGCTTCAGTGATGGCTTTTTCCACGCTGATGCCCATGTCGGCGGTGCTGAGGACGAATTTGTCACCTTTCACGCCGCCTGCGGCATTCGCCTCGTCAACAGCGATCTGGAAACCGGTTCGGATCGCGTCCGCCTGCGCCGCGAACCCTCCGCCGTACATATCGATCAAGCCCAGCTTGACCTGGGCGACTGCCGGGTGGGCTAACGCGGCGATGCTCAGTAGCAGTGCGGCTTTCAGACCTTTTGTCGAATATTGCATGGTGCCTCCGTGAAATAAGCGTGAATCGGATGTTTGGTTCGTCAGTATCAGCTCTGTCGGAACATGACAGTTGGCTACTTCCCGCGTTTGACAGCGGCCTTCGGCGGCTTCGAGGCTTGCGGCGGCTTTACCGTTCTGGGCGCCGCCTCCGGGACGCAGGCCACCGCTTCGATCTCGATCAGCGCACCAGACGCGTTCAAGGCCGCTTGTACGGTTGAGCTGGCAAAGGGAATCCCGGCGAGCATTTCATTTCGCACCGCGTTCATTCCGGAATAGTCGCGTAAATCCCGCAAGAAAACCGTGACCTTGACGAGATCCTCAATCGATCCGCCGGCTGCGGCAATGATGTTGCGAATGTTGGTCAGGCACTGTTTGGTCTGGCGGGTAATGTCGCCGATGCCAATCAGCTTGCCCTGCGCATTTCGCGCCACGACGCCCGAGGTGAACACCATCGTGCCATCGCTCACGGCAACGCCTTGCACGTAAGGTCCTTTTGTCTTGGCTACACGTGGCGATTCAAGTGCTTTTTTCATCTTTCCTGCCTCCAGCGGTTGTTCAAGAAGTATGCATGAGGAAATGCCGGGGTGTCGGTCAATCCCAACGACTTATATATTTGTCAACCCCGCACTGCGATCGTGAGCAATTGCTGTTCCGGTTCGCCTGGCTGCCGGGCCAAATCCACCGCCGCCCGGGGTTTCCAGCATCAACTCCTGACCGGCAGTCAATATCAGGGCCTGCTTTGGGTCGATATGCTTGCCGTCCACGCTCACTGATGCAACCTTGCCGGCACCACCTCCGGACAAACCGCGCGGCGCGGATTCGGTACGTTCGACCATGCAGGACACCCGCGCAGATTCGACTCCGCGCAGTACCAGCCCGATGCGCTGCCCCGCGCCGCCGCGAAACTGGCCCGTGCCAAAGGAATCGGCGATGAGCTCGCGACGGGTGAACAGGGCCGGTGTCGCATGCTCCATGACCTCCACGGGGACATTTGCGACGTTGCTCGGAAATGCGGTCGCATCGAGGCCGTCCTTGCTTGCCCGCCCCCCCATGCCGCCGCTACTGAAAAACGTGAACACGTAAGGCTGGTCGCGGGCATTTTGACCGGCGAGGGTGATGGCGCTCAGGACCGAACTGTCAGCCACAAGGCGGGCAGGCGCGATCGCCGCCAAAGCGCCGAATATCACGCCGGGAATGTAGAGGCCTACCAGGTGGCGGCCACCCACGGGCGCGGGAAATTTTGCATGCACGATCGAACCATGCGGCGCGCGCACTTCGATGGGGGCGAAGCTGCCGTCATTGTTGGGCGAGTCCGGCGCCAGCAGGCATTTGAGCGCGTAACGAGTGAAAGCCTCAGTGAAGTTGAGCACCGAATTGATGCCCTTGGGTACTTGCGGCGAAGTGCCGTCGAAATCGACAATGATCTTGCTGCCACGCACTTCGATGGAAACGCGGATTTCCAGAGGTGTATCGAAGCCGTCCAGACGGACGTGATCACTATAGATGCCGTCGGGCAGGCGCGAGATGGCCTGGCGCATCAGGCGCGCGGTTCGTGAGGTGATGGCCTTGGAGATTGCGTCCAGATGGGTCAGATCGTGTTCAAGCATGAAGGCCGCCACGCGCCTGACCGCGGTTTCGTTGGCCGATACCTGTGCCATCAAGTCACCCAATACCAGCTGGGGCGAACGGACGTTCTCTTCGATAATGCTGAAAAGCGTTTCATTGCGCCTGCCACCCTCGAAAAGCTTCATGCGCGGGATCTGCAGGCCTTCTTCATATACCTCGGTGGCAGCCGCAGAAAATATCCGGCCGCCAATATCCACCGTGTGGCAGTTGCTTGCCGTGAACGCGACCAATCGCTTGCGATAAAACACCGGTGTTACCACGGTGATATCGTGCTTGTGGCCTGACACAAGCCAGGGGTCGTTGGTGATCAAGACATCACCCGGTGCGATGTCCTTGGGGGAAAACTTGGCCAGAAAGCTCTTGACGCCGGCGCTGAGGCTGCCCAAATGGCCGGGTGCACCTTGCACGGATTGCGCCATCATCACGCCGTTGGCGTCGAACACGCCCGCAGACAAATCCTCCATGTCACCGAGCACTGCAGAAAACGAACTGTTCACCATCGTGGCGGCCTGTTCGCTCGCGATTGAAATCAGCCGGTTCCAGTAGATTTCCAGCTTCACCGGATCGATCGTGCCGGCGCCCCTTTCTTGAGAAGCGACGACCCGGGTACCGCCGGCTGACTTCCGGGAGCCGGGCTTCACGGTCTTCGACGATTTCGCTGCAGGTGCGGCCTTTTTCATCGGTGGCTCCCAAGTGCGGGTAGAGAAATGACCAGGTTGCCGTAGCGATCCACCAACAACGACCCGCCTGGCCCGACCACGGTGGTTGACTCATCTTCTTCGACCACACACGGACCGTTGACTTGACTCCCTGAGGGCAGGTCATAGCGGCTGTACACCGCGCAGCGCCTGTGTGCAGCCCAGCCTTCAAAAAGCATCAATCGCGATTTTGAGGAACGTGCCGCTTTTGTCGCCGCCTTGGCGGCGGACGCGCCGCTGGTCTTGGGCAGGTGCATGGTCTCAGGTCCCGAAGCAACCAGGCGCCAGCAAAGCGCTTCCACGGGATGGCCTTCGTGGCGGCGGTGATAAATGGATTCGTACATGCGTTCAAACGACGCGCGCAGCGAGCTTGTGCGTCTTGCGTTGAATTTCCCGTCAGGCAAGGACACGTTGATCTCCTTGCGTTGACCGAGGTAGCGCATGTCCGCCGAACACTCAAAGGCTATCTCTCGAACTCCGATGCCGGCCTGCTTCAGTGCGGCCAGTGCTTCGCCTCGCATGTCGTCAAAGATCCTTTGTACCGTTGCCCAGTCCAGGGCTTCCAGCACACCGATGTAGGTGCGTGCCAGACGAAAAGCCTTCGGTGCCAGAAGGAGGCCGAAAGCCGATCCTACGCCTGGCGCTGGCGGCACCACAATCCTTGCAACCCCCAATTTGCGCGCGACCCCCCAGGCATGCACAGGTCCGGCACCGCCGAACGCCACCAGCACATGACCTGCAGGATCATGGCCGCGCTCCACCGCCTGGATGCGTGAGGCGTTCGCCATGTTCTCGTTCACCACCTCATAAACGCCCAACGCGGCCTGTTCGGGCTGGATATGAAGCAGACGACCGACGTCGGTCGCAAGCGCCTTGAGCGCAAGCTCCCGATCCAGCGCCATGCGTCCGCCCAGAAAGCTGTCTTCACCGAGGTATCCCAGCACCAGGTCGGCGTCAGTGACCGTTGCGTGCTTGCCGCCCCGTCCATAGCAAGCCGGGCCGGGGTCGGCCGACGCGCTCTCCGGACCAACCTTGAGAAGTCCCATTGCGTCAACATGTACCAGGCTCCCGCCGCCAGCGCCGATTTCGATCAATTCGACCACCGGCATGCGCAAGGGCAGCCCACTGCCTTGCTTGAAACGATAGATGCGTGCGACTTCGAAGTCGCTGGTAACCGAGGGCTTGCCATCATGTACGACGCAGGTCTTGGCTGTGGTGCCGCCCATGTCAAAGGACAGGATCTTCGGTTCATTCAATTGCCGCGCCACAGCAGCAGAGGTGATCGCACCGGCTGCAGGCCCGGACTCGCATATGCGGATCGGCACCCGCTTGACCACCTCCGGTGCGGCGATCGCCCCTTCGGAGAGCATGATGAACATCGGGCACGTGACGCCCATGTCTTTGAGTCCGGTAGCGAAGCGATCCAGGTAACCGGAGGTCAGCGGCTGGACGTAGGCATTGGCAGAAGTAGTCGACGCACGCTCGAATTCGCGCATCTCCGGGAGGATGTCGCTGGACACGCAGACCGTTACGCCGGGCAGCAGTTCTGTCAGGCTTTCGCGCAGCATGCGCTCGTGCGACGGTTGCATGTACGAATGCAGAAGGCAGACAGCCACCGCCCGCGCGCCACTCTGTCGCACATGCGCTGCGACTTCCGCAATCGCGTCGCGCGAAAGCGGCTCGACGACGCTGCCATCGGCGGCGATGCGCTCCGCAACTTCAAACCTGTATTCCCGCGAAACGAGCGGCTGCGGCTTGTCGAGCAGCAGATCGTAGATGTCGAACTTCTTTTCACGGGCGATTTCAACCGTGTCGCGAAAGCCGCGGGTCATGACCAGCGCCGTCAGTGCGCCCTTGCGTTCGATCAATGCGTTCGATACCAGCGTAGTCGCATGCAGTAGTACCTTGACGTTCCCCGGTTTTGCGTCGCCTGACTGAAGCGCTCCCTGCAACGCTGCAAGCGCGCCTTGCGCAGGGTCGGAAGGCGTGGTCAGGGACTTGTAGCGCACGATCTGCCGCGTAGCAGGGTCCACCATCATTACATCGGTGAACGTGCCGCCGATATCCAGACCGACAATCCACTGTTTGGGAGGGAAGTCGCGACTGGAGCGGGTTGTTGTCTTGGAGCGCGCAGACATTAGTGAGTCCTGAACGGATTGCTGTTGAAATTCATCTGTTTCTCGATCAATGCTCCGCAGCGAAACAGCCGGTCTTCGCCGTGGGCCCGCGCCACCAGTTGCATGCCAATCGGCATGCCTAATCCCGATAGGGTGACCGGTACGGTCAGCGTCGGATGGCCCGAGCTGCTGAACGGCAAGTTGAGCGTCCAGTCGCCGGTGGCATCCAGTCCGATGGGCGCGGGTGCGGGCGTGCTGGGGGTAAGCAGGCAATCCACGCCACTCAGCATTTTCGATAGATCGTCCATGGCCAGGCGGCGCACTTGCTGGGCACGAAGGTAGTCGACTGCACTCAATTGCATACCGGCGTCGAGCAGGCATCGAAGCTTCCAGCCATACTCGCTCCGCGATGCGGCAAACAAGTCTCGGTGCGCTGCGGCCATTTCGCAATACATGGTAATGATGCCGGCGTCACAGCCGGCTTCAAAGCTCTCCGGCAGCACCAACGGGATGAGCGTAACACCAGCCTCGCGCAGGCGCGCTACAACGGCCTCCATGGCCATTTTCGTGTCTGTGTCGGCATGGTCGAGGAAGTAGCGGTCGCTGATGCCGATGCACAATGGCCGCTCACCTGCATCGCCCGCTACCCGGCTGCCGGTGGATGCCATCGCCTCGAAAAGCAGCGCCACGTCATCCACCGAGCGCGCCATCGGGCCGACATGATCCATCGACCAGGCGCAGGGAAACACGCCACGCCTGTCAATTGCGTCATAGGTCGGCTTAAGGCCTACGATTCCGCAATACGCAGCCGGCCGGATGATTGATCCCGCTGTCTGTGTTCCTACTGCGCCCGGCGCCAGAAAAGCAGCCACGGCCGCGGCCGACCCGCTGCTTGAGCCGCCCGGCGTATGGTTCGTATTCCAGGGGTTTCGCGTCGGCGCAGGATCCATTGCGGCAAACTCGGTCATGGCGGTCTTGCCCAGCACAAGCGCTCCCGCATGGCGCAACTTTTCGACGGCGACTGCATCCCGATCCGGCACGCGTCCCGCAAGCAGCGACGAGCCGGCACATGTCTCGATGCCAGCGGTATCAAGGATGTCCTTGATGGCGATTGGAATCCCGTGCAGTGGACCGCGAAAATCGCCCATCGCCGCTTCGCGCTGCATGTCGTCAGCTTGGCTGAGCAGCGCAACTGAATTTGTGCGTGCAAATGCCTGGGTTTCGCCATCCAGTTGCTCAATTCGGGACAGCAGGGCTCGCACCAATTCCGGCGTCGTGAGTTTGCCGTCGCGGATCGCCTTTGCAGCATCGCGGACGCCCAATTCCCAGATTTCCATCACTGCTCCTCCGCAGGGGATCCGGGCTGCTTGCGGCCACACAGTGGCACAGTATCGATCGGCACTGTCAATGCGGTGACGCGCAGCAGGCAGCGCCTGGTCAGTGTCGCCAACGCGGACCGGTACTCGGCCAGTTCCAGATCACTGGGAGCACGTTTTGGGTTCGATTGGTTCAGAGACGTCATATGGTCTCTCCGAGATAGACGCGCTGCACGTCTTTGGATGCGCGAATTTCATCCGGCGGGCCGTCGGCGATGATGCGCCCTTGATGCAGCACGGAGATTCGGTCGGCGACTTCAAACACCACTTGCATGTCGTGCTCGGTGAATACGACGGTAAGGTCGCGTTCACCGGCAATGCGCCTGACCATTCGAATGGCCTCGATCCTTTCGTTGGACGCCATGCCGGCAGTGGGCTCATCAAGAAACAGAAGTTTCGGGCGGTTCGCCAGCGCAACTGCCAGTTCGAGCTTCTTTCTGTCGCCGTGCGACAACATTGACGCGGGGCGAAGCGCGGAGCCACCCAAGCCTACCTGTGCCAGGAGTTCATGTGTGGGTTCGAGAAACTGCGCGTCGGCCCGTTGCAGAAAGTGGAAAAGCTTTCGGTGGTGCGACAGCAACGCCACCTGCACGTTCTCCAGTACCGAGAGGTTGGTAAAAATGCTGGTGATCTGAAAAGTGCGGCTCAGCCCGTTGGCAAAAAGCCGATTTGGCGACTTTCCGGTGATGTCGGCGCCTTCGAACAATATGCGCCCCGAGTCCGGCCTGAGAAAACCTGTCACCAGATTGAAGAGCGTACTTTTGCCGGCGCCGTTCGGTCCGATGATGGCCCGGAATTCCGAGCGCGCTATGTTCAGCGATACATTATCGGTGGCATGCAGGCCACCGAAACGCTTGTGCAGTGCATCGGTACTGAATATGCTCTCACTCATGGCGGTCCTGCTTCAGGTATCCAAGGATGCCGTTAGGCATCACCGTGACGATGCCGATGATGAGAACACCCAGGAAAAGCGCCCAGTACTCGGTGTGGCCTGTCAGCCAGGTCTGCAGGAGTACGAAAATCGCCGCCCCGATCAACGGGCCCGCGAAACTATGTGCGCCACCAAGTACCGCCATGATGATCGGCACCGCGCTGGCGCTCCAGTTCAACCACCCGGGAAAGACGCTCTGATTGGCAAGCGCGAACAGCGCGCCCGCAAGCCCGGTGAAGAACCCCGCCACCACAAACGCGATCCAGCGGTGCAGGCTGGTATCGATCCCGATCGCAAGGCTCTTCTGCGGATTGTTCTTCACGGCCTGGAGGGCCTTGCCGAAAGGCGAATTGACCAGCCGCCACAGCGGCCACAGCGAAACCATGACCAAGACCAGCGCAAGGTAGTAAAGCGCCATCGGTTGGCCCATGAAGCCGGGAATCGAAATGCCGGCCAGCCCATCATCGCCGCCGGTCAGGTCATACCACTTGAATATCACGGTATACAAAAGCATCTGGAACGAGAAGCTCAACATCCCCAGGTAGATGCCCGTCAAGCGCACGCAAAAGAACGCGACCAGACCCGCGCCCACTGCGCATATGAAAGGTGCCGCAGCCAACGCAAAAAGCGCGTGCCAGCCAGCCTTCTTGAGCAGGATGGCAAGCGCGTAGGCGCCCAATCCGAAGAAGGCGGCATGGCCAAATGGCAACATGCCGCCAAACCCGAAGAGCAGATTGAACGACACCGCATACAGTGCGTATACAAACACCTCGATACCGACGAACAACCAGAACGGGCCAATCACCAGGGGCGCCAACATTACTGCGGCTGCAAGGCCCAAAAACAGGAGTCG
>CANJDH010000071.1 GCA_947473125.1 Burkholderiales bacterium
AAGGCATGGTCGACACTGTGGTCGGACAGCACCGCCACCGGGCGGGTCGCCGACAGACCGCGTGCCAGCAGCGCGGCGCCGATGGCCCGCGCCGCACGCAAGGCGTCGGCGTAGGACACGCGGCGCCAACCCGCGCCCGCGCGTTCGGCGTACAAGGTACGCTCCGGCGTCGCGCGCGCCCAGTGCTCCAGCCAGACGCCGTTGCAGCGCGGGTAATCCGGCAGCGCATGGGCTGATTCAAGCAAGATCTCGCCATTGCTGCGGCGCACGCTGTGCACTTGCGCCGCCGCGTAACGGAGCGGATTGAACATCGGCTTTGCTACGATCACGGATCGCCTCCCGAATGGTGCAAACCTGATTGTAGTGAAGGTCGCGGTGCGTGCGCCTCGGCATGCCGACGTCGTTCGGCCAGTTGCAGTAACCTTGGTCCGTGGCCCTTCTCGCGACACACCGTACCATGCACAGCCCGATGCATCGCAGGCGATTCCTAGGACAGGCGGCCGTTTACCTCGCAGCCGGGGGGCTGCTGCCGTTAACCGGTAAGGCTGCTGACAGCGACGATATTCTGCTCGGCGGAGGCCGCTTTCGCGAACGTGCCGACGGCCCCGAAAAGTTTGTCTTGGCGCGGGTCATTCCCGCGCGCGGTACGGTGCAGCAGGCTGCGGCATCATTTTTCCCGCACGGCCTGGCGATGACCGGCAGCGCCGGCAAGCTGGCCTACGTATTTGAAAAAATCGGCCCCGGCGCCGGATTGTTTGATCTAGACAGCATGCAGCTGCTGGAGACCATTCCAGCCGCCAAGAATCGCCTGTTTTACGGTCACGGTGTCTGCAGCGCCGACGGCAAATTGCTGTACTCGACCGAAACCGCTGCTACCGGCGAGGGCGCAATCGGTGTACGCGAAACCGGCAGCCTGCGCCATGTGGGCGACTTTCCCACTTACGGCAGCCACCCCCACGATTGCCATCTGGTCGAGAACGGCACCGTGCTGGCAGTCACCAATGGGGGAGGCACCCGGGCCAGCGGCCAGCGCGCGTCGATCTGCTACATCGAGGCCAAGTCGCAGCGCCTGCTCGAACGCATCGAGATGCCCGATGAGCGCTTCAATGCCGGCCACCTGTTTACGTTCGATCGGCGCGAATCGATCCTGGTGTCCGCGCCGCGCCGCGGTCTCAATGAAGACCATCTTGGTGCGGTAAGCGTACGACGCAGCAACCGCGCGCTCGAAGTCCTGTCACAACCCGCCGACATCGTCGCCAACATGTTTGGCGAGTCGTTGAGCGTACTTGCGATTCCGGCGGCGGGCCTGTTTGCCGTTACCCATCCGACGCCGGGCATGGTCACGTTCTGGGATTGGGCCACGGGTGCGCTGCGCAAGCGGCTCGATCTGCCGCGCGCGCGCGGCCTGGCATTGGCGCGTGACCGCCGCAGCATCTGGATCAGCCACGGCACCCAGGCGGCGCTGGTGCGGGTCGGCCTGGCCGACCTGACCGCGGGCCCTGCGACCAACGGCACCTACCTCACCGGCTCCCATCTGTTCACCCTGTAGCGGCCAGGCCGGCGTGAACTAGATCACGCATTCCGGGCCGCCTATCGGGTAGCATTACCGCTTGTCGGTGATTCCCAACCGCCAACCCGCAAGTCATGGAGCGGGAATGGCCAATCCGTTCTAATTCACTACGTCCCAGGAGAACCTATGAAATTCACGCCACTTTCCCGTCAGCTCCAGACCCGTTTTGCCGGCAACCGGCCTGCCGCTTCAGGTTTCACGCTCATCGAGCTGATGATCGTGGTGGCGATCATCGGCATCCTGGCGGCGGTGGCGGTGCCCTCGTATCGCGATTACATGATCCGCAGCAAATTTGCCGAGGCCACCTCGCAATTGTCGGATCTGCGCATCAAGATGGAGCAGTATTACCAGGACAACCGCAATTACGGCACCACCGCCGCTGCCTGCCCGGCCGCCGTCGCCATGCCGGCCTCGCCGGCGGTCAAGTATTTCACCTTCACCTGCGGCTGGGGCGCCCTCGGCACCACCCAGGGTTACCTGCTCACGGCCACCGGTATCTCGACCCAGGGCATGAACGGCTACGTCTTCACGATCAACCAGTCGAACGCCCGGGTCTCGACCTTTACCGCCACCGGCTGGACCGGCAACGCCTCGTGCTGGGCCCTGCGCAAGGACGGATCATGCTGATCCTGGGCCGGCGCCCGCTGCGCATGCGCGGCTTCACGATCATCGAGCTGATGATCGTGATCGTGGTGATGGGCCTGTTGATGATGATCGGCCTGCCCACCATGACGCTGATGCTCAAGAACGGCCAGGTGCGCACTGCGGCTGAAAGCGCCATCGCCGGCCTGCAAACGGCGCGCAACGAGGCGATCCGGCGCAATACCGCGGTGCGTTTCTACCTCACCTCGGACACCACCAGTGGCTGCACCCTGTCAAACACCGGCACCAGCTGGGTCGTCAGCCTGACCGATCCTACCGCGGCCGGCAGCAAATGTGCGACCGCGCCGATTGACCCGTCGACCGACCCCGCCGCGGGCAACCCCGGCATCATCCAGACACGTAGTGGCACTGAAGGTACCACCAAGGCCACCGTCTCCGGGGTCGATAGCACGACCACAGCGGCCAACACAGTCACCTTCAATGGCGTGGGCCGTGTGTCCGGCACCGGCATCGCCACCCTCGATTTTGCGCATGTGGCCGACGCCTGCCAGCACGCCGCCACGCCCGGGCCGATCCGCTGCCTGCGCATCCTCGTGTCGACCGGCGGCACCATCAAGATGTGCGACCCCAATGTCGCCGCCGCCGACTCGCGTTTCTGCGGCCTTTGACCGGGAGAACTGCCATGAACCGACCCCAACAGCAAGGCGTGGTGCTCCTCGAGGCACTGCTCGGGATTTTCATTTTCTCGATCGGCATCCTCGCCCTGATCGGCATGCAGGCGGTGGCCGTCAAGAACACCATCGAGGCGCAATACCGCACCGAAGCCGGCTTCCTCGCCAACGAGGTGATCGGCCAGATCTGGGTGAGCAATGCCTCCCCGGCCGCTTTCAACACGGCAACGGCGTGCACCGCCGCCCCTTGCACCACCTGGGTTACCAAGGTCCAGGCCATGATGCCCGGCTCGACCGGTGCACTGGCCCCGAGCATCGTGGTGGTCGGCAGCCAGGTCACGGTGACGGTGTCGTGGCAAAAGGCCGGCGAGACCAGCTCGCACAATCACCAGGTGGTGGCGCAAATCGTCGGTGCTTCGGGCTGACCCGCAACGAAAAGGAATGATTCCGTGAAAACCACCCAAACAATTTCGTTGCGGCGCCAGGCCGGCCTGAGCATGATCGAGCTCATGGTCGGCATGGCGATCGGACTGATCGGCACGGTCATCATTGCCGCCGCCCTGCTCGCCAATGAAGACTACAAGCGCAGCACCGTCGGCACTTCCGATGCGCAGGTCAACGGCGCGCTGTCGCTGTATGCGGTCGAACGCGACTTGCGCATGGCGGGTTACGGCTTTGCCAATACCAATGCCCTCGGTTGCGCCAGCGTGAGCTACAGCCGCACTTCGTTTGTCGGGGCTTACCCCGCCTTCGGCCTGCGCCCGATCGTCATGACCGACGGCGGCGGTACCGTAACCGGCACCACCCAGGTGGCAACCGGAGCCGACACCCTGCAGATCGTCTACGCCAGTGAAGCCCAGCGCAGCCTGCCTGCCGTCCTTAACGGAGCGATGGCAGCGGCGGGCACGTCGATCGTGTTGTTTGACACCATCGGCTACAACGGCTCTGCCACCACCCGCGGCGACCTCGTGGTGGCGGTCTCGGGGGCCACCTGCAGCTTGCACCAGGTGACGGCCGTGGCCAATGCGACGACGCTGACAGTAGCTGCCGGCGCGGCGTTCAACGGCACGGCGTCGCCCGGTTACGCCGTCGGCTCCTATCTGTTCAACCTCGGCCTGCCGGTGGTGCACAACTATTCGGTCAGCGGCAACGGCAGCCTGCAGTTGCTCGATGTCTTCAGCACCACGGCCTCCAATGTGACGCCGACGGTATCCGCAACGCCGACCAACATCGCCAGCGGCGTGGTCGACCTGCAGGCCGACTACGGCATCGACTCCAACGGTGACGGCATCGTCGACACCTACACCATCACGGCCCCGACCACGGCAGCCACCTGGGCCCAGGTGCTGGCGATCCGCGTTGCGGTGCTGGTGCGCTCGGCCAATTATTTTCGCCCGCCCACCGCCGGCGGCGCCTGTACCGCCACTACCGCGGCACCCACCTGGACCGGCGGCACCCATTTCATGTCGGATGCCCTGCCCAGCTGCTACAAGTACCGCTCGTTTGAGACCGTGGTTCCGCTGCGCAACATGATCTGGAAGGAAGCATGATGACCCGCCTCAACCTGCGTACCGCCCCCCGGTTGCGCCGTGCCCAGCGTGGCGTGGTGCTGTTCATTTCACTGATCGTGCTCGTCGCCATGTCGCTGGCCGGCATCGCGCTGATGCGCTCGGTCGATTCGGGCGTGATGATCGCCGGCAACCTCGCGTTCAAGCAGGGCACCACCCTGGCGGCCGACAGCGGTATCGAAGCGGCGCGCACCGCGCTCAACACGCTGGCCGCAGGCACCGGCACCCCGCTCTGGACCAGCGTGCCGGCGTCGGCCTACTACGCCAGCCTGCCGGCCACCGAACCGGATTTCACCGGCACCGACAGCGCCAAAACCGCCTACGCCTGGACCACGACCAACAATAGCGTCAGCGTTGCCGGCATCGCCGGCGTGACCGACGTGCGCTATGTGATCCACCGCATGTGCGCGGCCACCGGCGACCCGGCCGCCACCACCTGCGTGCGCGGCACCACGACCTCCAGTTCGACCTCCAGCCAGACGGTGCGCGACGCCGCTGGCGCGGCCAATTTCACTGTCAGTTCCGCACAGTACTACCGCATTACCACGCGTGTGATCGGCCCGCGCAATACCAAAAGCTTTGTTGAAGTCATCGTCAACTGATTCACCCGAACACTGCCGACCGCCATCCGTATCCGGCACACCGCATCCGACCCTGGAGCTCCACCATGATGAACCTCACCCTTTCACGCCGCGCCCTCGCCATGGGCGCCTTCGCGACCGGCGCGCTGTGCGTCGCGATCAACGCGTGGACCGCACCGACCAGCATCAGCAATGAGCCGTTGGCGAGCCCGGTCACCAACACCGCCCCCAACGTGATGTTCATCCTGGACGATTCGGGCTCAATGGGTTCCAACTTTTCGCCCGATTACATCAATGACAGCCAGGACGGCTCCAGCGGCAACCGCGACATCGGCGGCTGCTACGACAGCAAAAATACCAACAACAACATCACCGACGCCCAGCCCAGGGGCTGCGGGCTTGGCGATCCGCCCTTCATGGCGCACCAGTACAACAAACAGTATTACAACCCGGCCATCACCTACCAGCCCTCGCTCAATTACGACGGCACGGCCAAAACCTCGTATACCGGCACCAGCGCCGCCACCGGCGGCGTCGGCTGGACCGCCGTGCCCTACGACGCCTATGGCATCCAGAGCACCTCTACCATCAACCTGGTGACCAGTTACCCCGACAAGGTATGGTGCACCACGGCCGGCGATACCGCCTCCGACACCACCCTGTGCAAGCGCAATGGCGGCTACAACTACCCCTCCGACACCTATGGCTACGGCAAGACACTCAATACCAACGCGTACTACTACACGATCCAGGCTACCGAGTATTGCGACAACGCCGGGCTGATCGGCACGCCGACCGGCGCGGTGGGCAGCCGCTGCGTACCGACCACCGACGCGGCCTACACCACCAGCCCGAGCACCGCCACGCTCGGCGCCGCAGTCTTCGCCTACCCGGCACCCGTCCGGTTTTGTGCCGGCGTCAACCCGAATCTTGCCGCCACCATCACCGACTGCCGCGACAAGCACTTGTTCGTCAACAGCAAGTATTACTACTACCCCAAGTTTCTCGGCACCGTTGCAGCCGGTGCCGGCGTCGCCACGGCATCAGCGACGATCACCATCAGCGCCGGCACGGTGGCCGCGGCCGGCATTACCAACATCACCACCTCGGAAAACGGCGCCAACAAGCGGCTCTACTCTGCCACGCAGAGCGGGCTCACCTCCAACACCAACGGGGTTTCGGCAGTCACCATGACCAACGGCGTGATCACCTCGGGCGCCGGCACCGACACCGCCGCGAAACAAAATGACATCGCCATTGTCATCAATGCCGCCATCAACAACTACACCGCCGTGTCCGGATATACCTCGACGGTAGCCGGCAATGTGGTCACTGTCAAGCCCGTGACCGTCGGCGCAACCATTCTTAGCAACAACACCGACAACATCAATGGCGAATCCATCATCGTCACGGCACCGGCATCGGGCACCAAGGGTACCGCCACCTTTACGGTCAATAGCGTCGGCACCACCAACAGCTCAAATAGCCTGCGTATCAACGTCGGCGCGAACATCATCGGCAGCGCTATCGACTGCAAGAGTTTGAGCACCACCAACTGCGCCACCGCGATCAAGAACGCAATCCAAAACACCAACACCGCCTCCGGCAGCTTTCCCGACTTTACCGCCACCAGTACCGGCAACTCGGTCACCATTTCGACCGCCGTGCCGTCCACGGCGGCCAACACGCTCGCCGTCACCATCAGCCTCTCCTCCGGTACACCGGGCACCGCGATCAGCGCCGCCACCGTCACCGGCGGGGTCACCAACTCGATCAATGCGGTCACGGTGGCGTTCTCCGGCGGCCTCGACGGCGGCCTGCAGCGGCTCAATACCGGCACCTTCACCCGTGTCAACATCGTTTCAGGCTCGACCTACGCGCGCGCCAATTCGCGCACCGACTGCGCCGCCGACCCGTGCACCTACAACGAAGAAATGACCAACTTCGCCAACTGGCACGCCTATTACCGCACCCGCCTGCAAATGATGAAAACCGCGGCCGGTTTGACCTTCGGCGCGATCGACGACTCGTTTCGCGTCGGCTTCCTGACCATCAGCCCGATGTCGAGCGGTTCGATCAGCAGCGACCGCTACCTGAAAATTTCGGAATTCACTTCGGGCGTTAGCGGCCACAAGAAACTCTGGTACGACAAGTTTTACAACACCGACTTGAACGCCAGCACGCCGTTGCGCGAAGCACTGTCGCGCGCCGGCCATATTTACGCGGGCAAGGTGGGTTCGTCTGCGACAACGCTTACCAACGGCATACCCGCGGCGGATGATCCGGTGCTGTTTTCCTGCCAGCCAAACTTCACGATCCTGAGTACTGACGGCTACTGGAACGGCAATGCGGGCACCCAGATGGACGGCACCACCGCCATCGGCAACCAGGATGGCGACGCAGCCGACGCCTATTCACGCGGCTACACCACGGCCGTTACCACGGCCGCCTCGAATGTGATCGGCGTATACGAGGGTTCAGGCGCGACCAGCAGCAACTCGCTGGCCGACGTAGCCCAGTATTACTACAAGACCGACCTGCGGCCATCGATGGCCAACAACGTGCGTCCGCGCGACTACGACGATGCGCCGCACCAGCACATGACGACCTTCACCATCGGCTTGGGCCTTGACGGATTTTTGAGCTACAACTCGAAATACAACGATTCGAACCTGACCAGCGGCGATTTTTACGACATTCGGCGTGGCGCCAAGACCTGGCCGGTTCCCGCAGCTGATACCCCATCAGCCCTGGACGACCTGTGGCACGCCGCCGTCAACGGGCGCGGCCAGTTTTATTCGGCAAGCAATCCGCAGGAATTGGTGGAAGGCCTGATCGACGCGCTCAATACCCTGCAAAAGGCCACCGGCGCCGGCGCCGCAGCGGCGACATCAAACTTGCGCCCGGTGGCAGGCGACAACTTCGCGTTCGCGGGCGAATACACCACCGTGGAATGGAGCGGCGACATCAAGGCTTATACCCTGGACCTGGCAAACGGCTACGTATCGAACAACTCGCTGTGGTCCGCAAAACAGCAGCTCGATTCGCGTGCCTATACCCAGCGTTCGATCTACACCTTTGACTCTGGCGACGCCGGCGGCAATCTTTTGCGGCATTTTTGCATTGCCGGCAGCGGCGCAGGCTGCTCCGATGGCAGCGGCCTGACCGTCGCTGAACAAGCCCAGTTCAGCCCGGCCTTGCTGGCACAGTACGGCACCTGGAATGCGGTACAGAAAACCGCGACGGCGGGCGCAATGGTGAATTACCTTCGAGGGGACCGCACCAACGAGGAAAACAGCCTCGGCGACATCAATGACCTGTTCCGTGCACGCACCACCAAAATGGGCGACATCGTCGGTTCCAAACCGGCGTATCTGAAAGGTGCCACGTTCAGCTACGCCGACGCGGGCTACTCGGCTTTCAAGAGTTGCACACTCGGCACCGGCACCGGCTGCCCGGGGGCGCAGTTCCCGACCCCGACTGTGCCGCGACGCTCGACGGTGTTTGTTGGCGCCAACGAAGGCATGTTGCATGCGTTCGAAACCGACGTGAACAACAATGCTTACTACCAGACTGCAGGCATATCGACCAGCTCCCTGGCTGACGATACGTTCAATGGGGGCAACAACACCGGCAACGGCGTCGAGCGCTGGGCCTACATTCCGCAGATGTTGTTCCCCAACCTGAGAAGCCTGGCGAACTCGCCCTATGACCACACCTTCATGGTCGATGGCTCGCCGATCATCGGCGATATCTGCACCAGCGCCCCGTGCGCCGGGCTTAACGACTGGCGCACCATCATGGTCACCGGCCTGCGTTCGGGCGGCCGCGGATTCTTCGCGCTCGACATCACCGATCCGTTGGCGCCAAAAGGCATGTGGGAATTTGGCATAGGAGCAGGTACCTGCTACTCCGACGCCCAGATTGCCGTGGGTGACAAGACGTCTGACTGCAACGTGGGCCTGAGCTACGGCGACCCGATCATCACCAAGCGCAAGTCGGATGGCAAATGGGTGGTTATCGTCAGCTCCGGCCTGAACAACTACAACCCCGGCAATGGTCAGGGTTACCTGTATGTGCTTGAAGCCACTACCGGCAAGATACTGAGCCGGGTAAACAACAGCACCGGAGGCGGCGGCACGGCTGGCGCAGGCTACGCAGATGCCAGCCCCAGTGGCTTTGCGCGAATCTCGGCATGGTCTGACAGCCCCCTCACCGACAACACCACCCTTGCCGTTTATGGCGGCGACCTGCTCGGCAATATGTGGCGTTTTGATCTGGACAGCGCCAGCGCAGGCTATTTGACCGCCACCAAAATATTTACTGCCAGAGATACGCGCGGCACCGTGCAGCCGATCACCACAAAACCGGAACTCGCACTGATTCAGAGCAAGCGCGTGCTTGCGTTCGCAACGGGCCAGTACATCGGCATCCCCGACAAAGCCACGACCGCAGGACAGTCGGTATACGCTGTCAACGATGATCTGACCGCCACTACCCGCACGAGAAGCGATCTTGCGCAGCGCAATCTGGTGACCAGCGTGGCAGGTACCACACGGTCGGTCACAACATCTGCGAACACGGTGTTGTGGTCGGGCTCGAACAAAGGCTGGTACGCCGACTTTCCGGCCAGCAGTGGCGCAGCGGTTTCGGCCGGCGCGGTTGACCCCGCCGAACGCGTGTTCGTGGATCCGATTTTGCAGGCGGGTAGCTTCGTCGTGGCCAGTACGAGTCCGAACACGTCGGACGGGTGTTCGGCTGGCGGCGACTCGTGGCTCAATACCTTCGGCATAGAAACCGGCTTGATTCCACCAGGGGTCGCTTCGGGCTTGACTGCCGGCATCAAGGTGACAGGCGTGATTGTGGGCTTCTCGCTGATCCAGTTGCCTTCCGGCGAAGTCAAGACCGAAATACGCCTCGGTACCGGTGAATCGCTAACGCGGGACACGCCGGTGACAGGAGGCGCGTTTGGCGGGCGCCGTGTCACCTGGCGCGAGTTGACCGGCATGCAGCAATAGCATTGCCACGGTTGCACAAGGGCATTGGCGATCATGGATCAGTCCGACGGCGGATTCGCACAGCGGCTGGCATTTGCCGCTGTCGCGTCGCTGCTGGTGCATGCGCTGCTGCTGCCCGAGTTCTCCGGTGGCGGCCTGCAATTCAAGAACCTTGCCGGATCGGGTTTGGCGCCCATGCGGGTTTCGCTGCGCACCATTGTGCCGGCGGCAAACCCGTTTCGGCCCGATGCGGCGCGCAGCAGTTCCGCCGACTTTGCATCTGCATCGCTGGCGCCCTCGCTGGCGGGTGTTGCGCCTACCGGCCCGGTAGAGCTGTCTACGCCGGCGCCTGAGCGGCCCGCAGTCCAGGGGCTTGACGATGCAGCGCCGGTGGAGATCAAACCGGAATTGCAGGGACCGGTGTCGCAATGGCCCGACGAAAGCGGTTTTGGCCCTTACCGCTCCCTGGCCGAAGTTGACGTGCGCCCTTTGCCATTAACGCAGATTGAACCGAAGTTTCCGGACAATATCGCGCCGCAAATGACGGGGCGTGCAACGCTGCTGGTGCTGATCGGCCGCGATGGCCTGGTTGACCAGGTGCGTGTATTGTCGTCCGAGCCGGTGAAAGAATTCGGGCTCAATGCCAAAGCAGCCTTTGAACAGGCGCGCTTCACACCGGCAGAAGTGAAGGGCCAGCCGGCACCGACCTATCTGACCATTGAAGTGAACTTTGGTTGAGGCCTGCTTCGGGGCAGGTTAATTCTTGCTCAAAGCGGTTCAGTGGCGGGCGTCGCGCATCAGGCCGCGCGGCATCGGAAATTTGACCTGCTCCTCGACACCGGCGAGTTTGCGCACCGACCCGGCGCCCATGCGGCGCAGCGCGTCGATCACCTCCTGGATCAGGACTTCCGGCGCCGAGGCGCCGGCGGTGACGCCGATACGCTTTTTGCCAGCGAGCCAGGCGGCATCAATCTGATCGGCACGATCAACCATGTGGGCGGCGGTGCCCAGGGTCTGCGCCACTTCGCGCAGGCGATTCGAGTTTGAACTGTTGGGCGAGCCGATCACGATCACCAGATCGCATTGCGGCGCCATGAACTTGACCGCGTCCTGGCGGTTTTGCGTGGCGTAGCAGATGTCGTCTTTCTTTGGGCCGCGGATCGCGGGGAAGCGCGCCTTGAGCGCCGCGACGATGCGTGCGGCATCATCGACCGACAAGGTGGTCTGCGTCACGTAAGCGAGCAATGCCGGGTCGCGCACCTCGAGGGCGGCGACATCATCAAGCGTTTCAACCAGGTGCATGCCGTCCCTGGCCTGCCCCATCGTGCCCTCGGCCTCGGGGTGGCCCTTGTGGCCGATCATGACGATGTCGAGGCCCTCCTCGCGCATTTTCAGCACTTCCATGTGCACCTTGGTCACCAGCGGACAGGTCGCGTCGAACAGCGTGAAGCCGCGTTGCTGCGCCTCAAGGCGCACGCTTTGCGGCACGCCGTGGGCGCTGAAAATCAGGGTCGCCCCGGGAGGCACTTCAGACAGGTGATCGACAAAAATGGCACCGCGCGCGCGCAAGTCGTCAACCACATACTTGTTGTGGACGATTTCATGGCGCACGTAGATCGGCCGTCCGTGCAACTCGAGCGCCCGCTCGACGATGTCGATGGCACGCACCACGCCGGCGCAAAAGCCGCGCGGTTGCGCCAGCAGGATTTCGGCATCACCGGTCGATGCCGCCGGCGCATTCATGGCTGCATGACACCCACGATTTCGGCTTCGAACACCACCGTATTGCCGGCCAGCGGGTGGTTGAAGTCAAACACCGCGTGGGTCGCATCCTGTTCGATCAGGGTGCCGGCGAATTGCGCGCCGGAGGCGTCGGTAAAGGCAATGCGGCTGCCGGGCGCCTCGTCGACCACTCGCGGCAGTGCGCCGCGCGCGATGCGCTGGATCAATTCGGGATTGCGCAGGCCGAACGCGGCCTCGGGTTCCAGCGTGTAGGCAGCGCGCTCGCCGACGCGCATCCCGATCAGGCATCGTTCGAGCGGCTCGGCAAGCTGCCCCGACCCCAGCGCCAGGGTGGCGGGGTTCATGCCGAAGGTACTGACCGCTTCGGTGCCGTCCGGCAGGCTGACCCGGTAGCGCAGCGTTAAATAGCTGTCGGCCTTCACGACAGGTAGTCCGTTTTCGCTCATGGTGCGTTGCTTGGCAATATCTCTTGGTTCATCCGGCCCATTTTAAGTCATGCCCATTACCGACTGGCCCGCTGCGGAGCGGCCGCGCGAAAAACTGCTGCTGCACGGCCCGCAGGCGCTCACCGACGCCGAGCTGCTGGCGCTGTTCCTGCGCATCGGCGTGCGCGGCAAGACGGCGGTTGACCTGGCACGCGAACTGCTCGCATCGTTCGGCGGTCTGAACAAGTTGTTCGCCGCCGTGCGCAGCGACTTCACCGCGGTGCACGGCATGGGCGACGCCAAGTTTGCGCAACTGCAGGCGGTTCTGGAAATGGCACGCCGTGCCCTCGGCGAGAGCTTGCACCAGGGGGTCAACCTGTCGTCCCCGGCGGCAGTAAAGGATTATCTGGTGCTGGGCATGGCGAGCCGACCGCATGAAGTGTTTTGCGTGCTGTTTCTCAATGCCCAAAACGGATTGATCGCCACAGAAGAGTTGTTTCGCGGAACACTAACGCAGACCAGCGTGTATCCGCGCGAAATCGTGAAGCGTGCGCTCACCCATAACGCGGCAGCGGTGATCCTGGCGCATAACCATCCGTCCGGCGCTGCGGAACCGAGCCAGGCGGACCGCCTGCTCACCGACGCCCTTAAAAACGCGCTGGGCCTGGTCGATGTGCGCGTGCTGGACCACTTCGTCGTCGCCGGGCGCAGCGCCATCTCGTTTGCCGAGCACGGCTGGTTGTAAAGGGCGCTCCGGGCGCGGCTAGCCCGAGCACGGCGACGGCGGCGGCAAGGGCGGCGGCCACGGCGTCACATCGACCTCGCCGGGCATCGCCATCGACAGCACTCTCCCGGAGTCGACTTGCGACACACACCGGGACTGCGGGAAATTTGTGTAGCGCGCACCCCAGCCGGCAGCGCCATGTCGCTCAATGTGATTGAGTGAAAGCACTCCCGGCGGACAGTTGAGGCCGATTTTCATGGACTTGCCGAGCGCCTCGCGGGCGCTCCACAGCACCCCGCACGCAGCGGCTGGATCAATCGCTCCGCTGGCGAGCCACGCCTGCTCAGCGGCAGACGCCTGCAGCGCATCCAGGACTGTGGGAGCGGAGGCGGCCGATACGGTTTCCAGGTCGATACCCATCGGCCACTCGCCGGGATAGGCCAGCGCCACCGCGAGGCCATGCGAGTGGCTCACCGTTACTTCGGCGCAGGCCAAACGAGCGTGCCGCACCAGGGGCTGGCCGAAGATGCCGGAGCGGATATCGATGAGGCGCCAATCGGCCTCTTCCAGCAGTGCGCCCAGCGCCTGCTTGGCCGCCAGCCGACCCAGAAGAAATGCCTGCTTCTTTTGTGCAAAGCGCAGGCCCGCAAAAACCGCCAGTTCGGCGGCACTCAAAAACGACTCCACTGCATCGGCGTACGACTGCAGCTCGGCCTCGTGCATCGAGGAAAAACAGGCGACGCACTCCTCGGCGCCGCGTCGCAACGTGAGAACCTGCAGATTCATGTGCTGCGCCCCGCCGGATCCGCGTGCAGTGCGGTGCGCAACTGCGCCAACCCGTCGGCCATCGAGATTCGTGGCGCGTAGCCGAGATCCCGGCGTGCGGCCGATATGTCAAACCAATGCGCCGTAGACATCTCGCGCACGACGAAGCGCGTCAGGCGCGGCTCTGCCGGATTGCTTGTGAGGCGATGTAGTGTCTCGAACACCCAGGCGAGCGCCAATGCCATCGGCACCGGTACCGACTTGGTGACCAGGGGCGCGCCCGCCGCCCCCAGCAAGTGGTTGACCATGTCCCACATGGGCACCGGTGCGCCTTGCGAGATGAAATAGGCCCGGCCGGCAATCGCGGCTCCCGGCGCCAGGCGGTCGGCAGCCAGCAGGTGTGCGTCCGCGGCGTTGTCCACATGAACCGTGTCGATCAGATTCGGGCGCGCGCCAATGCGCCGCAACTGCCCGGACCGCGCGCGCGCCACCATGCGCGGCAGCAGGTGGTTGTCACCGGGACCCCAGATCAGGTGCGGGCGCAGGCTCACTGTCGCGAGTTGCGCGTCGTTCGCGGCGAGGACCGCTTGCTCGGCAAGGGCCTTGGTGTGCGGATAATGCGCTTCAAAGTGCGACGGGTAAGGCACGGATTCGTCGACGCCTTCCATGTCATGCCCGTCAAATACCACGCTTGGCGAACTGGTGTACACGAGTCGCCGTACCGCGTGCTGCCGGCACGCCGCGATCACGTTCAGCGTGCCGGTGACATTGGTCTGGTGATAGACGGCGTAGGCGCCCCAGATGCCCGGCTTGGCGGCGACGTGAAACACGACATCGCAACCCGCCACGGCGGCAGACATGGCTGCCGCGTCAACAAGGTCGCCGCGCAATTGCTCCACGCCGAGGACATGCAATGCTTCATGAGCCTGACGTGAAAAACTGCGCACCGTTGCGCCGCGCGCAAGCAGGGCGCGCACGATTGCCTGCCCGAGAAAGCCGCCGCCGCCGGTAACGAGTGCTTTCACCGGAGCTTTCCAGCGGCCCAACCCGCCAGCTTTTCGCGAAAGATCTTGGCGTTGTGGCGCACGTCCACGGGAAACGACGGATGGAACAGAAAGGTCTGGATATCCCGGGTATGCGCATGGCCGGCGCCCAGTGCGCGCAGCTCCTCGCGGATGGCATCTCGCGATGCGCCGCGCGCATCCGGCTCGAGTTCGACGCAAAGCACCGGCTCGGTCGCGCCGTTGCGCAGCACGCCAACCAGTGCGGTGCGAAACACTTTGGGATGCGCGTTAAACACGCCTTCACAGGGAATCGAAAACAGGGTTGCCTGCGCAGTGGCAACACGATGCGCCTTGCGCCCGCAAAACCACAGGCGGCCTTGAGGGTCTACATAACCCACGTCACCCATGCGATGATAAAACCCGCCGTCAGCCGGATCCTGGATCTTGGCCAGCGCAGTGGCCGCCGGCAAATTGAAATAGGTGCGCGTCGCATGCGCAGCCTTGACCGCAATTTCGCCAATCTCCCCGGCGGGCAGCTCAAGGGCATCGCTCCAGGTTTCGATCGGCGCGTCACTGATGCGAATTACCTTTGCAGACAAGCCTGGCACCGGGCGCCCCACGCACACGCCTGCGCCCTGGTCAGTGCGGGCGCGCGTCTCGCGCAGAATCTCCTCGCTACCCATCGACGCTACCGGCAGGCATTCGGTAGCGCCGTAGGGCGTGAAGATTTGCGCACCGGGCGACAACATGCCGGCAAAGCGCTCAAGTACCTTGGCCGGCACCGGAGCGCCCGCCGAAATGGCACGTCGCAGGCTCGGTAGTTTGACGTTGTGCAGTTCCCCGTACCGGCCTACGCGGTTGATCAGGGCCGGGGAGCCGAACATGTTGGTGATGCCGAATTTCTCGATTGCGCCAATGATATTTACCGGATCGGCGCTGGCCGGGCGCGATGCGTCCATCTCGGGCACGACCGCCGTCATGCCGAGCGCCGGGCCGAACAAGGCGAACAAGGGAAAGGTGGCCAGATCCATTTCTCCCGGCTCGATGCCGTAGAGCGCGCCGATGTGTTCCACCTGGGCGTTGAAGATGTCGTGCGTATAGACCGCCCCCTTGGGTGCGCCGGTGCTGCCGCTGGTAAACAGGATGGCTGCGGCAGCGTCGGGCCCCGATTCTGCGACGCCAAAAGAGGGCCCGTGCGACACGCGTTCGCGCAAGCCCGAAAGCGTGTGGCCGCCCCAGAACAATCTGGAACCGACCGTGACGTTAATACGCACCGTGTCGCGCGCCCAACCCAGAATCACACGCGCCGCATGGGCCTTGGTAATACCGACGAATGCCTCGGGTCGCGCGTGAGCCAGGCAGCCGCGCAGGTTGGAAAGCCCGATACCGGGGTCGATCAGCACCGGCACCGCACCGACCTTGAACAACGCAAACGTGAGCGCAAAGAAATCCAGGCTCGGCGGCACCATCAGGGCGGTACGCATGCCACGCCCGATGCCAACTTCTGCAAGCGCTTGCGCCAGACGGCTACTTTCATCCTCCAGTTCGCGGAACGACAGCTGCTGATACGTCACGGCGCCGTGCGCATCCCGTCCGGCTGCGCAAATGACCGCCGGACGCGACGGCTGCAAATCGGCCATCGTCGCCAGATGCCTGGCAATATTTCTGGCGCCGGGTGGTGCCGCGCTACGCATGGCCCGAGTTGCGTGCCAGGAATTCCTGCACCAGCGGCAATATTTCCGCACCTGCATCTTCTAGCACGTAGTGGCCGGCATTCGGAAAGCGATGCACCGTAGCCGCCGGCAGAATGCGCTGCCATTCGCGCAGGAAATGATGGTCGAAAACGAAATCCTTGTCGCCCCAGAGGATGACCGTCGGGATCGCATTGAATTGTGACAGTGCGGCCTGAACCTGGGTGACCAACGCATAACTCGGATCACCAGGACGGAGCGGAATGTCCTGCACGAAATGGAGCAGGCCGGTACGGTCATCTGGCAGCCGGTACGGCCAAAGGTAAGCTTCGCGCACGCGCTGTGCCATCGGCCGGCACACTGCCCAGCGCGCCAGCACGCTGGTGAACAGGCCGGTGTCACGGATGATCAGCTCGCCCAGGGGAGTCCTGCGGCACAGCCACAACGACAGGGGCAAGCGCTTCGACTTGGGCAGGAGGAATGCCGCCGTGTTCAGCAACACCAGTTTGCCGACTCTCTCCGGAAAGCGCGTGGCATAGGCCATGCCGATCATGCCGCCCCAATCGTGCATCAGCAGTGTGATGCGTCCGCGAATTTCCAGCTTTTCGATCAACGCTGCGAGGTCATCGACGCGGCGCTGCAGCGTGTATGCATAGTCCTTCTCGTCGGGCTTGTCGGATAGCCCGCAGCCGATGTGATCGGGCACGACCACGCGATACCGGCCACGCAATCCGAGAACCAGATTGCGAAAGAAAAACGACCATGTCGGATTGCCGTGCAACATCAGCACCGTATTGTCTTGCGCGCCGGCGGCGGCTTCGTCCGCCGGCTCGTCGAGTACATGCATCTTGAAGCCGTTCACCTCGTGCCATGCGCCGGTGAACGGATAAAGTTCGTTGCTGAAATTCACCACTCAAACCCCATCATCAAACAGGTAAGTCCGCTACCGATACCAAGAAATCCGATCTTCTGCCCGGCTTTGAGGACACCGCGCTCCTCGGCAATCGCGGCAGTGACCGGTAACGCGGCGGTCCCCATGTTGCCGAGAAAGCGATACGTGGTGTAGTCCTTCTCGCGCGGAATCTGCAGCGATCGGAGGATTGCATCCTGGTGCCCGCTACCCACCTGATGGCAGATGATGCGGTCTACCTGCGACGCCGACCACGCCATGTCGCCAAGGAAGGCCTGCCATGTCTGTTGTCCCAGCTGCACGCCGTGTTTGAGCACTGCCACCGAATCGGTTTTCATGTACTGGGCAAACTGATGGCCGCCGACCGCTGCGCCCGTCTCTTCAAGACCCCAGCGACACAGATCGTGATGTTCCGGGGCCACGTGTGACACGGCACCGCACAGGCGATGGCCTTTCGCCCCGCCGAACGAGCCATCCGTCAAGAGCATGGCGACGGCGCCAGAGCCCCCGGTAAATGTGGCCAGCGCCTCGGCGAACTGTGCCATGTCCAGCCCGTCACGCGCCTCCATGCTCGAGCCGTCAAGCAGATTGGCAATGACTATTTCGTTGATCTCCCGCGCCGATTCACAAGAAACGACCAGCCCTGCGCGAATCTGGCCCAGCTCGATGCGATTGGCAATATCGAGCATGCCGTTAAGGACCCCGAGGCAGGCATTGCTCAGATCGAACACTGACGCATTTCCCCTGACACCAAGCGCATCGGCGACTGCACAAGCCGTTGCCGGTTCGAAATTCTCCCGACAGACACCCGCGTAGATCACGACGCCGAGGTCGGCCGGCTGCACCGACGCGTTTGCCAACGCCTTGCGGGCCGCAGCAGTGGCGCCGACAGACAAACGCGCCCGCGGCTCCCACCAGCGGCGCTCAACGATGCCGGTCCAAGCCTCCAGCTGGCCGGCCTGCAGTTTCAATTTTGCATACGCAGATTCGAGGCGCACTTCAAGTTCTGCCGACGTGACGATCTGCGGCCCAAGTTCGTAACCCATTGCCGTCAGGTAGACGCGATTGTATGTAGGCGTCATGGCGGGTCAAGCGCTGCGCTGGCGCACGGTGAAGTCCTGCATTGCGTAAATCACGCGGCCATCGACACACAGATAACCGTCGGCGCGCAGGAGATGGTCGGCATCATCCACTGCGGTCACCGTCGCTTCGACCGTCACCTCCGCGTCCGCGGGAATGACCTGTCCACGATAGGTCCACTGGTGCGGTTGGTCCATGGCAACTGTCTCAAGGCGGCCCGCTTCCTTGTGGCCCCAGCGCTCGACGGCAATGAACTTGAGCAACTGCAAAAACGACTCAAGGCCAAGCGAGCCCGGCACCACCGGATCCTGATAGAAGTGCGCCTTGAAGAACCACTCGTCGGGCCTGACGCGGCGTGTTGCACGGATGAAACCGAGTCCCTTTGGCCCTCCGGTGGCCGCCCAGCACTCGATGCGATCGAGCATGCGTAATCGGCCGCCGGGAAACGGCGCCGCTTCGGGAAATGGCAGATTGCGGCTGCCAGACAATTCAGCCTGCGAAGGCTGATAGCGTTTGGCATCTTTCAGCCCTTCCTGTTTCTGAAGTGCGATTTTCGGGAAGAAACCGAAATAGGTATCGCCCTTGTAAACCAAGGTCCGACCAACACGCACTTCATAATCGAAAAACTGGATGATCATGCCCGCCGAACTCGACGCGCGCGTCAGCTTCACACGTACCGAGAGCGTTCCGGTGTCAGGCCTTACCGGCACGAACTGCGTGGCAGTGCCGCCAAGGTTTCGGAATGACACGTCAACGTCACTCGTGAGCGCCGACCCCATGTAGGCTGCCAGCCAACCGCAGGGCTGCAGCGCAATCTCGAGCAAAACGGCAAACGGCATGTCACCCTGCCGGTTATCCGAGAAATACCAGGCATCAGGCGGCACATCATATTGAGACTCGACTTCTCCTCCGGCTACGATTTTCCAGGGCTCGGCGCGAATTTCAGTAACGCGATCCATGAACTGAAAGGGCGGTCCGGGCAAGCGGGCGATAACGCGCTCGGCATCAAATACGCGGTACGGCTCGCCAAAGGCGTCGGAGGGCTTGCCGACTGCAAACGCAAGAATGTCTTCGTAGGTAAAGATCGGCGGCTTGCGCGAAGGAACAGGGGCGGCCACCCGGGCTCCTGCCCAAATCGATTCGATCGCCTCCCTGGTCGTGCCCGCGTAGCGCACGCTCATGTTGGTGATCTCGACGATTGGCTTGCCGTCGGCATACATCAAGGCATCGGCGATCGCATAGGGCTCCGGGCGGTAACCGATCTCTTTGACGGACACCTCATACGTGACGACCCGGGTGGTGGACAACACCTGGCCACGGCACTTCAACTGGCTGGCGACGCCCGGCACCGGCTCGAGTACGACTTGCCCTGCTTCGGCAATCCACCCCAGGCGCAGCAAAAACACGCGCAAGGTGTGCAGGCAGCACTCGAACATCAGCGTACCGGGCATTACCTGATCATCGACAAAATGGCATTTCAGAAACCAGTCGTCGGGACGGATATCTGCCTCCCCGCGAACCAGGCCAAGCCCGAAGCGGCCGCCGGCAGGATCGAGGTGCGCGATCCGGTGCACCAGCTTCATGCGTCCGCCGGGCAACGTCACCGGCTGGCGCACGGGCAAGCCGATGAACTCGCTACCCAGGCAGGTCGCAAGGTCACCCTCGCGCAAGGCATCAAGCTGTTGCGCGGAATAGCTTTCCACACCGGCCTTGGCCAACGCTTCCCAGCCGGCGGTACGTTTTCCCGGTATCGGTTTGAGATCGAGCGCCGTGCGCACCACGCCTTTTCCGGCCGCCAGTTCTGCCCGGGAAAAAAATCCCGCGCAACCATCAGTCATCGAAAGCAGGGGTTCGCCGTTGACCGTCGCTTCAAAATTGAACTTGAACAGCCACGTGTCGCTCTGGCGAAAGAATCGCTCGATGCGGATGTCGTAATGGATCACTTCGCCCGGCCCTGGCAGCCCGCGATGAAAACAAACCTTGGCGTCCAGCAGGCGGTACACCGAATGTCCGTGCGTTTCGAAATCAATGCCCAGATAGCCCGACAAGAACAAATCGGCCTGCCCCGCCTCGACGGCAATGCAGGTGGGAATGCGCCCGCCATCGAGGTACCACGCACCGGGATGGATGTCGTGTTCGGTCACGACACGCCCGTGCGTCATCGACAAGGGCTCGGCGTCGATCTCGACGATGCGGTCGACCAGCATCAGCGGTTCGTCAGGAAGCCGGACCCGGGTCGGGAAGGCGTCGGCTGCGGCAAACCGCGGCCCGAGCACGCGGCCAACTAGACCACGCCCAAATTCAAGGCATGCTGCGCGATCGAGCATGCGCGGAACCCCATTGGAGAACGCAGCACTCGTCGCGGCCAGACTGTGCGCGGAGGAAAGGCCCACCGAAGAGGGCCCAACTGCCAAGGAGTCTGCAAGCACTCGTGGACGCTGCGCGACCAAAGCATCACGCCCGGACGACAGGGTTGCAGTACCCGCCCCGGCGTTGAGCAAGCTGACCTGCATTGCTACCGCCTGGGCCAGGCTGGTGGCAAGGCCTTCCGAAAATCGCAGATAGGCTTGATGGGCATCAACGGTGGCCTGCTCCGCCCGTGTCGAGGCGGAAACCACAAGGTCGTCAAAATCAGGTTGGGCGGCAGGCTCCAGTGCCCGCTTGACTTGGTAGCTGGGATCCGCTTCATCGGGTATGGTCTGCTCCGGAACGGCGGCTTGAGCCGGCCCGGCAACACCATGTTCGCCGGCATCCGGGCCAGCCGAGACTGGCACGGACAAGGGCGCTCCGCTGATGGAGACCGTAATGTTCCGTCCCGCACCTGCGCGCACAACCGGTGAAACGTCGTCACCCGCGACGACCGCGCCAGTTCCTTCTTCGCCATACAGCATGTCGAGACTGACCGGCACGCCTTCCGCATACAGTTGGCCCACGGTACGCAGGAAATGCGTGACCGGTGCCGGCCCGGCGATCGACAACGACTTGGCAAAGTGCGGCCGGTCCTCGAGAATTTTTCCAATCATGCGGCTGCATGAATTGCCGGGGCCGATTTCCACAAACGTGTGTACCCCTGCGGCGTAGGCCGCCCGAATCACGCGCGGGAAGTCGATGGTATCGAGCGCCTGGGCCTCAATCGCATCTGCCGCAGTTTCCCGGTCCGGCGTGTAGGCACGGCCCCATGCGCAACTGTAGAACTCGACATCAGGCGGCGGCATGGTTTCGAATTGATGCAGCTCGCGGTAAGCTTTGCGCACTGGACCTACCAGTTCGCAGTGGACGGTGCCCACCCCCTGCAACGGAAACCAGAGGCAGCCCATCCCGGCAACAACGTCCTCAACCTCCGCACGGTCTCCACCTATGACGCATTCATCCGCAGTATTGATGATCAGAACGTAGACGCGCTTTCGCCCACCGATGGCGGCGCGCACCAGCTCTACCGAACGGTCGACCATGCCGGTGATCCATTCGACTTGCTGATTGTCGGAAACACGCCAGCTTCGGCGCAAGACATCCACATCACCTGTCAGATCATGCGCAAACAGCGACGACCTGTTCAAGCGTTCAAGCATTGCATCGCGCTGGCGCCACGCGCGCAGCGCAAATAGCGCCGTGGACTCCCCGAGGCTATAGCCGATCGCAGCCGTCGGCTTGATCCCGAAGCGCGCGGCAAGATCGGCGACCATCGTGCCGAATGTGACTTGCCCGCGGATCAAGGCACGATGGTCCGTGAGCAATGCCTTCGACAGCGATCCGTTCCAGAACTGATCCACCCCAAACTGGCTCGCGAGCCGCTCGTTTTCGACGTCTTGTGCACGCAACACTTCCGGCCAGCGCAGCGCCAGAGCCGACCCCATCCCGTCGAACTGATTGCCCGAGCCCGGGAACACAAACGCGATACGCCCCGGGTGACCTGAGGCGGCCGGATTGCACAAGAAGATCCGCTCGTAATCTTCGCTGCCGCGCAAAGCGTCGTCAGCGCCAGTTGCGGCAAGCGCAATCAAGCGTTGCAACTGCGGCACACTGCGCGCCAGCAGTGCGCACCGGTGTGGTCCAAGAGACTCTGCTCCGCGCCCCTTCCACCAATGCCTTGCGACCTGCTCGATTGAGGTCGCTGTTGCACTCCGCGCGAGTCGTCCCAGTTCGGCAAGAGCGTTGCTCAAAGCAACCGGGCTCGGTCCGGAAACGGTGAACAGGGCGTCCGCCCCCGGCGGGTGGCTGTGCCATGCCGCAGGCATCGGCGGCGTTGCTGCCCGCGCTTCGACCCCTTCGAGAACCACATGGATGCAGCCGCCTTCTACCCCCATGGCGCTGACGCCGGCACGCCTGGGACCATCGACCCGATCGCGCAACCATTGCCGCGCGCCATGCGGCAAGTACATGCCTGGCCGTGCCGCCAGTTCCGCTCGCGACTGGCGGTGATGGCGCAAACCCGGTATGACCTCATGATAGACGCACAGACTTGCCTTCACGAGGGATACAAGGCCGCTCGCAGCCCCGGTGTGGCCGACATCTGCCTTCGCACTGCTGATGTTGCAGGCAAGGTTACGGGCGTCGGTGCCAAAAAACTCCACCAACGCATGCGCTTCTGCAGCGTCTTCGGCCGGTGAGCCGCTGCCGTGCGCCTCGACCAGCTGTACGCTGGCAGGCGCCACATCGGCTTCCGCGTAGGCCTGCGCCAAAGCCTGGCCGTACGCAGTCGTGTCGTTCCGTGTGCCCAGGGCATTGCCCTGCGCGGTGCCGACACCACGAATCAGCGCGTAAACGCGGTCACCGTCTCGCTGTGCATCGGCCAGCCGTTTGACTACCAGGCAAACGGCGCCTTCTCCGGGAACTGCACCATCTGCATCAACATCGAAGGGCCGCGGACGCCCGGCGCGCGAATAGGGCCGCACCGCATCGGTCGCGAGCAGGGTGCGCAAGTCTCCTGTCAAATCCACTGCACCAACCAGGGCCAGATCAAGTTCCCCGCGGCGCAGCGCCCGTACGGCAACATCCAGCGCCCGCAAGCCCGAGGTGTCCTCACTGCAAATCGCATGGCTTGGGCCACCAATGTGCAGTTCGCGCGCGACGCGACTGGCGACGATGCCGCCGAGGGCACCCAAGGTGCGATCAGCGCTCAGCGGCGGCCCGGCGCCATCGCAAAGTTGCTCGACCCATTGCCGTGCCGAAGTCGAGCCTGCAACGCCGGCGCGGCGCGCCCACTCGTCTGCGCGCTGCCTGGCGGTCCAGCGGAAATGGAAGTCAGTGGTCCTCAGATCCA
>CANJDH010000072.1 GCA_947473125.1 Burkholderiales bacterium
ATACGCGGCCCTCGCGCTGGCATGCGCCCTACCCTTCGGCGCGTTGGCGCAGTCGGGCGCCGATACCATCAAGAAGATCGAGGAGTACCGTCAGGCGCTCGCCGGCGGCAATCCGGCCGAATTGTGGGAAGCCCGCGGCGAAGACCTCTGGAAGAAAAAAACCGGCCCGAAAAACGTCTCCCTTGAAACCTGCGACCTCGGGTCGGGTGCCGGCAAGGTCCAGGGCGCGTATACCGTATTGCCAAAATTCTTCGCCGATGCCGGGCGTGTGATGGATCTCGAAACCCGCCTCGTGTACTGTCGCGTGACAATCCAGGGATTGTCGGCAGCCGAGGCCAGGAAACAGCCTTTTGGCAGCGGCACGAACCGCTCCGACAACGAGGCGCTGGTGGCTTTCATCACCTCCGAATCCAAGGGCGTGAAGATGAACGTCGCGATGAGCCACCCCAAAGAGCGCGAGATGTTCGAGATGGGCAAGAAGATGTTTTTCTTTCGCGGCGGCCCGCATGATTTCGCCTGCGCAACCTGCCATGCGGAGAGCGGCAAGCGCATCCGCCTGCAGGATTTGCCCAACCTGACCGAAACCCGCGACGCGCAACGCGCCTACACCACCTGGCCGGCATACCGTGTCTCGCAGGGCGAATTGCGCACGTTCCAGTGGCGCCTGAACGATTGCTTTCGCCAGCAACGTTTTCCGGATCTTGAATTCACCTCGGACGCCTCGATTGCGCTGACCATGTTTCTCGCGCGCAACGCTAACGGCGCCGAATTCAACGCACCCGCAATCAAGCGCTAGCCCAGAACCAGCCACCAGAGCCATTCTCACAGGATATACCCATGAAACCATTGACTGGAGCCATTCTTGGCGTAGCTGCCGCCATTTTGGTGGGCTGCGCAACCCTGAGCGACGCCGAGCTCGCCAAGCAGGCGACTGAGGTCCTGCGCGCTTCGTTCAAAGAGCGCGGCCAGGCCAAGCTTGACCGACTGAACCAGGACAGCCCGCAGGCCCAATGCAGCATCGACGACGGCAAGCCCTTGTCAAAAGAAGCGCTCGCGGCTATTGAAAAAAGCCAATTCGAGCTGATCAAGTATCCCACTGACGGCAAGCTGCTCGGCGACTGGCGCGAGGGCGAAAAAATCGCCCAAACCGGGGTAGGCAAACAATTCAGCGACAACCCGGCCAACCCGTCAGGAGGCAACTGCTATGCCTGCCACCAGATTTCCCCGCGGGAAATTTCCTACGGCACGATCGGCCCGACCCTGTTGGGCTTTGGCAAGCTGCGCGGCAACTCCGAAGCGATCCAGAAATACACGTACGGCAAGGTCTACAACCCGCAGGCCTACAGCGCCTGCTCCAACATGCCGCGCTTTGGCCACAATGGCATCCTGACCGAGAAGCAATTGAAGGATGTCACCGCCCTCTTGCTGGACCCGGCTTCACCCGTCAACCAGTAGCGCAATCCAACCAGGACGGTTGATCCGCCCTTTTTTCGCCTCCTCGCATAAGCAATTCCTGATGAACCGTCGCGAATTTCTCAATATCCTTGCTGCCGCTTCGGCGAGCGGCCTGGCCCTTGAAGGCGGCGAAGCCTTTGCCGCCGATCCGGCTGCCAGCCTGTACGACGCGAAGGCCTTCGGCAATGTGCATCTGATGCACTTCACCGACTGCCACGCGCAATTGCTGCCGGTATATTTTCGGGAGCCCAACGTGAACCTGGGCGTGGCAGATGCGGTGGGCCGCCCACCGCATCTGGTAGGCGCAGCGCTGCTCAACTACTTCAAGATGAACCCGATGGCCGCACCAGCCGGCTATACACGCGACCTGGCGCGCAACACGGCGCATGCGTTCACCCATCTCGATTTCGCACGCGCGGCAAAGCTGTATGGCAAGACCGGCGGCTTCGCGCACCTTGCAACGCTGGTAAAAAAAATGCGCGCAGAACGCCCGGGTGCCCTGCTGCTTGATGGTGGGGACACTTGGCAAGGCTCGGCCACAGCCTTATGGACGCAGGGTCAGGACATGGTTGACGCCTGCAAACTGCTGGGTGTGGACGTGATGACCGGCCACTGGGAGTTCACCCTCGGCGCCAAACGCGTCGAGGAAATCGTCACCAAGGACTTCAAGGGCAAGATTGATTTTGTCGCGCAAAACATCAAGACTGCCGATTTCGGCGATCCGGTATTTCCCTCCTATGTGATCAAGGAAATCAACGGCGCGACGGTCGCCATCATCGGGCAGGCGTTTCCTTACACGCCCATCGCCAACCCGCGCTACCTGATGGCCGACTGGAACTTCGGCATCCAGGAAGAAAACATGCAAAAGACCGTCAACGAGGCGCGCGCCAAAGGCGCCGTCGCGGTGATTTTGCTTTCGCACAATGGCATGGATGTGGATATCAAGATGGCTTCGCGCGTCACCGGCATCGACGCGATCCTCGGGGGGCATACGCACGATGGCATGCCGCAACCGATCATCGTCAGGAACGCCTCGGGGCAGACCCTGGTCACCAATGCCGGCAGCAACACCAAGTTTCTCGGCGTCCTGGACCTTGAGGTCAGAGACAAGAAAGTCACCGACTTCCGCTACAAACTGTTGCCGGTGTTCTCGAACTACCTCAAAGCCGACGTGGAGATGCAGGCACACATCGACAAGGTGCGTGCCCCTTACAAAGCCAATCTCGACGAAAAGCTCGCCGTCACCGAAGACCTGCTGTACCGCCGTGGCAATTTCAACGGCACGCTCGACCAGGTGATTCTCAATGCCTTGATGGAAACCAAGGGTGCGCCGATCGCGTTTTCACCCGGTTTTCGCTGGGGTACTTCGCTCCTGCCCGGTCAGGCGATCACGATGGATCACGTGATGGACCAGACCGCCATCACCTATCCCTACGTGACGCTCAACGAACTGTCGGGAGAGCAGATCAAAACCATCATGGAAGACGTGTGCGACAACCTGTTCAACCCCGATCCGTACTACCAGCAAGGCGGCGACATGGTGCGGGTCGGCGGCATGACCTATGCCTGCGATCCGAACGCGAAAATGGGCGGTCGCATTTCAGACATGCGCTTGGCAGGCAAGCCGCTTGAAGCCGACAAGAAATACAAGGTGGCGGGCTGGGCGCCGGTGGCCGAAGGGGCGAAAGGGGAACCGATATGGGATCTGGTCGCCGGTTACATGCGCGCGAAAAAAGTGATCAAACCGGTGAAGCTCAACCTGCCACAGCTCAAGGGCATGCAGGGAAACCCGGGGATCGCCTAAGCGCCGTTGACGGCACACGTGCCCCGATCCACACACCCTAAGCCAGGAGCGTCTGCCATGCCTATCCATACCAAAGCAAGGACACGTGCTGCGGCTTTGCTGTGCATCGTGGTCGCACTGTTACTGCCCTTGACGAATCAGGCACACGGCCAGGCTGGCACACGCCAGAAGGTCGTGTTTCAGGTCAGCGACGCCGAACCCGCCAAGTGGAATCTCCCCCTCAACAACGTCAAGAACGTTCAGGCCGATCTTGGCGCGAACAACGTGGATATCGAAATAGTCGCTTACGGGCCGGGGTTGGCCATGCTCAAAGCCGACTCCATTGCCGGCAACCGGGTGGCCGAAGCACTCGGCTCGGGCGTATCGGTCGTGGCATGCGAGAACACCATGAAGAACCAGCAAATCACACGGGACGACATGCTGCCGAAATCGGCTTCGTGGAGGCCGACGTGGTGCAACTGATGAAGCGGCAGCAACAAGGCTGGGCATACCTCCGCCCATAAGGGCTTGGAGAATCACCATAGGGGCTCGGAGCATCAATATGAGAAATGGATTGTTTGCCATCTGCATGCTGGCGCTGGTCGCCACCCGCACCGAGGGTCAACCCGTGGACGGCACGTTCAACATCAAGAGCCTCACCCCCGAAGCAGCGCTGAGCGCGGCGCGCGCGGCACTGGAAAGCTGCCGCAAGAGCGGATATCAAGTCGCCGTGGCCGTGGTCGACCGTGCCGGCGTGACTCAGGCACTGCTGCGCGACAGGTTCGCCGGCCCGCACACGCCGGGCACCGCCACCGACAAGGCGTGGACCGCAGCCAGCTTCAAGACGACCACACTGGCGCTTGCAGGCGAAACCCAGGCGGGCAAACCGATGAGCGGCATCCGCGCTCTGCCGCGGGTGATCGCAGCCGGTGGCGGCGTGCCGATTGAGGCCGGCGGCAGTTTGCTCGGCGCCATCGGCGTATCAGGCGGCCCTGGCGGCGAGGCGGACGAAGCCTGCGCGCGCGCCGGAATCAAAGCCATCGCCGATCAGATCGAGTTCTGACCCATGTGCGGGACGCGTCGCCGGTTTCTGTCTGCGTCACTGGCGGGCGCCATGGTGGGGCTAGCGTCACTGCCGGACCCGGCCTGCGCCGTCGGGAATTGGAACCAAGGCGAAACGGTAGTGCTGCCCCCGCTCACCTTGCTTGACGGCACGGCGCTTGACCTTGCCGCCATGCGCGGCAAGTTGGTGGTCCTGGAATTCTGGGCCTCATGGTGCCCGTTTTGCGCCAAGCAAAATCCGCTGATTGAAGCCCTCTACGTAGAGCACCGGGCACGCGGGCTCCACGTGGTCGGCGTCAGCATCGACAAGACCCGCAAGGCGGCAGACGACTACATGCGCCGCCATCGTTACTCTTTCAAGGCAGGCATGGTCAACCCCGCCTACGCCGCGATATACCATCTGCGCAAAGGCTTGCCGCAGACCTACGTGATCGGGCGTGATGGACGCCTCGCCCAATTCGACATGGGCGAGATGTTTGAAGAAGACATCAGGGCGATCGCGCGCCATCTTTGAGCATTGCCCGGGTTATGCTCTGCGCTTTGCACAGGGAGCCTTGCATGAACGTTACGATTCGCCCCGCCACTCCTGCCGATGAGGCGCGCTGGCGCGAACTGTGGGCAGGATATTGTGCGTTTTACGAGGTATCCCTGGGCGCAGAGGTGACCGCGCATACCTGGCGCCGCATCATCGATCCGGTAGCGCCGGTGCATTGCGTTCTGGCTTGTGACGAAACGGGGGGTGTGCAGGGCATGGCAAATTACATCCTCCACGACAATACATGGACGCTGACGCCGGTTTGCTATCTTGAGGACCTGTTCGTCGATCCGACCGTGCGCGGCCGGCAGTATGGCAAGGCACTGATTGACTGGCTCGCCGCACAAATGACAACCCAGGGCTGGTCGCGTATCTACTGGATGACCAAGGAAGACAATGCCTACGCGCGTCGCCTGTACGACAGGTATACGCCGCGCGACGCGTTCGTGCGCTACGTATTGCGCAGCTGAGCGCGTCTACGGGCTGATGCTGCGTCTTGTGGAAGATCGACGCATCCGGACTCAGGCGGCTAGCGGCAGGCGCGCCTTGACGGCGGCAATCGCCTTGGCCTGGGTAAAGTCGTCGGCGTAGCCGGACGCGAAGAGGCAGCAGGCGAGCTGGTTGATGATCGGCAGCGGAATCGGATGGGCGCCGTCGAGCGTCTCGCGAATCCACTGCGCGGTGGTGCGCGCATCACATTCATCCGGAAGTGCCGGCAGGTTCTTGATGGTGCCGTGCTCGGCCTCGAACAGCACGGTGCTGGCGCCGTCGCGGATATATTCGATCTGCGGCCGGCGCTTCGGGTTGGCGAAAGCCTCTCCTTCAGTCCCGCGCATCAGCAGCGCCGCGCTGCCGGACTCGATGAAAAAATCACGCATCTTGTCCGCGTAGGCCGGGTGCGTCACGCTCACCATGCGCAGTCCGCCCCCCTGGCCCGCGCCGAATGAATTGTCGGCGCTGAAGGGATCGATCAGTTTGGCCAAGGTATGGGCACTCGAGCGTACCCCCAGGCGGCCGCGTAGTGCCAGCAGGTTGGACAGGCCGGGAGCGAGTGCGCCGATCGGTACGAAGGCGACGCCATCGCGCTGCAGCGCTTCCTGCGCCTGCCGGCTGTTGGCCTGTGGCAGCACCCCCAACTCGCGAAACACATAGGCGGCGGCCACGCGCCCTTCACTTTCAAGCACGCCATGGACCAGAACCGGGACTGCCATGCGCTTGAGCAGCATCACGAGCAGGGGCATCAGGTTGGCCTGCCGACGCGCGCCGTTGTAGCTGGGTATGACAATCGGGCGCAAGCGCCTGCCGGTGGACGCCTGCGGCGACTTGAGCTGCACAATGCGCTGATCGAGCGCGGCGTGAAAGCCGAGCAATTCGCTGAGCGATTCGGTCTTGAAGCGCAAGGCAATGAGCAGAGCGCCCAGCTCAAGGTCAGGCACACCGCCGTCGAGCATGGCACCGAAAAGCTTTCTTGCTTCTTCGAACGAGAGGTCGCGCGCGCCGCGCTCGCCACGGCCGATCTCCTTGAGAATCGGTGCAAAGTTCATGAAGCCACTCCGAAACCCGGTAGCACTACCGCATGTGTACCTGTGACTTCATGTCCCGACTTGCACGCCCCGAAGCTGCAAGCGGTGTCGGCGTCGTGCCAGTATCCACCATCAGAATGGCGAGCCGGCAGGTGTGGTCCAACAGTACGCGACAGCGCAGGGCAGGCAGGAAAGGGAGTTCTCATGGGTATGCATCCGAAGGCATCAAACAACGTTACGCAACTGGCATGCCAACGATATTTTGCGTAGCAACAAACTGTCGGCCACAAAACCCTGAAACTTTTGTAAACTCCATGCAAAGGTTGAATTGTCAGGAGCGGTTGTATGTTTGCCATCGTGTACAAGCAAGACCGGGTTCCCATGTGTGCACGGCTCAAAGAGACCGGCCCCGACGCAGTCGTGACATGGGATGATGGTGGCAAGGCCAAGGCATTCTTGGAGGCCCGGGGGGATGAGTTCGTCTCCGGGTATGACATCGTTGCGATCAGCGACGATTCACTGGCCGAGATGGCCAAAGCCATGGGTATCAAGGAAGAAGAAATCGAGTTAGTGCCCTTCCCGTCCTGACGCAGTTCAGTCACCCGGGCGGGTTTGGCCCCGATTTGGTGTCGGGCGCACTCAAATGAGGCACGCGATCGGCACGTCCAGCGCCCGGCGGGGCCATCCTTGCTCCTTCGACCAAGCTTGACAGAAGCGTGGTCAATTTCAGGTTGTGAGGCAGCCGCACCCACTGCGGCGACATTCTGGTGACGCCAGCGGCTGTGCCAAGCACCCCGGATCCCGCATCTTCGAGACCTTTCTTAGGCCGCCCGATCGAGTCGGCACACCCTCAACGAATATTCGAGAATTTACTTTAAATAATTCACCGTAGATTTAGGCTGCAAGGCGCTGACTTAAAACCATAAAATACAATAAGTCATTGAATTTACACGATTTTCTCGTGATTTTCCTCTGGCGATCGGCAATGCACACAGGTAGACTTCACCGTCCAGCATCAGGAATCTTCAATCGCGGACATGTTTGGTCACCCAGAGGCACCGTACCTCGCAAGCCTGATCCGTCGTCAGGGATTGCGCCGCGCGACGAACGCAGTAGCGCTGCTCGCGTTGTCGGCTGGTGCAGCGTCCGTTCAGGCACTCGAACCCCTGGCCTTGCAGGCCAACGCGAGCGTCAGTACTCCGAGCCTCACTGCACTGCATTCGGATTTGAAGTTTTCGGTCGCAACAGGTGCCCGTGCCGGTGCCAGCGATGGTGACACCGAAACCAGCGCGCTGTTGCGCCAAACAGAACGCCTGGTGCCAGCGCTTGAAGCGGCTGCCCGCGGTCTGTACCCGGAAATGATGATGCGCATCGCACGGTTCGACGTCTATCTTGCCATCTCGACTGAAATCGAAACGCGCTCCAGCCCGACGGGCAAGATCGCCATCAATTCTGCACTGGGCAAGCTGCAATTGACTGACGACTCGCTTGCCTTCGTCATTGCGCGGGAAATGGGCCATGTGCTGGGCGGACACCACGAGGACAACTCGGCGGCTTCCATCGTGACGTCGATTCTCATGAACCTTCTGCTCCCGGGCAGCAGCCTGATCAAAAGCGCCGTGTCGATGGCCAGTTCGGAAATTGCGGCATCAAGCGGCAGTGCGCGCCAGATACAGGAAGCCGACGAAATCGCGATTCGCTTGCTCGAGACCGCTGGTTACCGGATGCACAACGTGGCGCTTAGTTTGGCTACCGAACCATCGCAAGACCGCATTGGCAGCGGCAGCTGGGCGCGCGCCTTCCGTCAGTCATCGGCCGCCATCCTCGCCACCGCGCGCCCACTCCCGGCTTCATTGCCTGCGCCATTGGAAGTTGCAGTCGCCGACGCAGCGCCACCAATGTCAGCAGCGAGCACCCCCGAGCCGTTGCGCCTGTCGGAAGAACCGCTGATGCGTACGCGTCCTTCAGGTATCGCCGGCCCGTTGTTGCTCGGCGGCTATGCAGTTCCTTCGCGGCGGACCGATTAGCCGCTGTCAGACGCCGACCAATTCGCGGGCTGCCGCGAACAAGGGGCCCGAAGCATCCGCCAACGCCGTACACACAGTGAAGTGATTGTGTCCAGGCATCGCGACGTCCCGGACATAGACGCCGCTCCAGCGGCGCGCCAGCACGCTGGCCTGACGATGAAACTCGCCGCTCTCCAACCCTCCAACGGCAGTCATCAGTGGCGCCTGCGTCGCTGGTGAGAGGCATGCCGGACTCATGGCCAGCGATCGCCGCTTATCCAGGCGCAAGTCGCCACGCAAAAACGGCGTATGAATCAGTGGCTCCAGATCGTACAAGCCGCTGATCGCCAGAGCACCGCGAACTACATCGGGTGGCAGGGCACCATGCCAACGAGGCCATTGGCAGGCGAGCATCATCGCCGCCAGATGTCCCCCTGCCGAGTGCCCCGACACATGCAAACGATGCGGATTGGCACCGTAATGCCCGGCGTTCTGATAAAGCCAGGTGATGGAAGCTACCGTGTCCCGAACGACGTCTTCCAGGGGTACTTGCGGCACCAATCGATAGTTGATCACAGCCAGGGCCATTCCGGCACGCGAAAACGCCGGTGCCAGGAACGAAAAATCCGACTTATCGAGGCCGCGCCAGTAGCCGCCGTGGACGAAGACCATCAACGGGGCATTGCCGCCTCCCCTCAGGGCCGGAAAGAAATCGAGGTTCTGGTTGGGGTGGGGACCGTACGGAACGTCCAGAAAACACGGATGGCCAATACGCACCCGGTGCGACTCCTGCGCCCAATACTGAAAATGTGTCGCGTGGTCGGCGACGGCCGCACGCGCGTTGTACTCACGCTCGCAAAACGCCGGGTCATATTTCATGGCGGTGGTAACCACGCTACAGCTTCGCAGTCGGCTGCGCTTCGGGCGCCTTGTCGGAATAAGGGTTCAGTCCCAGTGTTCGCACGATGGTGTCCACCAGGGTCAGCTTTTTATACGGCTTCGAAATATACGCTTTTGCACCGAGGCTCAACCCCCTGAATACATCGTTCTGGCTTGCCAGTGCCGTGAGCATGATGACCGGCACTGTTTTGAGCTTGGGGTGCTGGCGCATGCGCGCAAGGATGTCGAATCCATTCGCCCCGGGCAGTTCCACATCCATCAGCACCACATCGGGCAACGGCGCCTTGTTCAGCTCCCCCACGATTTCCTCGCGCGTCGCCGCATGGCGCTGCTTGAATCCGGCCTTCATGATGATGTTCTGGGCAAAACGCGCCTGGATCTCGTCGTCCTCGATGATCAGGACAATGATATCGGTCCACGCCTTGCCCAGGTCCGTCATCGGCCCCTGATCTCCGGTCAGCTGCAGGAAGGAGCCGGTTTTTGTCAGGATGTCATGGCCGTCGGTCGCTGCGTTGTCAAGGTGTTGCTTGTCTTGCAGGGTCAACTCGGGCGGAGGCGGCGCAGGGGCAGTGAACGTGGCGGTAAAGTCGAGGTCGTGGTCCTCTCCGGCCTGCAGGCTTTCCAGAAACCCTTCACGCACCAGCTGGCCCAGCGAAGCCTTGATTTCATCCTCGGGGATACGGATAGCGCGCTTCCTGATCGTATCGAAGTGGGCTTCTCCGGCAATCAGCGCCAGTACGCGGATCAGGTCCGGCGCCACCTTGCCCGCTTGCCCACGCATCGCCTTGTCACCGAGGTCAGTGCGGCGATATATGGTATCGGACGATGCGCTCATCTTGATGGTCAATCCTTGGGAACAAATACCGCGTCTACCTCGACGCGATAGCCGTTGGCGAGCCGGTTGGTCTTGTTTGCCAGCCCGGTCACCGCAAGCACCTCGGCCAGCATGGCATCGCTCATCCCGGCCTTGCGCGCCGCAGCGGTGTGGGAGTAAGTACAGTATTCGCAATTGTTGGTGGCCGACACCGCGACGTAAATCATCTCTTTGGTGAGGGCATCAAGCGCACCCGGCTTCATCACGTCACGGACCTCATGCCAGGTGCGTAGCAGCGTTGGCGGGTCGTGCGCCAGCACCTTCCAGAAATTGTTGATTGCGGCGACCTTGCGCGTCGCCATGATGTCGTCGAAAACCGCCTTCACTTCCGGCGAGGCGTGTTCGTATTCAACGGGTTTGACGAGTGGCATCCTGGTTACCGGTAGGGAGAGCGGATCAGGCCTTGTCTTTTTTGTCGGGCTTGGCTTCAGACTTCGCGGTCGACGGCTTCGCGGCGCCGGCTTCGGCAACCGGCGCAGCCCTTCCCGCCTTCCGATCAAGCAACCTGCCAAAATTATCGAGCGACAGGAGGTGGATATAGATTTTCGACATCACACCCTTCTTGATCAGATTCTTGTGCTGGCTCGCGTTGAGGAATTCGATTTTCTTTTCGTCCACCCGAAACATGCCGGTCAGGTGCATCGATCCGCCCACATTGAGCGTGGCCTGCATCGTAAAGGGTTCTAGCAAGCCGTAGTCGGCCAGGATGCCGCACATTTCCTTGGTGCGTTCGAGGTCGGCTTCGTACTCTTCGAGCAGCTTTTCGATTTCCTTCCAGGGCGCCAGCGGTTCCTGCGTGTCGCCGAACATGGGTACGCCGCCGGTTTCGACAATATTGTCTTTTTCTACACAGATCAGGCGCTCCGCCTGCTCCACGTTATCCAGGGTCACGCGCGCCATGCAGAACGGATAGCGCCGCACATAGGCCGGCACATATACACCGGGAACCCAACCGTCATCGAGAACAAACAGATTTTCCTGCGCCTGGAGGCCCAGTACCGCCACCGGGGCGAACGTCTTGCCGTCATCGCCCGACGAAAACACAATCGGGTAATCGCGATGCGCCACGTTGAATTCGGTATAGCTCACCGGAATCGCGTTGAGCGACTGTGTGAACGACGGCAACTGGCCGGGCGCCGGCAACTTGACCTTCTGATTTTTCAGAAACGGGATGATTTCCTTGTAGCCAAACGGCGGGCTGATCTGCATATTGCGACTCCGTGAAGGTGGTTCGACCTGCTAACGCCAAAATCATAGCGCAACAGCGAGGGTCGCGTTTATTATCGCCGGTGTTACCCCTTGCGACCGACGGATCCCTCCCATGCGAATCGGCCTGTATCTCGCGCTGGTCCAGCTGCTGTTTACGGCGACCTGGACCATCTACGTTGCCTTCCTGCCGCAACTGGCGGCCGCAGCCGGCATCGCCAAGCAGTGGGTAATCTGGATCCTGATGCTGGACCAGGCGATCTTCATCGTGATGGACCTCGCGCTCGGAATCAGCGCCGACCGGGTGGCCACCGCCATGCGGCGCGTGTCGACACCGATGATCATCGTTACTGCGGTGTCGGCGCTGGCCTTCGTGCTCCTGCCCCACGCCGGCGCGTCGGCAGGCGTGCTGATCACGCTCACGGTGATTTGGGCGCTTACTTCGTCGGCGCTGCGGGCGCCGCCGATGTCGATGTTTTCGCGCTACGCCAGTGCGGCCGCTGCGCCGCGCTTCGTGTTCCTTTCCCTGCTTGGCATCGGCATTGCGGGCGCGATTGCGCCTTGGCTTACTGCGCGTTTGCGCGGCGTGTCGCCGACCCTGCCGTTCGTGTTGGCTGCTGCCGGGTTGATAGCCGCGGTGTTGGCGATGGGCTGGTGCGAGCGACGTCTGGCAAGCGCCTCTGCATCAAGCCCGGCCCCAGCCAATGGCCACACCACGCCCGTGCCGCGTGCGCATGGCGCTGCCACCGGCGCCCTGTTCATTGCCGTGCTGCTGCTGGCCCTGGGTTTTCAGGCGCATGCCTTCATCAACTCGGCTCCAGCGTATTTGCGCTTCGCCAAGGCACCGGATCTCGAATGGCTGATGGGGCTGTTCTGGGTCGGTTTCTCGGTGTTCATCATGGTGCCGGGCATCGGCGCCCTCAAGCGCGCCAGCCCGGCGATGATGCTGATCATCGGTGCCGCAGTCGGCGCAATGGCGCTTGCCGCGATGCCGGTGACGCCGAATCTGGCGCTCCTGATCTGCGCCCAGGTCGGTGCCGGCGCTGCCTGGGGCATCATCATCGGCTACGCGTTCACGGCGGCGATCGACGCCGGCCGCACGGGTCGCGAGGGCCGCTTCACCGGCCTTGTCTTCGCGTTGCTCGCTGCAGCCGCGTTGACCCGCTTCCTGATCGTCGTGTCCGGGGGGAGCGCCTCGCCGGTCATCGGGCCGCTGCTCGCCTGGCTGCCGGCAATAGCCTGGGCCGGCGCCTTGCTGCTCCTCGTGATCGCCGCCCAGGGCCGCGCCTTTTCGCGATAACCTCATGAAGAATGGCTTCTGGAGCCATTCTCAGCGGCGTTCTCGCTACATCTTGAGCATTGTAGGTAACCACAGGCTAATCGCCGGAAACGCGACCAGGATCCCAAGCCGCACAACATCGGCCACAACAAACGGTATGACGCCACGAAAAATGGTGGTGGTCGACACGTTCGGCAACAGGCTGCGCACCACGAACATGTTCATGCCCACCGGGGGACTGATGAGGCCGATCTCGACCACCACCACAATGATGATGCCGAACCAGACCGGATCAAAGCCCAGCCCCACGACCAGCGGAAAGAAAATCGGCACCGTGAGCAGGATCATCGACAGCTCTTCCATCGCGGTGCCGAGCAGCACGTAAATCACGCAGATCGCGATCATCACCGTGATCGGACTGATCTGGTATTGCGCGACAAAATTCTTCAGGTCGACCGGCATGCTGGTGTAGTTCACGAAATTGGCGAACACCAGGGCCCCGACCAGGATCATGAACAGCATGCCGGTGGTACGTGCACTTTCCATCAGCACCTCGAACAGCACCTTCCAGGTCAGCACGCGGCGCGCCAGTGCGAAACAGAAGGCACCGAAGGCGCCGATGCCGGCTCCTTCGGTGGCGGTAAACACGCCGCCATAGATGCCGCCCATGACGATGATGAACAGGATCACCACCGCCCACACATCGCGCATCGCCAGCAGGCGTTCGCGCCAGGTCGAACGCTGCGCACGCGGACCCGCCTTCGGGTCGCGCCAGGTGATGTATTGGACCGCCATGCAAAGCAGGAAAGTAGCCACCAGGCCCGGCAGGATGCCGGCCGCGAACAGCTTGCCGATGTTGGTTTCGGTCATCAGACCGTAGATCACCATGATCGTCGACGGCGGGATCAGGATCCCCAATGTCCCCCCGGCGGCAATCGAGCCGGCCGCCAGTTCGTCGGAATAGCCAAGCTCACGCATCGACGGGTAGGCCACCTTGGTCATGGTCGCGGCGGTGGCGATGGAAGACCCGCAGATCGCGCCAAACCCGGCGCAGGCGAGCACCGTGGCCATGGCCAGGCCGCCGCGCAGATGGCCGACAAACGTGTACGCCGCGCGGTACAGTTCCCGGGACATGCCGGCGCGCGTGACGAAATTGCCCATCAGAATGAACAGCGGCACCACCGAGAGCGTGTACTGGAACCCGGATTCATACACCACCGTGGTGACCGAAGCCATCGACGGCCCGACCCCTTTCATCCACCACAGGCCGGCAAATCCGATCAGCCCCATCGACAGTGCTATCGGCACCCGCATGAACGAGAGCAGCAGCATGACGAACAGGCCGGTAATGGCTTCTGTCATATTATTTTCACGCCTCTTCTTTTCTTTTTTCTTAAATGATGCTGGCGCCGTCGTCCTCGCCGTGCGGCACGAAGATCAGTACGATATGGATCAGTGCCGCAAGCACAATCATCGCCGACATGACATAGGCCACCGGCGCCAGCGGCAGCTTGAGCACGTTGGTGGTGTCGCCATACTCCGCCACACGCACTGCGCGGCGAAAAATCAGATAGCCGATGCCGCTCAATGTCACGCTGCAAACCAGGTCGGAGAAAATGTCGAAGCCGCGCTTGATCTGGGGCGTCATCAGGAAATCGAAGGTGTCGATGACGATGTGTTCGCGCTGCTTGGACACCAGCGGCAGGGCGCAATAAATCAGCGTCGCGAGCATCACCTCGGTGAGTTCAAATCCACCCGGCAGCGGCTTGTTGAGCAGGTAGCGCCCGGCGACGTCCACCGCCGTGATCAGCATCATGATGAACAGCACCGACCCTGCGGTCAGTCCGAGCAACCATTCAAGCCATTTTGCGGCGTTTTTCATTGCATCGTCCCGCGTTTGCGTTCGACCTTGCGCACCCAGGCGTCGAACGTGATGTTCATGATCTTGTCGGTGCGCAGGAAATCCCGCGCCCGGCGCGCTTCCGTGGCGTCGATCGGCTTCGCGCCGCCGACGGCGGCGGCATCGATTTGCTGGCGCGCCATGCGTTCCATGAAAACCGCCAGGAACGCCGCCTCCTGCACCGTCCGCCCCGCCGTCAGCATGCCATGATGTGCCAGCAACACCGCGTGCCTGTTTCCCAGTGCCGCAGAAATGATTTCCCCTTCACGGTCTGCCGTCGGTAACCCGGGCCATTGTGGCAGATAGGCGGTGTCCTCGAACAGCGGCGCCGCATCCATGTGCGCCACCACCAGCGGTTGTTCAGCGGCAGCCAGCGCCGAGCAGGCCGGCGGATGGGTATGCAGGATCGCGTGCACGTCGGGACGCGCCCGGTACACCCACAAATGGAAGCGGGTGGCAGGGTTCGGTTCGCGGATGCCGAACGACCCTGCCCCTTCAAGCACCTCGAGCGCATCATCGATCAGCAGCCAGGACTCCTCGTCGGCTTCGTCGAAGGCCAGTCCCAGCGGCAACGTCCAGAAGCTGCCAGCGCGCGGGCCGCGCGCCGTCAGCTGGCCTGCGAGCCCGGATTCATGGCCTGCATCGGCCAGAATCCAGGCGGTCCGGGTCAGCCGCGAACGTGGGTCCTCGTAAGTCACGCGCGTTCGCAGCCTCAATCCCCTGGTTGACAGTGCCTACTTGCCGGCAGCGACGCGTTTGAGTTCCTCGCGGAATTCCACCACCACCTTGGCGCCGTCAATGCCTTTGGCGTTCGCATTCTTGACCCACTCCGCCGTCAGCGGCTCGGTGCGCTTGCGCACATCAGCCACAAATGCCGGGCTGGCGTCAACAATGGCGACGTTGGCTACCTTGAGCGCGTCGATCCCGACCTTGTCGGCACGATCCCAGACCTGACCGGCCAACCGGGCCGCTACCTCACCCGACACCGAAGTGATCGCGTCCTGGTCTTGCTTGGACAGCTTGTTCCACTTATCTTCGTTCATGAAGAACCCGAATGCCGACGAGTAAAACCCGCCCGGGAAGAACGTCGCGTGCTTGATCACCTTGTCGAGGTTGAACGACTTGATCGATTCCGACGGGAAAAAGGTCGCGTCCGCCACGCCCGACGACAGGATTTCATACGACTCTGGCGCCGGCTTGACCAGCGGCGAGGCGCCGAGCAGTTTGGCCGCACCTTCCGAAATGCCGCCGCCGCTGCGCACTTTCATGCCGGCGAGGTCAGACACCTGGGTCACCGCCTTCTTGACGATAAACATCTGCCCCGGTCCGTGGGTGAACACGGCCAGCAATTTGACGCCCTTGTATTCGTTGGCCGCCTGCAGGTATTTCCAGTGGATCCGATTGAATGCCACCGAGTTGATCTCAGCGGTGGCGCCGGCGCCAGGCAATTCTGCGAGCAGCGGCAGCGGATGGCGCGCCGGGGTGTAGCTGGCCGTCACAAACGAAACGTCCACCAGGCCATCGCGCACCGCGTCGAAGGTGCCGGGAGGTGCGGAGGGGTGCTTGGGCAGCATGGTCAGCTTCACGCGGCCCTGGGTGGCCTTGTCGACCATCGCGGCCCAGCCCGGCAGGAATTCCTTGGTCAAACCATGGCTGGGGGGCACCCAGCTCGACATGGTCATGTTCGTCTGGGCGGACGCCGTGTGGGTGCCGAGGCCCAGCACAAGCGTCAGCGCGGCAAGCAGCTTCAGTTTCATGGTTGTCTCCTAAGTAGACTCGATTTGACGATCAAGAATAATAAACCGACCAAACGGTCGGCTTTTTTGCAAATTATAGCGCCATCACACTTGGAATCGCGGCGATTTCGGCACGCAGAACGCCGCTCATTCGACAGCGTAAACGTCGTAAATCACCCGGTCGCGCGTGCGCATGCCCGAGCCCACCATGATCAGCGAATTGAGCCATGCATAGCGCGCATCCCCGGTTTCGATCAGCGGCGTCATGCGGAAGTAGTACTCCGCCGGATCCACCACCTCGCCCGAAAACAGCCGTGCAATCACCTCAGGCGAGCCATGGCGAAAGCCGAAGTTACGCACATGGAGCAAGGCGCCGTCGTCAGTCTGCATGGTGAAGCGCGCCTCGAGTTGCGCCACGCCATCGGATCGAATCACCTGCCAGTCGGCGCCGCCCGGCAGCACGGTACCGCGCAGGCGCGCGCCCTCAAACTCTCCGCCGGTGATGTTGATGATGCGGCGCTCCCCCGAGGCTTGCGGCGTGGGGCCGAACAATTGCGGCTTGTCGACCGCGATCGAGGCGCGGTACATCAGCGTGAGTCGGGGGACGACCGGATCAAAAGACACGATGACAGTTCCTATTCCTTCGGAATTTCATAGGGGCCGAACGGCTTACGAGCGGCATCGATGCACGCATCGAGTACCGCATCGTCGCCGACCTGATTGGCGAGAAGCAGCACGAGGCGTGCGTTGAGTTGCGCACTCTGTTCGTCCGTCAGGCCACGGTGGGCCGCGATCAGGCGCTCGTAGAACGCATCGTGGTCGGCAAAATTGAGCGTGGTCTTCATGTGTCGCCCTCCATGGCGCGACGCAATGCTGCCTTCACCTTACGTGCATCCGGCTGTTCGATACGTGCCGCCAGGTGCATGTCGGGCCGCAACAGGTAAAACACCGGCTTCTTGTTCTGCGCGCCCAGCGCTCGGGCCAGCTTGCCGGCGTGATCGCGCACCGTGGAGAGACCGGTCACCTTGCCGTCGATCTCGACCATGCGTAACAGCGGCGCACTGGCGTTGGCAAGTTTCACGATTTCAGAAGTCATGCCGACCGGAGAATGGCTCCAGAAGCCGACGAACGCGGCCTTGCCCCGGAAAAGGTCTACCAGAGCGGCTTTCCGGCCGTCAGGCGTAGTCAATTCGACGTTCTGCACGGCTTCCCCGACGTCGACGCCGTGCACCTTGTGTTTTTGCGCTCGCGATGACGGCGGCTTGCCGTAAATGAAGGAATTGGACAGGCGCCCGGTATTGCACAGGTTGCGCGCAAACGGGTATTCCTTGGCCAGGCTGATGGCGGCGTCGCGCAGAATTTTTTCCGCCGGGGACTCCGGCTGCAGATAGCGCGCCGTGCGCCGCGTGGTCATGATGTTGAACTGCGCTGCCGGGCGGCGCTCCGCGTGATAGCTGTCGAGCAACGACTCCGGCGCCGCCCCGTCCAGCACCAGGGCCAGTTTCCAGGCAAGATTCTCGGCATCCTGGATGCCGCTGTTGCCGCCGCGCGCACCGAACGGGCTCATCGCGTGCGCGCTGTCCCCCAGGAAAAAGGTGCGCCCCACCCGGAATTTTTCGATCAATTGCGCGCGATACGAATACGGGCCGACCCAGACCAGCTCGAACTCGACGTCATCGCCCAACTGGCGGCGCAAGCGGTCGGCAGCGACGTCATGCCGGCTCACGTAGTCAAGGTCGGTCTCCGGCCCCATTTGAAAATCCATGCGCCAGACGTCGTCGGCCATCAGGTGCTGCCACACGGCGCGGTTGTCGTTGAACGGCGCTTCGACCCAGGTCCAGCGCTCGATCGGCAGCTTCTGTTTGAAGCGCACGTCCGAGATGCACCAGCGGTCAATGCCGCGCGCCTGGGTCATCGGCACGCACAAGGCGTCGCGCACCGGGCTGTTGACGCCGCTACAGTCACAAACCCATCCGGCCTCCAGCGCATAGCGCCCGGCCGGCGTCTCGACGTCGATCACGGCGTGATCGCCGTGTTGCGCGTAGCCGACGACCTTGTTCTGCCAGCGCAGATCGGTCAATCCGAACTCGGTGATGCGATCCACCATGAACCACTCGAGGTAGAACTGCTGCAGGTTGATGAAGGGCGACTGCTTCGAAGCGCTCGCCGCGCCGGCATCGAATTCGTAGACCACGTCGTGGCCGGCCAGCGTTTTGCCCACCGACCACACCGCCCCCTTGGCGCGGATGCGGTCGTAAATGCCGAACCGGTCCATGATTTCCAGCGTCTTTTGCGCATACACGATGCCGCGTGACGAGGCGCCGCGCACGCCGATCGTATTGTCATCGTCAAGCACCACGGCGGGCACACCGCGCTCGGCCAGGTCGCAAGCGAGCGCCAGCCCGGCGAGGCCGGCGCCGATGATCACCAACGGATAGCGTGCATGACCGTGCCCGGACAACTCCGGCGGCACGCGAAACGCATACTCGGGCAGCGTGTAGCCCCCGGACTGCACCGGCGTCGCGGTCATGCGCCTAGATCAGCATGTCGTACGAGGTCACCCCGGCGCGGCGCACCATCGCCTCGAACACCTTGGGCTGCACATGGCCGGCTGGATCGACCGAGCGATGTTGCTTGAGCAGGCTTGAGGCAATTGCCTCGGGCGACAGAGCCCGGTTCGGCCCGGCAATGGCGGCCGACGCCATCTGGATTTCACAGGCGCGATTCAGCGTCCACATGGTGAAAAACGCATCCGGCAGACTCTCCTCGCAAGCCAGCAGGCCGTGGTTGCGCAGGATCAAGCAGTGCTTGCTGCCGAGGCTGGCCACAAGGCGATCCTGCTCGTCGGTGCGCGTCGTCACGCCCTCATAGTCGTGATAGGCCACGTCGCCGGCAATCATCGCGCCGTAGAAATTGTCGTGAGATAAGCCCGCTTCCTTGCACGCCACAGCCATGCCGGCGGTGGTGTGCACATGCATGATGCAATGCGCATCGACGCGCGCGCCATGGATCGCGCTGTGGATCACGAATCCGGCCCGGTTGACCGTGTACGGCGTGTCGTGTACCGGCGCGCCGTCGAGCCCGACCTTGATCAGGTTGGTGGCGGTCACCTCGCTGTAGTGCAGCCCGAACGGGTTGATCAGATAGTGCCGTTGATCGTCTGCTTCACCCGGTACGCGCACCGTAATGTGATTGAAGATCAGTTCGGTCCAGCCCAGAAAACTGAACACGCGATAGCAGGCGGCCAGTTCCAGACGTGCCTGCCATTCGGCCTGCGCCATGCCGGCCGGGCGCGCATTCATTGTGGTGCTGCTCATGTCCATTGCTGTCTCCCAGGTTTCGTGGTGTCAGCCGCGCGGCAAGTTGCGCGCCAACTCGGCAATCATGCCATGCAAGGCATCCGCCAGCGGCGTGGCGACGCCCACCTTGCGCGCCAGCTCCAAAAACGCGCCAATGATCGCATCAATTTCCATCGGCCTGCCCAGTTCAAGATCCTGATGCATCGAAATCTTGACGGCGCCGATGGACTTGGCGATTTCCAGACGCCGGTCGATCGTCACCAGTTGGCGGATGCCATATGCGTTGGCGACGATGGTCATCTCCTCCATCATCGCGCGCAAAAAGGCAATCAGCGCCGGGTTGGCGCAAATCGCGTCCATGCGCGCCTGGGTCAGCGCCGCGACCGGATTGAAAGATGCGTTGCCGATCAGTTTCATCCACAAATCGTCGCGAATGCGCTCGCTTACCGTTGGCGCCAGGCCGGATTTGAGCATCGCCTCGGCCAGGGCGTTGAGGCGGCGCGTCAAACTGCCGTCCGGCTCACCGATGACGAACAGCTTTTGCCCGTTCCAGGTGATCTCCCCCGGCGCAGTCACTTCGCCCGACGCATGCACCACGCAGCCGATGATGTGATGCGGGTCCAGCGCGCGCAGCATGGTGCCGTCGGCGTCGAGGCTGCGCACCGGCTCACCGTCGAAGCGCCCACCCTCCCGGAAAAAATACCACCACGGCACGCCGTTGATGGCGGGCACCACGACGGTATCCGGGCCGATCAGCGGTGCCAGTCGCGGCAGCATCGCCGGTATCTGGTGTGCCTTGAGCGCAAGAAACACCACTTCCGGCTGGGCCGACTGCGCGGCCAGGGCGGCGGGGTCGTCATCGGCGCGCACGCGCACGTTGCTGCGCCCCTCCGGCGTAATCAGCGTCAAGCCGCTTGCCCGGATCGCCGCCAGGTGCGGGCCGCGCGCAACCACGCTGGTTTCAAATCCGGCGCGCGCGAAATGCGCCGCCAGCACGCCGCCAATCGCCCCCGCGCCCACCACACAGATTTTCATGCCTGCCCCGCGCCCCGCTTCATTCGATTGACGCAATTATCCGCTACTCGCCCCGACGCCTTCAGGCATGTCCCCGGGCTCAGGCCGCCAGCAGGTACAGCGCCTCGAACTGCGCCACGGGCAGTGCCCGGCTGAACAGAAAGCCCTGGTACTCGCTGCATTGCATGCGCCGCAATGCCTCGGCCTGTGCCGGCGACTCGACGCCCTCCGCCACCGTCTTCATGCCGAACTTGCCTGCCATCGCGATGATCGCCGAGACGATCATCTGAAGCTCAGGTCTCGATTTCGCGCAGCGCACGGCCCAGCACCTGGTCGCGCTCCAGACCGAAAAATGCCAGCCAGACGTCGTTCACCTCGATGTAGCGCGCCTCTTCGCTGACCTCGTTCACCGCCGATGGCAGCGGGTTGCGGTAAAACACCTCCGGCAACAAGGTCCTCATGCTGCCCGTATTGGAGAGCGGCTCAACAGCCTGCCTGGCAGGCGGGCGCGCAGACAACTTCATGCCGGAAGCATACCCCTTGCCGGCGCGGCAGCCTAGGCCGGCAGGCCGCAACGGCGCGCCAGTCGACTCCCTAGACCGTTTTCGGGTTCAGCGAACCGCGGTTGTAATCCTGGTCACCTTCGTCAAAGGTCCGGCCAATGCCGAGCAGGCCGCCGCCCTGCGCACCGCGACCGCGCTTGATCTCGGCCTCGCGCACCTCACGATCCTTCTTGCGCGCCTCTTGCTGGACCGCGGCTTGGTCTGATCCACATATTCCCAGCGGCCATCCGGCATCAGGCGTACCCGCTCGCCCGTCAAAGTCGTGGGGTCAAGGTCGCAGGCTGCGCAGCCACGCCAATTGCGGCAGTGCGCGGCACCGCGCCCAACAATGCAGCGATCTTCATAGTTTCGCTCCCACCCATGCCGATACCCCTGCCAGCGCCGCCGGCAGGTTCTCCGGTTGCGTCCCCCCCGCCTGGGCCATGTCGGGGCGCCCACCCCCTTTGCCGCCGATCTGCTGGGCGACAAAATTGACCAGCTCGCCGGCCTTGACCCGACCCATGGCATCCGCAGTCACCCCGGCAATCAGCGACACCTTGCCGCCATCCACGGCGGCCAGCACGATGGCGGCCGTCTTGAGCTTGTCCTTGAGCTTGTCGAGGGTTTCACGCAGGGTTTTGACGTCGGCACCTTCAAGCACGGCGGCCAGCACCCGAATCACGGTCCCATCCGCACCTTTGACGTCGGTCGCCTGGCCGACCAGGTCGTCGCCCTGCGATGACGCCAACTTGCCCTTGAGTTTGGCGAGCTCCTTTTCGAGCGACTTCACGTTGTCGATGATCTGCGCGATTTTTTGCGTGAGCTCCGCCGGTTGCGCCTTGAGCGCGCCGGCCGCCTCGACCACGCGTGCGTCGAGGTCCTGCACGAAGCGCAAGGCACCCGGGCCGGTCAGCGCCTCGACACGGCGCACGCCGGCCGCCACACCGCCTTCGGAAATGATCTTGAAAAAGCCGATATCGCCGGTGCGCGTCACGTGGGTGCCGCCGCACAGCTCGGTGGAAAAATCGCCCATGCCGAGGACGCGCACCTCTTCGCCGTACTTCTCGCCGAACAGCGCCATCGCGCCGGCCTTGAGCGCGGCATCATGCTTCATGATGCTCGCGGTCACCGCGTGGTTGGCGCGAATCTGCTCGTTCACCAGACTTTCCACGGTGCGGATCTCGTCGTGCGTCATCGGCTTGTTGTGCGCAAAATCAAAGCGCGTCTTGTCGGAGTCGACCAGGGAGCCTTTTTGCTGCACGTGGTTGCCCAGCACCTTGCGCAAGGCCGCGTGCATCAGGTGCGTCGCCGAGTGGTTGAACTGCGAGGCGGAACGCGCCGCCACGTTGACATGGGCGCTGAGCACGTCGCCTACCTTCAAGGCGCCGGTGGCCAGCTTGCCGTGATGGCCGAACACGTCGGACTGGATCTTCTGCGTATCGGCCACCGTGAAGGTGCCGTGCGACGACACCAGCTCGCCGATGTCGCCCACCTGGCCGCCGGATTCTGCATAGAACGGTGTCTGGTCGAGCACGACAATGCCGGCATCGCCGTGCTCCAGAACCTGCACCGCCGCGCCATCCTTGTAGAGGGCAACGATGCGGCAGCCGTCGACTTCAAGTGCCTCGTAGCCTTTGAACTCGGTCTTGCCGCCGTCATAGGCAACACCTGCCGCCATCTTGAACTTCGAAGACGCACGCGCCTGCTTGCGCTGTTCATCCATCGCCGCCTCGTAGCCGGCAATGTCGATCGCCTTGCCGCGCTCGCGCGCCACGTCGGCGGTGAGGTCGACCGGGAAGCCGAAGGTGTCGTACAACGTGAACACGGTTTCGCCGTCAAGCAGGTTGCCCTCGCGCGCCAGCGCGGCGTCAAGGATCTTCATGCCGTGTTCCAGGGTCTCGGCAAAGCGCTCTTCCTCGGCGAGCAGGGTTTCTTCCACCCGCTTTGCGTTCGCCGTGAGTTCCGGATAAGCGCCGCCCATCACCAGCACCAGATCCTTGACCAGTTTGTAGAAGAACGGCTTGGGCTGCCCAAGCTTGTGTCCGTGGCGCAGCGCCCGGCGGATGATCCGGCGCAGCACGTAGCCGCGCCCGTCGTTGGCCGGAATCACGCCGTCGACGATCAGGAACGAGCAGGCGCGGATGTGGTCGGCAATCACCTTGAGCGATGGCTGCGACAGGTCCTTGACGCTGCGCTTTTCTCCATAAACTTCGCGCGCCGCCGCCTTGATCAGATCCTGGAACAGGTCAATCTCGTAATTCGAATGCACATGCTGCAGCACTGCCGCAATCCGCTCCAGGCCCATGCCGG
>CANJDH010000073.1 GCA_947473125.1 Burkholderiales bacterium
GATGCGGCTGGTGGCGGCGCCACGGCGCCGCCACTGCCCGGCGACCACAGACGCGATGCGGTTCCCGCGCCGGCGATGAAATCTTCCCAGCGCGCGCCGCAGGTCGCGGCGGAATCGTCGGCACAAGACGCCGTGAGCGGCGCGGTGTCGCCGGTATTGTCGGTGGCGCGCGAGGCGGCCCTGACCCCGGAGGAATGGATCAGCTACGTCATCGGCCTGCGCCGCCTGGGCCAGCACGAAGCGGCCCAGGCGAGCCTGAAGCGGTTTCGCGAACGTTATCCGCTCACCCCGATTCCGGCGCAGGCCTTCGCCGCGCCGGCGCCTCCCTCAGGCAAGGTCAAATAGGCTCTTGTGCGGGTTCGGCCCGGCGCGCTTGAAGGCAATCGCCGCCACTTCAAGCCGTTCGGCACCCGCGCCGTCCAGAAACACCTCCGCAAACCCGGCATTTTCGAGAAACGCTGTCAGGGATTTGGGTGAGAAACCGGTCTTGTGCGAATAGAAATCGTTGCCGCTGGCCTCGATCTCGACGCCGTAACCCCACACCACATCGCGTACCTGGATCGGGCCGCTGGGTGCAACGTAGAGCTGGTCGTCGAGGTCAAGCCCCTCGGCCACGACTTTTTTCATGACAGCCAGGACATCAGGCACCTTGACTTCCGCAAATCCGTCGTCCTTGAGCACGTGAAGAAAGCCCGCCAGCACACGACGTGCGTCGTGGTGCCGGTAGTGTTCAAGGTTGTGCGAGCAGTAAATCGCGTCATAGGTGCCGGCTGGCTGGCTGGCAAGTTCACGGGCATCGCACAGGATGTCCGGGCTGCCGCGCGCATCAATGTCGAGCAGATGATGCACCCAACCGTCATAGTGGGCGGGAATGCCGACGTGTTTGGAATTGCCGCCCACGTTCAATACCATGCGCCGGCGCGCGCGCGCGGGTGATGCTGGCGCAGGTGGGGGCGAATCCGGTTCTCTACCGAAGGAACGAAGAAACTTGCTGAGCATGGAGGCCGAAAGGGACGTTTGCGGGGGCTTGACGGAGCTGGAAAACGCTGAGGCGCCAGCATAGCTGATTCACCGCCGGCAGGAGGGCGTAGAATCAGCTCACGACTACCGCCCATGGTGCGACATGACCAATCCTTCTGATCCGTTCGAGTTTGTCAAGCAACTGTGGGGCCACATGGCGGTGCCCGGTTTTGGCCTTACGGGGTCCGCCGGCGGTGGCGCGCAGATGCCCTCGTTCGACCCGAAAGAACTCGAAAAACGCCTCGCCGAATTGAAGCAGGTCAAGCAGTGGCTGGAAATGAACCTCAACATGATGGGCCTGCAGATCAATACCATCGAGATGCAGCTTGCGGCCATGAACGGCCTGAATGATGCGTCGGCCAAGGCGTTCCCCGGGAAATCATCAGAAACCGTTGGTGGGAGCGGGTCTTCAGCCGGTTCCGGGGCGCCGGCGGCGCCGTGGATGGACCCGCAGGCGTGGATGAAATTCATGCAGCACCAGGCCGATGCCACGCAAAAAGCGATGCAGGATGGCGCCAAGGCGATGCAGACTGCGGCGCATGGCGCGGCCCAGCCCAAGCCGCGCGCGGCGCCCGCCAGACCCGCGGCACGCAAAAAGAAACCCTGAGCCAGGGCAGACCCCGATGACGCTCGACACCCGTCCCGCTTTTCGCATCGGCCACGCGGCCCATAGCGACTGGAAGACCGCGACCGAGCAGGCGCTGAAAAGCCTGGGCGAGAAGGGTGGCGACGGCGCACCGGTCGGCACCCTCGGGTTCATCTACCTCACCGATGCGTTCTCGCCCTACGCGGCCGAGATGCTCGCCCTGGTGAAAAACCATACGGGGATTGCCGATTGGGTCGGCAGCGTCGGCATCGGCATTGTCGCAACCGGTACCGAGTATCTCGACGAGCCCGCCGTGGCGCTGATGACCTGCGCGCTCGGCGCGGGCAGCCATGCCGTGTTTTCCGGCAATGCGCGCCCGCCGCGGCCCGGCAGCCGCACCCCGAGCGGGGCCGACGCCGCCTGGTTTGCCGTGGTCCACGCCGACCCGCATACGCCCGACATCGACGAACTGATCCGCGACATGGCCGGCAAGGTGACGAGCGGCTATCTCGCCGGCGGTCTCTCGAGCGCACGTGGCGCGACCCTGCAGATCGCCAATGAAGTGGTGGTCGGCGGCATCTCGGGCGTGGTGTTTTCCAGCGATGTCGCGGTTGGTACCCGCCTCACCCAGGGGTGCTCGCCGCTGCCGCAGCACCACACCATGACCGAAGTGGACCGCAACCTTCTGGTGACGCTCGACCATCGCCCGGCGCTCGACGTGATGCTTGAAGACCTCGGCTGCGACATCAAGGGCCTGCGCGCGGCGGCGCGCGACACCTTCATCGGGCTGATCGTGCCCGGCGCCGAAGCCAGCGGCGGCGGCGGCGATTACCTGGTGCGCAACCTGGTCGGCATCGACCCCACCAACAAGCTCGTTGCCGTGGGCGACATGCCCGAGCAGGGCGGCGCCATGATGTTCTGCAAGCGCGACGCCAATACCGCGCGCGACGACCTGCTCAAGATGATCTACGACCTCAAGGACGACCTGACGGCGCCCCCCAGGGCGGCGTTGTACCACGCCTGCATCGGGCGCGGCCCCAACATGTTCGGCGAACAGGGGGCCGAGATGCGCCTGATCCGCGAGCATCTCGGCGACATCCCGCTGGTCGGTTTTTTTGCCAATGGCGAGATCGCGCGAGACCGCTTGTACGGGTTTACCGGCGTCTTGACCATCTTCAAGTAGTTGGCCGCGCGCGACATCGTTGCCCTGTTTGCCATCGCGGCAATCTGGGGCGCGTCCTACATCTTTATCCGCATCATCGTGCCTGCCGTCGGGCCCTGGGGCATGGTGGGCGGACGCATGCTCATTTCCGCCGTCGTCATGTACGCGGCGCTGCGCGCGGCGGGCTTGCCATGGGGTGACAAAAAGCTGTTGCGGCACTACCTGGTGACGGCGTTCTTTTCGTCGTTCGTTGCGCAATACCTGATCGCATCGGCGTCGCTGACGCTCAATGCCGGCACCCTGGCGATCCTGAACACGACGGCGGCGATGTTTTCGTCGATGATCCTGTTCCTGTTTTTCGGCGAAATGCTGGCCCTGCGGCGCGTGTTCGGCCTGGTGCTGGGGATGGTGGGTGTCGGGCTGGTGGTCGGTTTTGCGCCGCTACCCTTCACCTGGCCGGTGGTGCTGGCCTTTGCCGGTGCGTTGGGTGCGGCATGCAGCTATGCGTTTTCCAGCATCTATGCCTCGCGCAGGATGGGCAACCGGCCGGCGCTGGAACTGGCATTTACGCAAAGCCTGTTCGCCGGCATGTTTTCCCTGCCGTTTGCGATACCGGCTGCGGTAGCGGCGGCCGACATCGACGCGTGGACCCCCAGGGTGCTGTGGGCCCTTGCGGCGCTGGCGGTCGTGTGCACGGCCCTGGCCAACGGCCTGTTTTATTCGCTCATGAAGCGCACCGGACCGACGGTGTCGTTGTCCGTGACTTATCTGATCCCGGCCTTCAGCCTGCTCTGGGCCTGGCTGTTTCTGGACGAGACGATTGCCCCTCTGCAATTCGCCGGATTCGGCGTCATTGTGGTGGCCTTGCTGATGGTTGCCGGGCGTCGCGGGGCGGCTGCACGCTGAATCCGCGCCAGCGCCATCTGCGTATGGCAGTGAGGGGCGCATTTAGGGGCGCATTTGCGCTGTGATGCAGCATAATTGACGCAACGAACATCAAAAACACCGGACATCCCCCATGCACGCCACGCTGTCGCTGCTCGAAAAAACCACGTTCCCCAGGATTGCGCGCCGGCGCGTCGAAACCCTGCAGGTGAACCTTGGTTACAAGTGCAATCAGTCGTGCGTGCATTGCCACGTGAATGCCGGGCCGACCCGCACCGAGATGATGGACAGCAGCACCATCGACCTGGTCTTGGGCTATCTGGCGACCCACGATGCCGACACGCTTGACCTGACCGGTGGCGCGCCCGAGCTCAATCCGCTGTTTCGCGACATGGTGGCCAGGGCGCGCTCGATCGGGGTGCGCGTGATCGACCGTTGCAACCTCACCATCCTGTCCGAGCCGGGGCAGGAGGGGCTTGCCGAGTTTCTCGCTGCGCACCAGGTCGAAGTGGTGGCGTCGTTGCCCTGCTACACCGAGGAGTTGGTGGATCGCCAGCGCGGCAAGGGCGTCTACGAACGATCGATTGCCGGCATCCGCATGCTCAACGCCCTGGGGTATGGCAAGGCCGGATCGGGCCTGGCACTCAATCTGGTCTACAACCCGCAGGGTCCCAACCTGCCGCCGAGCCAGGAGGCGCTTGAAGCCGATTACAAGCGCATCCTGGGCGAGACCTTCGGTATCGAGTTCAACCAGCTGTTCACTCTCGCCAACATGCCGATACAGCGCTTCGGCTCGATGCTCATCTCCAAGGGCCAGTTCAACGATTACATGCAACTGCTCAGGAACGCGCACCAGGAGCAGAACCTTGAAACGGTGATGTGCCGCTCGATCATGTCGGTCGACTACCAGGGTTACGTGTATGACTGCGATTTCAACCAGATGCTCGGGCTGCCGCTGCGCGTGGCCGGCAAGCCGAAAACCCATTTGCGCGACCTGGTTGACCTCGATCTCGACGGCAACCCGATCGTGGTGCGCGAGCACTGCTATGGCTGCACCGCCGGGCAGGGGTCGTCGTGCGGCGGTGCGCTGGCTTGATGGGCGCCGATACCATGCCTGAGAACCGCTCCAGGAGCCATTCTTACGCCAACGGCCATGGCTGACGCGCTCGTTCCCGGGCGCAGTTGCCCGGTCTCGTACCGCTATGGCGCGGCCGCGTTTGACCGGGCATCCGACCTTTCAGCCGAGACCCTCTATGTCGTCGGGGGCTTGTACGGCAACAGCTTCGCCCTTGAGGCCCTGCTGGCGCTTCAGGCGATTGAACCTGCCGCCCAACTGGTGTTCAACGGCGACTTCAACTGGTTCAACAAGGACGATGCGTCCTTTGTGGAGATCAACACCGAAGTCCTGCGCCACCACGCCCTGCGCGGCAACGTCGAGACCGAGTTGCTGTCGGCAGATGCCGCCGCCGGCTGCGGCTGCGCTTATCCGGACTACGTTGACGACGCCGATGTGGCGCGTTCCAATGCGATGATGGGCTTGCTGTCCGAAACCGCGCAACGCCACCGTGCCTTGAGCGAGCGGCTCGCGGCGCTGCCGATGAGCCTGGTGGCGCAAGTCGGCAGCCTGAGAGTCGGCATCGTGCACGGTGATGCCGAGTCCCTGGCGGGGTGGCAGTTTGGTGAAGAGGCGCTTGACGCGCAACGCATGGCGAGATTGTTCGATGTGGCGCGGGTCGGTGCGTTCGTATCCAGCCACACCTGCCTTGCGGTCGGCGCGACCTGGGCCACTCGCACCGGCAAGCGCGCCTTGTTCAACAACGGCGCGGCCGGCATGCCCAATTTTTCCGGCACCTCGTACGGGCTCATTACCCGTATCTCGACGGTGGCCGCGCCGCTGGCACTCGGCGCGCTGTACGGTACAAGCATAGAAGGTACGCACCTTGATTGCGTGCCGCTGCGCTACGACCAGTCCGCCTGGCTCACCCGGTTTGACCGGGTTTGGCCGGCCGGCTCTGCCGCCGCGCAGTCGTATCGCCAGCGAATCGTTTTCGGGCCGTGCTATACCCAGGCCGAGGCGATGCGCGGCGTGGCGGCGCAGGGCGTCAAATCCGCCGCAGCAGATTCGACGTACAAGGCTTCGGTCGCAGCGTTGGTGGCCTGAGACACACTGGCGGCATTGAGCCACTGAATCGGAGCCACTGAAGCCGCGCCAATGAAGCAGAGCCGATGCGGCCCGCATCGAGCGAACCATGCCATGCCCGAGGGGGAAAACATGAAGTCCGGAAAAGTCGTTCTCATTGCGCTGATACTGGTGCTGATCGCCTTGTTTTTTGCTTTCGATCTCGGGCGATTCCTGTCCCTGGCTTACATCAAGAGCAAACAGGCCGACATCACCGCGTTTTACGGCGCCAATCCGGTGCAGACCATGGCCGGTTTCTTTGCCGCCTACGTGGTCGTGACGGCGCTGTCCCTGCCCGGGGCCGCCATCATGACGCTGGTCGCGGGGGCGATTTTCGGTGTGCTGACCGGCACCCTGATCGTCTCGTTTGCTTCGAGCATCGGCGCCACGTTGGCGTTTCTGGCGGCGCGCCTGGTGCTGCGCGATTCGATCCAGGCGAAGTTCGGCGACAAGCTCAAGGCGATCAACGCCGGCGTTGACAAGGAAGGCGGCTTCTACCTCTTCACGCTGCGTCTGGTGCCGGCATTTCCGTTCTTTGTGATCAACCTGGTGATGGGCCTGACCAGCATGAAAACCTGGACGTTCTACTGGGTGAGTCAGATTGGCATGTTTCTCGGTACGGTGGTTTACGTGAACGCAGGAACGGAGCTTGCCAAGATCGATTCGCTCAAGGGCATCCTGTCGCCCGGCTTGCTTGGTGCATTCGTGCTGCTCGGCGTTTTCCCGATCATTGCCAAAAAAATTGTGGACGGCGTCAAGGCGCGCCAGGTCTACGCCAAATGGGCGGCCAAAAAGCCCGCGTCGTTTGACAACAACGTGGTCGTGATCGGCGGCGGCTCGGCCGGCCTGGTGACGTCGTATATTGCGGCGGCCGTCAAGGCCAGGGTGACGCTGATCGAAAAGCACAAGATGGGCGGCGATTGCCTCAACACCGGGTGTGTGCCGTCGAAGGCGTTGATCCGTTCCGCCAAGTTTCTCTCGCACACGCAGCGCGCCAGGGAGTTCGGCATGCAGGAGGCGAGCGCCAGGTTCGATTTCGCCGACGTGATGGAGCGCGTGGCGCACATCGTGCGGGCGGTGGAGCCGCATGATTCGATCGAGCGCTATGCGGCGCTCGGCGTCGATTGCCTCACCGGCGAAGCGAAGATCGTGTCGCCCTGGGAAGTGGACGTAAAGCTTGCCTCCGGCGAGACCAAACGCCTGACGACCAGGAACATCGTGATTGCGGCCGGCGCGCGGCCGTTCATGCCGCCGATTCCGGGCCTCAAGGAAATGCACCCGCTGACCTCCGACAACGTCTGGAACCTGCGCGTGCTGCCGCGCCGTCTGGTGGTGCTCGGGGGTGGGCCGATCGGGTCGGAGCTGACGCAATCGTTTGCCCGGTTTGGCTCCGCGGTGACCCAGGTCGAAATGTTGCCGCGCATCATGATCCGCGAAGACCCTGAAGTGTCCGACATGGTGATGAAGAGGTTTCGTGAAGAGGGCGTCAAGGTCCTGGTGAACCACAAGGCGAAAGAATTCAGGGTCGAGAACGGCGAAAAGGTCTTGATCGCCGAACACGAGGGCAAGGATGTACGCATTGTGTTTGACGAGGTGCTGTGTGCCGTCGGGCGGGTCGCCAATACGGCCGGTTATGGCCTCGAAGAGCTCGGCATCCCGCTGGCCAAGACGCGCACCATCGAAACCAACGAATATCTGGAAACGCTGTATCCCAACATATTCGCCTGCGGCGACGTGGCCGGGCCGTATCAGTTCACGCACACGGCGGCGCACCAGGCCTGGTATGCGGCAGTGAATGCGCTGTTCAGCTCATACTGGATGATTGGCTTGTTCTTCAAACCTAAGGCAGACTACACCGTGATCCCGTGGGCGACTTTCACCGAGCCGGAAGTGGCGCGCGTCGGGTTGAACGAGACCGAAGCTAGGGAGAAGGGCATCGCCTGCACAGTGACCACCTACGGCATCGACGATCTTGATCGCGCCATCGCCGACTCCGAGGCGCACGGTTTCGTCAAGGTGTTGACACTGCCCGGCACCGACAAGATCGCCGGCGTCACCATCGTCGGCGAGCACGCGGGCGACCTGATCGCCGAATATGTGATGGCCATGAAGCACGGCCTGGGCCTCAACAAGATCCTCGGCACGATCCACATTTACCCGACCCTGGCCGAAGCCAACAAATACGCCGCAGGCAACTGGAAGCGCGGCACCGTCACGCGCGGCCAATGGATTTTCCTCGAGGCGTTCCAGCAATGGCGGCGCGGCGCGGCCGGCATCGGCGGCGTACTCGGCAGCATCGGCGCTCTGCTTGGCGACAAAACGCCGGCCTACAAACCCGAACATCACTGACCACGGAGGTCGAGATGAAACATCCGATGACGTATCTGTTGTTGTTGGCGGCCGCGCTGTTGCCGGCCGTTCCGGCGCTCGCGCAGACCGACCACGCGCACAAGGCCTGGGATGTGCTGGTCAAAAAGCACGTGATTCCCTTGCAGGGCGGCAAGGCAAGCCAGGTGCGCTATGCCGGCTTCAAGCAGGACGAAGCGGCGTTGAAGAGCTACACCGAGGCGCTCTCCAGGGTCGGCGAAGCCGAGTTCAAGGCGTTTTCCAAGCCGCAACAAATGGCGTTCCTGATCAATGCCTACAACGCCTTCACGGTGCAATTGATCCTCACCAGGTACCCCGACCTGAAATCGATTCGTGACCTGGGAGGAACTTTTTCGTCGCCCTGGAAACAGAAGTTCTTCAAACTGCTGGGCCAGGATGCCTGGCTGGACCAGATCGAACACGAGATGTTGCGCAAGAAGGGTGTGTACGACGAGCCACGCGTGCACTTTGCGGTCAACTGCGCGTCGATCGGTTGCCCGGCCTTGCGCGAGGAGGCGTTTACGGCAGACAAGCTCGACGCCCAGCTTGAAGAGCAGGCGCTGCGCTTCTTGTCGGATCGCTCGCGCAATCGCTACAACGCGCAGCGCGAATCGCTTGAAGTGTCGAAGATTTTCGACTGGTTCAAGGAAGACTGGCAGTCCGGTTACAAGGGCATCGGCAAGGAGCAAGCGCCGGTGACCTCGCGCGAGCAGTACTTCGGCAAATACGCGAAGCTGCTCACCGAAAAGCCCGATGAACAGAAAATGGTGGCGGAAGGCAAAGCCGAACTGCGTTTTCTCGACTACGACTGGAACCTCAACGACGTCAGGCGCTGATGCTGTCGATCATCGTTCCGGCGTTGAACGAGGCGGCCGCGATCGAGGCGACGCTGCAGGCCGTGCAGGCCTGGCGCGGGGACGGGCTCGAGGTCATCGTCGTCGATGGCGGCAGCAGCGACGCTACGATGCCACTGGCGCGAGCCTTGGCGGACCATGTCATCACGGCGCCGCGCGGCCGGGCGCAGCAGATGAATGCCGGTGCGGCGCTTGCCAGCGGGTCGCTCCTTTGGTTTTTGCATGCGGATACCATTGTCCCGAAAAGCGCTCTGGGAGCCATTCTCCATGCGATTCCCGGCGGTGAGTCGCTCCCACCAACGGTTTCCGGGCAAGGGGCTTTCGAAAATATGGCCTGGGGGCGCTTCGACGTCACGATCGCCGGGCGTGCGGCAATGCTGCGGGTCGTCGCCTGGATGATGAACCTGCGTTCGCGCGCGACCGGCATCGCGACCGGCGATCAGGCGATGTTCATGACTCGCGCCGCATTCGCGGCGGTCGGCGGGTTTCCGGTCCAGCCGCTGATGGAGGATATTGAAATGAGCCGGCGCCTCGGGCGCCTTGTCGCGCCGCTGTGCCTGCGCGAGCGAGTGGTAACGTCCGGGCGTCGCTGGGAGGAGCGCGGCGTCTGGCGCACGATTTTCCTCATGTGGCGTCTGCGCTTTGCCTACTTCAGGGGCGCACGTGCCGCCGACCTGGCGCGTCGCTATTGACCCATGGGCGGTGTCCCGGGGCGACCCGAATACCCGGCACGGCCTGCGCATTACCGTCCTTCCACTTTTCCCAAGCGAGCCCCGCCATGATGCCGATACTCAACCCCCACCAAGCCTGGATGATCCTCGGATTGGCAATCCTTTTTGAGGTCGGCGGTACGACCAGCATGCGACTCTCCGAGGGATTTACGCGGCTCACGCCCTCGGTGCTGATATTCGCTTTTTATGCGGTTTCCTTTATCCTCAACACCATGGTGATCCGTACCCTCGGGTTATCTGTGGTGTATGCGGTCTGGTCTGGCGTCGGCACGGTGTTGACCTCACTGATCGGCTACCTCTACTTCAAGGAGCCGGCCACCGCGCTCAAGATCGGTAGCACCGCGCTGATCGTGGTCGGTGTTCTGGGTCTGCACAATGCTTCCCAGACCAGTTGATGCGGCTGGAGCCAGCCCGGGAACGGTCTCGTCGATGACCTGCTGCACGGTGCGCCGGCAGTACCGGGCGCTGGCGCGCAGAATTTTCTGGGCCTGTGCTGGAATAACCGGCGCCGCGCTGCCGTTGAATCCAGACGGACCAACATCGGCGTATCAATGCTGAGCGAGCTGATCGAATCGAACCACTTGGGCGCTGTCGAAGCGCTCGCCCGCAATGGGTCCGCAGTCAGGGAGAAAGCATTTGGATAAGAAGAATCTGCCGGCGATATTGGTGCTGTTCCCCAACGAGTGGGATCGCGCCGAGCTCGAATCACCGCGGTTTGACTCGCGTTACCGGTTTTTCTACGAAGGCTTCGATCTATTCACGTTCCCGGAGAATGCGCGCCTGATGTGGCTCGACGCACGCCGCTTCATCCGCCGCATGTACAAAAAATACCGGAATGCCGGCCTGGTTGCGGTGATCAGCAGCGAGGAGCAGTTCGGTGCGATGTTTGCGGCGGTGCTGGCCAAGAAGCTGGGCCTGCCCGGCACGGCACCGGCCGCCGTGCTCACGGCGCAACACAAGTATTACGCGCGCCGCCTGATTGCCGACATCGCGCCTGAAGCGTCGATTCGCTTCGAGGTGTTTGATTACCGCGAGCCGACCGCGGATCGCATCACCCTGCCGTTCCCGTTGTTTGTCAAACCGGTGAAAGCAACCTATTCCATCCTGGCGCGCAAGGTCAACAGCTTTGCGCAATTGCAGGAGCATCTCACCTTCAGGCCGTTCGAGAGGCACATTCTGGAGCGCCTGATCCTGCCGGCAGACCAGCTCAACGACGATTACATGCGTTTCGCGGTTGACGTGCACCACATCGTCGCCGAAGAAGTCGTCGAGGGCGAGCAGGTCACGGTGGAAGGGTGTGTGCATGAGGGCCGGGTCATCCTGTTTGGCGTGGTGGACTCGGTGATGTTTCCCGGCACCTCCGCATTCGAGCGTTTCGAGTATCCGTCGCGGCTGCCGGCCGAGGTGCAGCAGCGCATGCATGCGCTGACCGAAAAGCTCATTACGGGATTCGGTTTTGACCACGGCATGTTCAATGCCGAATATTTTTACGACGCGGCCACGGGCGCCATCAAGGTGATCGAAATCAATCCGCGCATCGCCTACCAGTTTGCCGATCTGTATCAGAAGGTCGACGGCTTCAATAGCTACGATTGCATGGTTGCGCTGGCGCGCGGTGAAGCACCGGTGGTGGCGCGGCGCCAAGGGCGGTACAAACACGCGGCAAGTTTTGTGTTGCGCAGCTTCGAGAAAAAGGCGCTTACCTCGGCGCCGTCGCTGGCGCGCGTGGCCGAGATCGAGCGCCGCTTCGAAGACTCGCGCATCATGGTGTACATCAAGCGCGGTGCGTCACTGGCGCGCGAGTTCAAATGGCTCGGCAGCTACCGCTACTGCCTGATCAATCTTGGCGGGCATAGCCATGACGACCTGGAGAGCCGTTATCACGCGGCGCGTCGCGAGCTGGCGTTCAAATTCTGATTGGCTGGAGACAGGGCTCTGGTGCGGTCTGCGGCCGCGTTTCGAGGCGTGCCGCGCGAGCGTCACGACGCGTAATCGATGATCAGCGGCGCGTGGTCGGAAAAACGCGTCTCCTTGTAGATGCTGGCACGTCGCGCCTTGGCGGCGATGCCGGGCGTCGCAATCTGGTAGTCGAGGCGCCACCCCACATTTTTTTCGTAAGCCGCACCGCGGTTTGACCACCACGTATACGCCTCTGCCGTGGTTTCGGGATGGAGGCGACGATACACGTCGACAAAACCGGCTTCATCAAACACGCGTGTCAGCCATGCGCGTTCCTCGGGGAGGAACCCCGAATTCTTCTGGTTGCTTTTCCAGTTCTTCAGGTCGATTTCCTTGTGGGCGATGTTGAGGTCGCCGCAGATGATGATCTCGCGCCCGGCCTTGCGCAGTTTCTTGATGTGCGGCAGGAATACTTCGAGGAAACGGAACTTGGCGGCCTGGCGCTCCTCGCCCGACGACCCCGAAGGCTGGTATACCGAGATGATCGAATGGTCCGCAAAGTCGCACTGCACGTAGCGGCCTTCGGCATCGAATTCCTTCGAGCCGAAGCCGATGTGGACCTTCTGCGGCGTGGCGCGTGCATAGACGCCGGCGCCACTGTAGCCCTTTTTCTCGGCATAGTGAAAGTGCCCGCCGAGCTTGTGCGGGGCGAGAAAGTCGGGCGTCATGTCGGCGGCCTGCGCCTTGAGCTCCTGCACGCACAGTGCGTCGGGCTTCTGTGCCTTGAGCCAGTCGAAACAGCCCTTTTTCGAAGCGGAACGGATGCCGTTCAGGTTGAGTGAGATAATTCTTAACACGACCGCTCCGCTCCTTCAAGAATGTCTGACACCAGCCAGGATTTCATCCGCTTTTGCGTTGACGCCGACGTGATCCGTTTTGGCGAGTTCAAGACCAAGGCGGGCCGCCTGTCCCCGTACTTTTTCAATGCCGGCAGCTTTGACCATGGCGCAGCGCTGGGGCGCCTCGCCGAATTCTATGCGAAGACGATTCTGGAAAGCGGACTCGCCTTTGACATGCTGTTCGGACCGGCCTACAAGGGCATCGTGCTCGCCGCCGCCACTGCCGTTGAACTGGCCCGGCTGGGCCGTGATGTTCCATTTGCCTACAACCGAAAGGAGGCCAAGGATCACGGCGAAGGCGGCGTCATCGTCGGGCGGCCGCTGACCGGGCGCGTGCTCATCATCGACGACGTGATCTCGGCCGGTACGTCAGTGCGCGAATCGGTGTCGTTGATCAGGTCGGCCGGCGCCATCCCGATCGGCGTGTCGATTGCCCTTGACCGCATGGAAAAGGGTGTCGGTGAGCTTTCCGCCGTGCAGGAGGTCAACCGCGATTACGCCATTCCCGTTGTGAGTATTGCCAGTCTGGCGGATCTATTGCAATTCCTGGATGCGGGCCGCGATGCCGGCTTGCTACAATTCCGCAACAAGGTGGCCGACTACCGGCGTGCCTACGGTGTCTGAGGTCGGCATCTGAAAGAATATCCGGAGAGTGTGATCCATGCGTATTCATAGCGTTGTCGCGTTAACGGGGTTCGCCGTTATCGGGGTCCAGCTTGTTCTTCCCGGTGCGCAGGATGCCTTTGCCCAGTCGGCCGGCGGCCGCATTTATACGTGCAAGGACGCAAGCGGCAAAACCATCACCTCGGACCGGCCCTTGCCCGAGTGCCAGGGGCGCGAGGGGCGCGTCTTGTCGACCCAGGGAACGACCCTCAAGACGATTGACGCGACCCTGACGCCTGAGCAGCAGGCGGCGCGCGAACTCGAAGAGGAAAAAAAGAAAGAAGCTGCCCTGAAGCGCGCAGAGCAGTTGCGCAGGGACAAGGCCCTGCTCAACACCTATCAGAACATCGACGACCTTGAATCGAAGCGCCAGCGCGCGTTGCTCCAGGTCGAACGCGAGATGAAGGATGCGGAGCGGCGCGTCTCGTTCCTCGAAAAGCAGGAGCAGGAATACAAGCAGGAAGAAGAGTTCTACAAGAAAAAGAAAATGCCGGTTGAACTCAAGCGCAAGCTTGATGAGAACGAGGGGGCGTTGCGTGCCGAGCGCCTGCTGATGACGTCAAAAAAGGACGAAATCACCCAAGTGAACCTCAAGTTTGACGACGACAAGAAACGCTACCTCGAGCTCTCCGGCGCGGCCAGCAGGGCGGCCGCGAAGAAGTAGCTGCGACATGCATCCAACAAGAAGGGCCGCCCAATGCGGCCCTTCTTGTTGGGCATTTGCGAGTGCCCAAGTGATGCCGTTTCGCGTTAGCTGTTCAACTTGCGCTTGAGAATATCGTTGACCTGCGCCGGGTTTGCCTTGCCGCGGCTGCCCTTCATGATTTGCCCTACCAGGGCGTTGAACGCCTTCTCTTTTCCCGCTCGAAACTCGTCGACTGACTTCTGATTGGCGGCGATCACGTCATCTACGATTTTTTCGATCGCGCCGGAGTCCGATATCTGCTTGAGGCCCTGGGCTTCGATGATGGCGTCTGCGGCAGAGTGCGAGGTTGCGCCGTCTGCCCACATGGTGGCGAACACATCCTTTGCTGTCTTGCCGGAGATGGTGCCATCGGCGACGCGGCGCAGCAGGCCCGCCAGCCCTGTCGGCGATACGGGGGCGTCGCCAAGCGTCAGGCCGGTTTCATTGATTCGGCCAGACACCTCTCCCATGACCCAATTAGCCGCCAGCTTGGCGTCGTCGGGAAGCGCCGCTGCGACCGCTTCAAAATAGCCCGCCAGCGCCTTATCCGCGGTAAGCGTGGTCGCATCGTAGGCAGACAGCCCGAACTGCTGCTCGAAACGAGTGCGCATCGCCTGCGGCAATTCGGGCATGCCGGCGTGAATTTTCTGGATCATCTCCGGAGAAATCGCCAGCGGCAACAGGTCCGGATCCGGGAAGTAGCGATAGTCCATCGCGTCTTCCTTGCTGCGCATTGAGCGGGTCTCGTCACGGTCTGGATCGTACAGGCGCGTTTCCTGAACCACGCGACCGCCGTCTTCGATCAGCTCAACCTGGCGCCGCACTTCGTATTCGATCGCCTTCTCCATGAATCGGAAGGAGTTCAGGTTTTTGATCTCGCAACGCGTGCCGAATTCCTTCTGGCCGACCGGGCGCACCGAGACGTTGGCGTCGCAACGGAACGAACCTTCCTGCATGTTGCCGTCGCAAATGCCCAGCCAGGTCACCAGCGAGTGCAGGGTCTTGGCGTAAGCCACCGCCTCGGCGGCCGAGCGCATCACCGGCTCAGTAACGATTTCGAGTAGCGGCGTGCCGGCGCGATTGAGGTCGATGCCGGTGACACCGGTCCCGTGCGAATCAGATCCCTCATGCAGCGATTTACCGGCGTCTTCTTCAAGGTGGGCGCGGGTGAGCTGCACAAACTTCTCGGCGCCATCGACCATGATCGCGAGGCCCCCGCCTTGCACTACCGGAATTTCATACTGGCTGATCTGGTAGCCCTTGGGGAGGTCCGGGTAAAAATAGTTTTTGCGCGCGAAGATCGAGCGTTCGGCGATGTGTGCCCCGACGGCGAGGCCGAACGCGATCGCGCATTCCACGGCACCGCGATTGAGCACCGGCAAAACCCCCGGCAGGGCCAGGTCGACCGGGCTCGCCTGGGTGTTGGGGGCCGCACCGAACGCGGTGGAACTGCCCGAAAAAATCTTCGAGTGCGTGGCGAGCTGGGCGTGCGTTTCGAGCCCGATGACAACTTCCCAATTCTTCATTCTTTGTCCTTGCCGGCGCTTGGTTCCGGGGCCCTGAGGTAGGCCGGCATCAGGTCCGGCCGCAATACGTAAATCTGGTGGCGCACCATCATCACCTCGGCCATCGCCGCGCCGATCTTGGCGACATGCTCGGGCGGCATGCCGGTGCCGTCGCGCATTTCGCGCGCCGCATCGTCGAGCAGGCTGGCCGCTTCGAGCAGCTTGGCGTGGATGTTGTCGAGCTTGGCCATTGACAGGGTGCGATTTAGATCGAGGGTGCGCGCGTATGCCAGTCGGTCGCGCGCTGGTACCGGTGCGCCGCGTTAAGCATGCGGCTTTCCGCAAAATAGTTTCCCACCATGTGCAGTCCAACCGGCAGTCCGCCTGCACCGAAGCCGCAGGGGATCGACATTGCCGGCAGGCCCGCCAGGTTGGCGGCGATGGTGTAGATGTCGTTCAGGTACATCTTGACCGGATCATCGGATTTTTCGCCGAGGTTGAACGCTACCGACGGCGCGGTCGGCCCGAGGATGATGTCGCAGGATTCGAACGCGCGCGCAAAATCCTGGGCGATCAGGCGGCGCAGCTTTTGCGCCTTGAGGTAGTAGGCGTCGTAGTAGCCATGCGACAGCACGTAGGTGCCGATCAGGATGCGGCGCTTGACCTCGGCGCCAAAGCCTTCCGCCCGACTTTTCTTGTACATGTCCTGCAGGTCGGTGTATTCGGCGGCGCGGTGGCCGTAGCGCACGCCGTCGAAGCGCGACAGGTTCGACGACGCCTCCGCGGGCGCGATCACGTAATACGCCGGCACCGACAGGCGGCTGTTCGGCAGGGAAATGTCGACCAGTTGCGCGCCGAGTTTTTGGTATTCGGCGAGGGCCGCTTCGACTGCAGCCGCAACATCGGCATTGAGCCCTTCGCCGAAATGTTCCTTGGGTACACCGACGCGCAGCCCCGCCAGCGGTTGCTCCAGGTCGCGCGTGTAGTCTTCTTTCGGGCGTTCAAGCGACGTCGAATCGCGCGCATCGAACCCTGCCATTGCATTGAGCATCAGCGCCAGGTCTTCGGCCGACTTGGCCATCGGCCCGCCCTGGTCAAGCGACGAGGCGAACGCAATCATGCCGTAGCGCGATACCACGCCGTAGGTCGGTTTCAACCCTGAAATGCCGCACAGCGCTGCGGGCTGCCGGATCGAGCCCCCGGTGTCGGTGCCGGTGGCCATCGGTGCCAGGCGCGCCGCGACTGCGGCGGCCGAACCGCCCGAGGAGCCGCCGGGCACTGCTCTCGTATCCCAGGGATTCTTGACGCTGCCGAAGAACGAGGTTTCGTTGGACGACCCCATCGCAAATTCGTCCATGTTGGTCTTGCCGAGCGTCACGGCGCCGGCCGCCTTGAATTGTTCGACGACGTGCGCATCGAACGGGCTGACGTAATGTTCGAGCATGTGCGAAGCGCAGGTGGTGCGCAGGCCGCGTGTGACGAAGATGTCCTTGTGCGCGAGGGGAATGCCGGTGAGGGGAGATGCGTCGCCTTGCGCAAGGCGTGCGTCGGCGGCAGCGGCCTGTGCGAGAGCCGCCGCGCGATCGACCGTGATGAAGGCATTGAGGGCCGGGTTCAGTGCATCGATGCGGTCGAGGAACTGGGTGGTGAGCTCGACGCTCGATACGCTTCGTGCCGCGAGCGCGATCGACAATTGTTTGAGTGAGGCGTGGATCATGAGGGACGGAGCCGACGGCGGATTAGTGCGGAAAAATTAAAGAGGCTCGGAGAGTCGCTCCAGGAGCGGCTTTGCGGCTCACCGGTCTATTCGATTACCTTGGGCACGAGGTACAGGCCGTTTTCCACTCGATTGCCCGCCGGCGCCTGATTGTCGGCGCGATGATCGGTTTCGGTGACGACGTCGGACCTCAGCCTCTGCGTCACATCAATCCCGTGCGACATCGGCTCGATACCATCGGTAGTGACCGCCTGCATTTCTTCTATCAATCCGAACACCGCGCTGAGCGAGCTCAGGGTGGCTTGCGCATCGGCATCGGATATGTCGATCCGGGCCAGATGCGCAATGCGCTTGATGTCGTCGAGGGCAAGGGCCATGAAAGTGGGTTGGTGCTTACGCGCGCCCACGCGGGGCGCGAGACGCCGCGTATTGGAAGCAGAGTCGTGGAAGTATTCGGAACACGTTGAATTATAAGGTAGAATTGCCGATTAACATTTAAGCAATCGGTGGTGCCTGGCGACTGGCGCCGCCTCAAGTGGATTCACCATGTTCGGACTTTTTACCAAGTATTTCTCCAACGACCTCGCGATCGACCTTGGCACTGCCAACACGCTGATCTATGTGCGCGGCAAGGGCATCGTGCTCGACGAGCCGTCGGTGGTTGCGATCCGCCAGGAAGGCGGACCCAACGGCAAGAAAACCATTCAGGCAGTCGGCCGCGAAGCCAAGATGATGCTTGGCAAGACGCCTGGCAACATCACCGCGATCCGACCCATGAAGGACGGCGTGATCGCCGACTTCACCGTTACCGAGCAAATGCTCAAGCAGTTCATCAAGAAGGTGCACGAGTCGCGCCTCTTCTCACCCTCGCCGCGCATCATCATTTGCGTGCCGTGCGGCTCCACCCAGGTTGAGCGCCGCGCGATTCGCGAGTCGGCCCTGGGCGCCGGCGCCTCGAAGGTGTACCTGATCGAAGAACCGATGGCGGCCGCAATTGGTGCGGAACTGCCGGTCTCGGACGCCACCGGCTCGATGGTTGTCGACATCGGCGGCGGCACCACCGAAGTGGGCGTGATTTCGCTCGGCGGCATGGTGTATGCAGGCAGTGTGCGCGTCGGCGGCGACAAGTTCGACGAAGCCATCATCAACTACATTCGCCGCAACTACGGCATGCTGATCGGCGAGACCACCGCCGAGAGCATCAAGAAGCAGATCGGCTCGGCTTTCCCCGGTTCGGAAGTCAAGGAAATGGAAGTTAAGGGCCGCAACCTGGCTGAGGGGATTCCGCGCTCGTTCACGATTTCCTCGAACGAAATTCTCGAGGCATTGACCGATCCGCTCAATTCGATCGTATCGGCTGTCAAATCCGCACTGGAGCAAACCCCGCCGGAACTGGGCGCCGACATCGCCGAAAAAGGCATGGTGCTGACCGGGGGCGGCGCTTTGTTGCGCGATCTGGATCGCCTTCTGATGGAAGAAACCGGACTGCCGGTAATCGTCGCCGAAGATCCGCTGACCTGCGTGGTGCGCGGCTCCGGCATCGCGCTCGAGCGCATGGAAAAATTGGGCGCGATCTTCACCGACGACTGACCCTGGCGTCCGGTTGGCGAATGGTTGACGCGGAGCGGTGATAATCGAAGCTCGACACCCTCGCGCCATCGAAAGCTTTCATGGAATACCACCCGCCGCCGTTCTTCCGTCAGGGCCCGTCGGCTCTGGCGCGGTTGGCGGCGTTTGCCACCCTCTCGATACTCCTGCTGGTGCTGGACGCGCGTTTTCGGCTGCTTGAGCGCGGCCGCTTTGCGCTGGCAACCGTGTTGTATCCGTTACAGCGTGCCGCGCACGCACCGGGGGACGCAGCGTCGCACGCAACGCGCTATGCCGTCGACCAACGTATCCTGATCGACGAAAATGCCCGGCTCCGGATAGCGCAGCTCGATGCGGCAAAGACCAATTTGCGCACCGCACACCTGGAGGCCGAAAACGTCAACCTGCGCGGGCTCCTGGCGATGCGCGAACGCCTGCCGGTGCAGGCCGTTGCCGCCGAACTTCTGTACGACGCGCGCGACCCGTTTACGCGCAAGGTCATCATTGACAAGGGCGTTTCACACGGGGTCAAGGGCGGCATGGTCGTGATGGATGCCGCAGGGGTGATCGGTCAGGTGACGCGCGCCTATCCGTTCATTTCGGAGGTGTCGTTATTGACCGACAAGAACCAGGCGATTCCGGTACAGGTGGTACGCAACGGCCTGAGGGCGGTTGCGTACGGCGGATCGACTGGTTCGGCATCGGAACCGCGCGAAGCGCGCGCGATGGAACTGCGCTTTCTTGCCGCCAATGCCGATGTGCGCGAAGGGGATGTGCTTGTGACGTCGGGGATTGACGGCACCTACCTGCCGGGCCTTCCGGTGGCCACGGTGGTAAAAATCGAGCGCGAGGCGGGTTATGCATTCGCCAAGATCGTCTGTTCGCCTGCTGCCGGCGTTGATCGGTTTGGTCAGGTCCTGGTGCTGACCACGGAAATTGCCCTGCCGGCGCCGCCGCCGCAGGGCGACGGAGAGGAAAAGAGCGTGAAGGGCAAACGCAAGAAGCCGCGCGCCGAAGGCACCTCCGGGCCGGATGCATCGAGCAAGGCCAAGGCCAGATAGCCATGCCCGCCCCAAGCGCACCACGACAATACATCCTGTTGCCGGTGAACCCGTGGTTCATCGCGTTCACGCTTGTCGTCGCGCTGATGCTGAACCTGTTGCCGCAGCCGGCGGATTCGGCGCGCGCTGCGTGGATGCTTGCGGTGCCGGACTGGGTCGCATTGACCCTGGTGTTCTGGAGCATCCACCAACCACGCCGTGTCGGTTTGACCATTGCCTGGATCCTGGGCCTGGTGGTGGACGTGAATCACGCGAGCCTGCTCGGCGAGCATGCGTTGGCTTACGCGACGTTGTCCTATTTTGCGATCACCCTGCACCGGCGCGTACGCTGGTTCGGTTTATCCGGGCAGATCGCCCATGTGTTGCCGCTCATGCTGGCAGCGCAGGCGGTGATTCTGGGGATTCGCATTCTGGCCGGCGGCGTGTTCCCGGGCTGGATGTATTTCAGTTCGAGTGTTGTGTCAGTGGCGTTGTGGCCAGTCGTGACGGCGATTTTTCTGGCACCCCAGCGGCGACCGGCACAGAAGGACGAAAATCGCCCGATTTGAGCCCTGTCAGCTGGCACTGCGGTGCCGCTCCGACACGGGCTAGCTTCAAGCCGCGCCCAGGATTTCCTGTGCGGCGCGTAGTCCCGACCACCACGCGCCGTGGACGCTGGCCGGGTCGTCGCGATGGGTGGCCTCGCCGGCAAAGAACAGTGTGCGTGCAACCGGTTCACCCAGCGTGACGCGGTCCTCGGGGGTGGCCCCCAGACCGAGGAAGGAATAGGAGCCGCCTGCCCATGGATCAGATGCCCAGCGCGATACGCGCAGGACCACCGGCTCGGGAATTTCGGCACCACGCGCCGTACGCAGACGGCTGAAAATACGGCCGCGCACGTCGGCATCGCTCATTTTTTCGATCTGGCGTGCCATGGATCCGGAAGTGAAGCCGATCAAGGCGGACTGGCCCGAATAGCGAAACAGGTTTAGCCAAGCGTAGAACAGGGGAGGCGGATCGGCGTGGAAGGTCAGGAAGTCGACCCCGGTTTCCCAGAACGGATAGGGAAACTGTACAAATGCCTTGTTCAGCAAGCCCATCGGCAGGCGCCGCGCAGCCTCCTTTTTGGCTGCCGGCAAGGGCGGCGCAAATTCAATGCTGTCCCTGGCGAGCAGGCCGACCGGGATGGTAATCACTGCAGCGTCGGCGTCGAAGCTGTGTGCGGTGGTGTCAATCCGGACCCGTCCGGGGCTCCAGTCGATGCGCCGCACCGGGTCACCGAGCCGAATGTCGAGATCCAGGGCGAGCAGGCGCGTCAGCTGATCCATGCCACCGAGCACGTACCGGTCGTCAAGTGGCCAGGGACTTCGTTCGGACCCGGTATCGGACTCATCGAGCAGGGCGGCAAACCCGACCTCTTCCAGGGGAGCGGCAAGGTTTGACTCCAGAACCCAGCGTTGCAGCGCGAGCAGGCCCGGATCCACCGGCCCGGATTGGGCTTCGATGCTGCGTACCGCCGCGTTGAAGACATCTGCGACCGACACGCCGACTGCGTTCGATGATTTGGCGCTTGCAGCGAGATCATCGAGCGCAGCCCATAGCGAAGCCGACTCGACGACGCCGGTAAACAATTGGGCGAACTTGAGTATCTCGCTGCGCGGGAAGATCTCCCGCGTTGCCCCGCGCTGCACCGCAAAGCGGATGTTCGTGTAATCGGTGACCCGGGTGGCGATGCCGGAACCGGCCGCGAGCGCCTTGAGCGGGTTCAGTGGGCCTTCATGCAACCAGGACGGCCCCAGGTCAAACACCTGCCCAGGAACGCTGCGGTCGGTCAATACGCGACCCCCGACGCGATCGCGCGCTTCGAGGATCGTGACCTGCCAACCGGTCTGGCGCAATGCGCGTGCCGCAGACAGCCCGGCAAAGCCCGCGCCCACCACCAGCACCCGCCCGCGGGGCTGGGCGCGCGGCGCAGCACATCCAGCGGCGACGGCCGACAAGGCCGCGATAAAGGCGCGGCGTCTTAGTGTTTGCCGATGCGTAGTGATCTGTCGTGCCCCTGGGAAGTTCGCCACGATAACGCCTATCGGATGACAATGCTGCAATCGAACCTGCGCAATGGATGTGATCGGGCCGGCCACGCGCCTTGTGCGCCCGCCTTCGGGCTGTTACTTGAAGTCTGCCACCATTTGCTCGGCGATGGTCGACGCTTCCGCGGTGGCAGCACACACGTCGGCGTACTGCGCGAACGGCGGGGGCGGCGCAATGCCTTCGTCGATCAGGTGATCGTTGCGAAACGTGATGTTGAGCGCGGCAAATACGCCATAGAGCTTGATGGCGCGCTGCATGATGCGCGGGTTGCAGGGGCCGAGCCGTGCCTGGTACTCGCCGCGCATGGCAGCGAGCTCCTCGTAAGTGGCCTGCCGGTATTTCGCCCCCAGGGGCGCGACGCCGCGGCCCCTGGCCATCGCCACATCAAGCTCGGCAAACGTGGAGGCGGCTTGTAGTCCGGCCGACAAATGGTAGAAGTGGTGCTTGAGTGTCGGTTTGAGCGCCAGCGCGATCAGCGTGCGCGCGGTCCAATCGACCGGTACGACATCGATCCGGTCGGTCAGCGCGCAGGTGAATTTCTCAAGCAGTTGGGCGGTACGAAACACCCAGTAGATGCTGGTCGAGGGGCGTGTTCCCAAACGGCTGTGCCCGACCACGATGGTGGGGCGCGCCTGCACCAATGGCAGATTCGGCAGTTCACGCTTGAAGCGTTCCTCGATGACAACCTTGGTTTCGGTATACGGCACCAGATGGCGGATCGTTGCAGGCGGTGTGTAGTCTTCAGGCACCGGGACGGGCGCATCCGGGCCCACGCACATCGCCGTGCCGATATGGACAAAGCGCTGCAGCCGGGCGGTTTCCGACAGCTTCCTGGCAAAGTTGAAGGTGCCTTCGACATTGATCGGCCACAGTTGCGGATGGTTCGAAAATGTTGCGATGGCCGCGCCGTTGATCACATGCGTGATGGCTTTGAGTTGCGCGAGGTTTGCGGGGTCGGCGAACAGTGCGTCGACATCGCGAAAATCGCCGAGAATGATCTGGTCTTCGGTGACGCGCGCCAAGTCGGATGCGTCGACCTCAAAGCGGATCAGCGCGGCGCGAATCCGCTCCACGCCCTGCCGGCGGTCGTCGGCACGCACCAGAAAGTGTGTACTCGTCCAGTGCGGCGAGACGACCAGTTCGGCAGTGATTGCGCCGCCGAGAAAGCCGGTGGCACCGGTGACGAGCAAGCGATAAGGGGGGTTGGACAACACGGAAAGCGCCGGATGCGCGCGCGGCAGGCAGGAGCCGAAATTATAGCCCTGCGCCAAGGCGTCTTGCCCGACTGGCGGGATTGCCGGCAAGCGATCCGGCGGGTCGCGCGGTCGGTGCGGGACAGACTAAAATCCCACGGTTCGAGCAACACAAAATTCGAGAGTCCATCCCAGTAGTGTCCGGTTAAATCAGGGTGTATCGGCCTGAGAGCCAATACAGGAGCGGGTTTCGAAGGATTTAGAGGTGTCCACGATTTGAATTTTTCCAGATGGATTTGCGATGCTTCCGGGGTTAACGGACCGGGGGTATGGCATGAAC
>CANJDH010000074.1 GCA_947473125.1 Burkholderiales bacterium
ACCACTTCCTGCCCCTTGTCGATCAGCATGTCGCCGGCAATGATGTTGCCGCCGTTGGTACGGTTGGCAGAAATGCTGGCGTAGGCGCCGGTGCCCGTGGAGTTGCAGCGGTCGGTGCTGGTCAGCCCGGTCTCGCCGAGCGCCTTGCAAGCTACCGATGCCTGGTCGAACAACTGCCACAGGGTCAGCCGGTTGGCCGGCAGATCGATCAGCAGGTTGCGCGGGATGGTCACGTACTGCCCGCTGATCACCAGCGTACCGGCGGACCAGTAATCCCCCGGCGTCGTCAACGTGATGCGCGAAATCTCGCCACTGATCGCCACCGCTGTTGCGGCCTGTGCCCCCATCGGCGCCAGGGTCAAGCCTGACGCGATCATCAGGCTGAGGGCTGCCGCGGTGCTGCGCACAAAGCGCATGAATGGGACTGGTTTGGAAAACATGGGGTTTCCTTGCTCGGAATTAAAGTTCAGGGCAGCGCTGTATGAATGGTTCATGGCATTCCCCGATCAGAACGATTGATTGTTGGTGGGCAACTGCGTCGCCGTGCCACCCTTGCTCGACTGCACCACCACCGCGCTCGGTTTGACGTCACGCGGCAGCCGGGTCAGCGGCAGTTGCCAGCAAGGATCGGTGGCCGAGCACTGCACTGCACCGACATCGGTGGCGATCGGTGTCTCCGAACGGATCATCGCGGTCTGCGGCAACAGCACGTTGGTGCCGTCAAACGCGGTGACAAACAGATTCGGGACCGGGCCGGCCGGCTGCGAGGATTTGGCGATGACGCGCAGGCCGCGCAGACCACCGATCGGCACCCACACCACACGCGCGATGGTCACGGTATCAACGGCCGGCGGCGTCACAGGTGGCGTCACAGGTGTCGTGCCAGGCGGGGTCACCGCCGTGGTAAAGGTTGGCGGTGCCGGCGGCGGTTCGGCAGCAACCGCAATCAGCGCCTGCACGCAGGAACCGTTCTGCAGCACCAGCGGCGGCGTGCACACCGGCGGCGACACCGGCTGCATGCAGCTGGTATTGCTGGTCGTGGCGCCGGTAGTTACGCCTTTTGCACAGTAGGCGATCTGCGGCGTCACACGGATCGGCAGCACATCCGGATCGGCCGGCGGCCACGCCAGCACGCTGGCATCGCCGTTGAAGTCATACACCGCCGGCTCGGCCGTACCGATGCGGGTCATGTGGGACAGGATGCGGTTGCGCACATCGCTCAGCGGCGCCGCCGTGAATTTCGGATCGTTGTAAGTGCCGACCGGAATATTGCGCGCCTGGGTGCGCGGATCGAGGCCTTCGAAAGGATAAGGGTCGAGCGGCTGCGGTGTGGTCTCACAACCGTCCTTGCAACCACCGGGGCTCAGACGCCGGTCCAGGGTCCACGGCATCGAGGTGAAGAAAAACGGCAACGCGGTCTTGGTCAGGTCGACTTCGACCATTTCCGGCATACCGATGCCACCGAGGCCACCCATGCCGAGAATGCCGTTGGCAATCGGGAACAGGTATTCGCCGTTGGTCGCCTTGTTGCCGCGGATGTCGACGGTCACCGGCTCGTAGCCGGCGGCACGCGCCGCCAACAGATGCCCGGTACGCATGATGATTTCGCGCGGCAGCGGGCTCAGCACGCCGAAGATGTCGTTCAGCGACACCGCCCGCGCGCTCTGGTTAGTCGGGCAGAAGCCGTTGCCCAGGCGGGCATCGGCACGCAGGTGGATGCAGGGGTTCTCCCTTTCGCGCGCACCTTCGAGGAAGTCGAGGTTGTAGCGCAGCTTCCAGATATTGTTGCCGACGCCGGCCACAAGACCGTTGGCGATGCCGCAATCGTTGCCGAGTTTGGTCACCAGATCACAGCCCTTGGTGGTACCCAGGGGTTTTTCGTGGGGCAGGTTTTCCAACGGGTCATAGTGCACGGTCCAGAACAGCACATCGGGCGGCAGCGTCGAGTAGCCGATGAACAGGCCGCGAATGCGCAGGTTGTTGAAGCCCGGCGCATCGAGTTCGATCTCATCCGGCGCCAGGTAATCGGGCTGGGTCAGCGAGGGGCTGGTGGCAATCGCCACCGAAGTGGTCGAGGTGTGGAAAGACAGAAAACGCACGCCGTTGACGACTTCGTAATGACCTTCCAGCTTGATGTGGTCGCCGACCTTGATCGGCGCCATGCGCCGCGAGTCGCCCACCGGTTGGTTAGGATTCGTAGGGCGATTGATTTGCGGACACAAGTCGTCGCCGTTGCCCGGAATCCCGGTATTGGAGCGCACGGGGCCACCCGCAACTAGAGGAGAGACATCAACACCCGTACCCTGCGCCGGGAGGCCTTTCCAATTCCGCAAGACGCGGCTGGGGATGCACATCGGATAGCCGGTCACCGCGGTATTGGTGTAGTTGTCGGCATCGTTGCCGAAGCGCGCATCGGGGCTGCAGTTTTCGGATCCGGTCAAGCAGCCGAGCCCTTGCTGTATCGTGTGGCGCGAGCTCGGGTCGTTCATCCGCGCCAAGAGGCCGGTGCCCGGATCCACCGTCGAGGTCGCCGGAATGACCGGTGTGCCGTTGATGCGCAGATAACCGTCGTTATAGTTGATATAGGTCACCACGCCCGAGACACTCTCGCGGCCCTTTTCCAGAAACAGGTCGCCGGCGATGACGTTGCCGTTACGCGTGCGGTTGGCGGCGACGAAGGCAAAACCGCCCTTGCCGCTGGTGTTGCAGGTATCCGACTTGGCCAGACCAGTTTGCCCCAGCGCCTTGCAGGCGGCGGGTGCCTGATCCACCAGTTGCCACAACGTCAGCCGGTTCGCCGGCAGATCCGCCAGCAGGTTGCGCGGAATGATGATCGACTGGTTGCCGACAACGATGGTGCCGCCCGACCAGTAATCACCGGGGGTGGTCAGCGACAGGTGCTGAATTTCCCCAGAGATCGGGGCAGCGGTTGCGACGCCCGCTGACGCGGCTGGGGTTGCTGTCGCGAAAAGCGCAAGCGCGGCCAGCAGCCGTCCAGCGTCCTGTGCGAGTTGGTGAATAGGTAAGGGTTTCATGGCCTGGCTCCTCTATGACTAAAACATTTCTTGCATGAATGCTAATGACAGAATTGTCATAAATATCGACTTATAGAGTCGTATATGTAATGTTCTGAAACCGTCAGCTTGTGTCGTCACGACGTAACGTTGTGTAACCAGGCGCGCAAGCGAAGTGCGTTTCCATAAGAAAACTCATAGAATCCACCGCTTGACCATAAAATCCAACGCCTGGTGAAACTGTGACGGCCCATTTCAATTCGCTGGCTTCCTTACAAACCGTCAGGAGTCCTGGAATCCAGCCTCGCATACTGGTTGTTGAGGATGACTCGGTACTCGCAGACGGCATCTGCGCCGTGCTTCGGTCTGCCGGGCATGCGGTTCACTGGTCGGGGGACGGGCCGCACGCCTATGCGCAACTGGGGACCGAGCCTTACGACCTGCTGGTTCTCGACCTCGGTATTCCGCGAATGGACGGGCTTGAACTGCTCAGGCGCATCCGTCGGGAAGGGATGACCTTGCCGGTATTCGTTGTTTCGGCTCGAATCGAGATTGACGAGCGCATAAGGGGGCTCGAGGCCGGCGCGAACGATTACCTGATCAAGCCTTTTGATCTGAAGGAATTTCTGGCTCGCTCAAGCGCGCTGCTCCGGGGCATGTCCCGGCCGCGACAGGATGCCCTGAAGATCGGGCCCCTTGAACTCGATCCGCAGACTCAAAAGGTGAGCGTCGATGGCGTGCCGGTTGATCTGACTCCGCGCGAGTACGACATTCTCGAGGTGTTGATGACACACCCAGACAGCGTCGTGTCCAGAGACGCAATGGCCCAAACGTTATCCCTTGGGCACGAGGATTTGACCGACAACATGCTGGCCGTCAATGTATCCAGGTTGCGCAAGAAGATTGCGGCAGCCGGCGATTGCATCAGGACCGTGCGCGGTTTTGGCTACCTGCTCCGGTCGAACGCGTCTCCGCGAACCCCCGGCATGATCTGAGCGATGCTTTTGCCGCATCCGATTGACCGCGGGCGCAACCCCGGCATGCCCCGCCCGCTGCATTGCCGATGCCGCTATCGCCGCTTCACGTCAGTGAGGCCGGGCCTGGATCGGAGCCGGGACTCATGACGCGCGGTTCTGAGAGCGCGCCTGCCGAAAGACTCGTTTCTGCAGGCCTGGAAGTTCGAAGCGTGTGGATATACGGTGCGCTATTCGTACTGAACCTGATCGGCGTCATGCTGGTTTGGCGCGTCAGTGTCCTGCTGGACGAAGAGTACGAAACGATCGCGACGTCGAATTCGATTTGGAGTGCTGCGAGTGAAAGAACGCTCCATCTCACCAAGAGCATTCGGAGGGCCAATGCGCCCATCAACAATGTTTTCAGTTCGCTCGAAATCGAGAACGAGAGGCGGCACTTTCAGAAAGCAGCGGGCGAAGTTGCCATACTTCTTGCGACCGAGAGGCAGGCACTGCGGAATCTGACAGTCTTATCGGTACGCGAAATGCTGGGCAAGAATGTAGACCATGCCGAAAAGCATCTCAAGGAGATGAGCGAGGATGCAGAATCGGTGTTTCAGTCCCTCTCACGCGGGATGAAAAGCAGCGCCGATGCGCGGATGGCCGCCGCAGACCAGAGGTTTGGCTATTTTCTTGACGTAATGGACAATCGGCAGTCGATCATTTCCGGCCAGCAGTCCGATATCTTCCTGGAAGACGACCGGTACCGGAGGGGCTTAACTGTATTGGTCACTGTCAGCATCGCCCTGCTGGGCGCTCTTTCAGCGATCTTTGCATTTCTGGGAGGGAAATTTGCGATCGCCGCACGAGACGCGGCGTTGTCTGCAACACAAAGCGAAGCGGCTCTCCGGGAATCCGAGGCGCGCCTGAAAGTCTTGAACAAGAATCTGGAGGACATGGTCAGCCTCCAGAAGCAATTCGTCTCGGATGCGGCACACGAGCTCAGGACCCCGCTTGCAGGCATCAAACTGCAGACCGAGCGCGCCCTTGAAGCGAAGTCGGTCGACGAAGCGAATCGAGCAATGGCGCTGGCGAGAACCGCCGCGGAGCGTGCCACCCAACTGGTGAAGCAATTGCTGATTCTTGCATCGACGGATCCGAAGGCGCAGCTTTCCCATGAATTCGAGGACGTCGACCTGCTAAAGCTCACGCAACAGGTAGGCCTGGGCTGGATACCCTCCGCGCATGCCAAGGGAATTGAGATTGAATTGATCGCCGGCGACGAATCCGTGCCGATCGTCGGCAATCGGATCTTGCTGGAGCAAACGGTTTCCAATCTTTTGGACAACGCAATCCGTCACACCCCTGATTCAGGTCGGATCGTCGTGTCCGTGCGGCGGGAACCTGCGCCATGCTTCCTGATTGAAGATTCGGGCCCGGGAATAGCGGCAGACGAACATGAGAAGGTATTCACACGCTTCTATCGTGGATCAGGTGCCGTCGGTCAGGGTTCGGGGCTTGGACTGGCCATCGTCAAAGATATTGCTTCATTGCACAAGGCCACCGTCGTGCTGGGGCAGTCCCCCTCACTTCACGGGTTGAGTGTCTCGGTCGTCTTTCCCGGAAACGGCTAGCCTGAGACAAGCAGCACCTCGGTCGTCGCGATGCATAAGCGGCTCGCCGGTGCGGCGAGCTTCGCCGCCGCTGCACTTGGAAATCCAGTTGGCAAAATGCTACACTTCAAGTTACCAGGTTCTCGCAACCACGCAAACTGGAGAAACTCCTTAAACCGTTGCGGCACAAGGCTCTCCACTGTTTTTGATGACTGGTTCGATCCCGGCACCACCCACCAAACACAAAGCCCGCCGCAGGTGGGCTTTTTCCATTCCTGCTTCCGCTTCGCACCCCACCCTACCTGACCATGTCAACCGTCCGCACCCGCTTCGCCCCCAGCCCCACCGGCTTTTTGCACCTGGGCAACGCCCGTGCGGCCCTGTTTTCCTGGGCCTATGCGCGCCACCACGGCGGCAAGTTTGTGCTGCGCATCGAAGACACCGACCTTGAGCGCTCCACCGAAGAAGCCGTGCAGGTGATCTTGCAGAGCATGGACTGGCTGGGCCTGGATTACGACGAAGGGCCGATCCGCCAGACGCAGCGCCTGGCGCGCTACCGCGAAGTGCTCGACGCGATGCTCGCCGACGGCCGCGCCTACCTGTGCTACGCCTCGCGCGAGGAGATCGACACCCTGCGCGAGCAGCAGCGCGCCGCCGGCGAAAAACCCCGCTACGACGGCCGCTGGCGCCCCGAGCACGCCAAGGACAAGACGCCCCCGCCCGGCGTCAAGCCGGTGGTGCGTTTTCGCAACCCGGACGACGGCGAAGTCATGTGGCACGACCTGGTCAAGGGCGAGATCCGCATTGCCAACGCCGAGCTCGACGACCTGGTGATCGCCCGCGCCGACATGGTGCCCACCTACAACTTCGCAGTGGTGATCGACGACCTCGACATGGCCATTACCCACGTGGTGCGCGGCGACGACCACGTCAACAACACGCCGCGCCAGATCAACATCTACAAGGCCCTGGGCGCCGCAGTGCCCGAGTTTGCCCACCTGCCGACCATCCTCGGGCCCGACGGCGAGAAACTCTCCAAGCGCCACGGCGCCGTCAGCACCATGCAATACCCGGCCGACGGCTACCTGCCCGAGGCGCTGTTCAACTACCTGGCGCGCCTCGGCTGGAGCCACGGCGACGCGGAGAAGTTCCCGCGCGACAAATTCATCGAATGGTTTGACCTCGCCCACGTAAGCAAATCGGCCGCACAGTTTGACGGCGCCAAACTGCTCTGGCTCAATCGCGAATACATCAAGGAAGCTGACAACGCGCGCCTCGCCACCCTGGCCAAACCGATGGTGGAAGCCGCTCTCAGCCATGCCATTGGTGAAAACATGCCCGACCTGGCGCAGGTTGTGGCATTGGTGAAGGACCGCAGCGACACCGTGGCCCACCTGGCCGAATCGGCCACGCTGTTCTATCGCCACGCCACGCCCGATGCGGCCCTCCTGGCCCAGCACGTCACCGACGGCGTGCGCCCGGCCCTGGCCAGCCTGGCCGCGCACCTCAAGGACTGCGCCTGGGACAAAGCCGCGATCGCCGCGGTGCTCAAGGAAACCCTGGCCGAGCACAAGCTCAAGATGCCGCAACTGGCCACCGCGGTGCGCGTGCTGCTCACCGGCCAGCCGCAAACCCCCTCGCTCGACGCCGTGCTCGAACTGTTCGGCCGCGAACGGGTGTTGAAGGCACTGGCAAGCGCCGCCTGACCGGCGCCAAAACGCACCTTGTGATTGCGTGCGCCCCCGAAACACGATATAATTTTGGACTTTTCGGGGGGTATAGCTCAGCTGGGAGAGCGCTTGCATGGCATGCAAGAGGTCAGCGGTTCGATCCCGCTTACCTCCACCAAGTTTTTCAGCAGTTTTGCCGTATTTGAAGTACGTAACGGTTAGTCCGGGTCCCCATCGTCTAGAGGCCTAGGACATCACCCTTTCACGGTGAGTACCGGGGTTCGAATCCCCGTGGGGACGCCATAAATATCAATGAGTTAGTTAAGATCCAGATCAAAATCCCGGCAACTTGGGTAAATTCTGGGTAATAAGCCGGCACGAGTGCCGGCTTATTTTCGTCTCTTATCCGTGGCAACGCACCCGCACTGTTAATCCGCAGGTCCCTGGTTCGAGCCCAGGTCGGGGAGCCACCGAATTGTTGTTGTGATTCTTGCACTTAGCCCAGCCATCACGGTTGGGCTTTTTGCATTCTGAGGGCCGGAATTGGAGGAGTCCGTGGGTGGGTATTGGGGTGCCCTAAGGCGGCGATCGATTGTCGGGACTCCATGGTCGCTTCTGAGCGCTACTTGAAATTACCCCTAAAAATGGGGGGATTACCCTGCGAATAGAAGGATTCTGCAGTGCCATGCGCGCCGGGAAGGAAGACCACCGGGTGACCCGCGCCGGAAGTTCGGACGATTTCTATTTGCTGCCCGTCCACCTGCACGGAGGAGGCAGGCCAGGCGGTGCGGAGGCGTTCGAGCGTCATGGTGGCAAGGGTTCCTGTGAATCAGCAGGCGGTGAAGGCGACACGTCCCTGGCCACTGGCCTCGCGCGGTACAGTTGGCCGCTTCAGCCGGTCTCCCTGCAAGCCGCCCATTGAGCAATCTGCATCGTTCGGCCGTAGTGCTGGGGTTCTACTAATCCAACATGATGCCCGAATTCACGGCTATAGATTTAAATTTGGACATATCTCTGGCAATCACTCTTTGGAACTCGATTGAGTCCCCCCAAAGTGGATTGACTCCAGCCTGATATGCTTTGGCACGTATGTCGGGATCTTCACTAACTTTGCGCAACGCTTTTTGCAAGCGATCGAGCACGGGGCCGGGGAGGCCGACGGGCGCCACAACACCTTGCCACCACGTCATGTCGTATCCTTTGAATCCGGCTTCGTCCAAAGTCGGAACCGAGGGAAAGCGCGGGTCGCGCGTCAGGCCAGTCGTTGCGAGAGCCTTGACACGGCCAGCCTCCACGGCCCCCTTCGCCGCGCCATCGTGCGTACAGGCAACGACCCCCGCCATAACGTCCTGCAACGCAGGTCCGCTACCCTTATAGGGAACATGCAGCATCTTTACTTTGGCCATGCTGTCCAGCAGCTCCATGGAAAAGTGATTCCCGCTACCCTGCCCTCCAGATGCCACCGTCACCTTGTTAGGATTCTTCCGCGCATATTCGACAAGTTCTTGAATGCTGTTAGCCGGAAAAGACGGATGACATACGATGGTTGTCGCATATCCAAAGAGCAGCGCTACCGGCGTGAAGTCTTTTATTGGATCGTACGTTATCGATTTAACAACTGCAGGTAGCAATGCATTGCCTACCGCATTCGCATAAAGCAGTGTGTAACCGTCAGACTGAGCGCGAGCAATTTCCGCGGGCGCAATTCGGCCGCCGCCCCCAGCCTTGTTCTCGACGAAAACCGATTGCCCAAACTCAATTGAGAGTTTGGCCGCAACGAGACGAGCAACAATGTCAGTAATCCCACCCGGTGCCGCAGGAACAACCAGGCGGATCGGTTTTTGTGGATAGTCCGAAGCAATGGAGGCGCCCCCTGCGAGGCAGAATAATGAAGCCGAGAGGATTTTCAGAATCGCTTGTCTCATGGAATCGCCTTTTAGACTGTTCTCGAACAAGTTGCACCGAGCGCCGCACCCTGATTGCCTCGTAAGTCGAATCAGAGTGAGCTTGTTTATTGGAGAATTTCGTCGAAGCTTATTGTTTCCTTACCCTGGGTCGCGAGCAGCACGCGTATCGGCTGCGCATCCGCGGGGCGAATCGTCCGTGTAATGCCCGGGTCTATGCGAACAATGTCGAAGCGACCAAGTCGTACCTGCTCTTCACCATAGACGACTTCGCACGGATTGTCAGCCACGTTCACTATCCACTGGATGTGCTCTTCAGGTACTGTATCGGTTGAGGCGCCTCCGGCCGCCGCCTGCACCAGCGCGACGCTCAGGCCGGGCCACGCCTTGACGGGCGCGCGGCCGACGTCCGGCGACATCATGGGGTAGATGGTCGCGCCGTCGACCGGCTGCGCCTTTGATTGACTCAGGCGGCACATGCGCTGCGCCATCTCAGCAGAGGTGACCTCGTTGAAGTCCCCGCCCTGAAAATTCATCTTGATACCTGCTAGCAGGGCCATCACGTTCTCGCCGTACTTCTGGCGAATCTCCTCGCCCACCGCCCGAGGAAACTGAATTGAATCAGTCATCTTATTGTCGCCTTGAATCATGGCAAAAATCCGAGCGTCCTTATCGGTCAAGTTCCGGAAGGTGCGGTAAACGCCCGGTGGAAATGAGCAAAGGTCGCCAGGTTCCAAGGTCAGCTTTTGTTCAAGCTTATTGCCCCACATCACATCAAACCGGCCGTCCAGGCAGAAAAACGTCTCCAAAGTGCCGGTGTGATTGTGTGCCACAGGGCCTCGGCCGGGGTCGCACTGAGCGATGCTGATGGTCAGACCGGGCAGGCCACGCAAAGGCGCGAGTGCGTTCCGACCAATTAGGCCGGGTGGACAGACAACGGGGAACACCCTATTAGCGGCAACATACTCCGTCACTTCTTGTGGGATGCCATTTTGAGCGTGTTGCGTCTGAAAAGGCACAAGCTCATTGAAACGGGCCAGCGATCGTTCGGTTCGGGATTCTGTGATCATTGTGAGACTCCTCTTCGTGTAGCGATCCATAGGTGCCGATTGCTTGGACGATACTAGCCCAAATCCAAGTCATCGAGGTGACGTGCGTTCGGTCCATTGAACAAATGCATCCTCTAGAGTCGAGGAGCGTCTGGCGCTCCGCACCGAGTCGGCCAGGGGCGTGTTCAAGCACCCGTACATCTCGTCTTGGCCGCTGCACGTCGAGCTCGATGAAATCCACACGGTTATCGCGGCGAGATTCCTGCTGCACCGATCACTTTTCCCCACTTCTCGTTCTCGGCACTAATGGAAGCGCTCGAACTCGGCCGGTGAATCGCACACACAAGGAGGACGCTCGCAATCATCAAGACTGACAACGGCAGCGAATTCGTTGGCAAGGTGATGGACAAGTGGGTATATGAACAAGGCATCAAAATGGATCTGAGCCGGCCTGGAAAGCCCACCGACAACGCCATGGTCGAAAGTTTCAACGGGAGGCTGCGCCAGGAATGTCTAAACCAACATTGGTTCCTGAGTCTGGACGATGCAAAAGCCAAGATCGAGGCATGGCGGAAGGACTATAACGAGATACGTCCTCATAGTGCGCTAGACTGGCACACACCAGCAGAATCTGCCTCCTTGTAGGCTGGGCTTAAAACTAGCCTGCAAGGCAATCACACAGCCGGAAATTCCAACCTTTGAGTGGTACTGATTCGGGGGTAGGGTCACCTTTGAGCGCGACCAACCAGGAGACAAGGCATGGACAACAGGAAGAAGATCCACATCAAGACACCGATGGGCGAAGTTCACGTCAGCATGAACGATCTCGACCCGAATGGATGGATCGACTTTCCCGACCTGGCGCTACGGCAGTATTTCTTGTGGATTCATCCGGAAACGGGGGCGAGCATCGCGCTGATCGAATTCGCACAGGGTTCGGGCATACCGGTCCAGCATACCCACGCTTCGAACCAGTTCATGTATTGCATCGAAGGCGAATACGAATACACAGACAGCAAGATTGTGCTCCGACCCGGCGATTTCTACATGAACCCCAAGGACAATCCGCATGGCCCGACCATGGCGCACAAGAATAGCGTCCTGCTCGAACTCTACGATGGGCCGCACTACTACGAAAAGCCTTCATATCACACCAGCGACACCATGGTGGTGCCGACGAAATGAGCTTGAGCGCAGCGAAAAGCCAGCCCGGCTCGGCTCGAATGGACAAGATCAAAGTCTCCGCGCGCAACATCGTCAAACGCTTTGGCGCGACCATCGCCGCCGCCGACATTAGTCTTGACATCCGCGACGGCGAATTCCTCACCCTGCTTGGTGAAAGCGGCTGCGGAAAGACCACCCTGATGCGCATTATTGCCGGCCTGGAGGCTGTGGATTCGGGCGCAATCCTTATCGACGGCAGGGACGTCACCGCGCTGTCGCCACGCGAGCGCAATCTCGGCATGGTGTTCCAGCAGTACTCGCTATTTCCGCACATGAGCGTGGCCGAGAATATCGCTTACGGGTTGAGGGTAAAACACAAAGGCGAGGCGGAAATCAGTAAGACGGTGGACGAAATGCTCGAGCTGGTGCGATTACCCGACCTGCGCGAGCGCCGCCCGGCGCAGCTATCAGGGGGGCAGCAGCAGCGAATCGCGCTCGCGCGCGCGCTCGCGACCCGGCCGTCGCTATTGATGTTGGACGAACCGCTGGGCGCGCTCGACCTGAAACTACGGCGCCAACTGCAGGCGGAGCTGAAGCGCATCCACCGCGAATCCGGCACGACTTTCCTCTTCGTCACCCACGACCAGGACGAGGCGTTGTTCCTCTCGGACCGGGTGGCGGTTATGCGCGCGGGCCAGATCGAGCAGCTGGATGATCCGACGCGAATTTACTGCAATCCAGCGAACCGATTCGTTGCGGATTTCGTCGGAGACGTTACCCTTCTCGATTGCGAATACGACGCCATGCGCGGCGGCATCGCGCTTGAGGGCGGGGGCTTCGCCCCGATGACGCTCGATGTCGACCGGCGATGTATCACGCTGGTGGTGCGGCCCGAGAACGTGCGCCTTGCGCCGGCCGGAGGCGGCGAGGGCCTTGCGTGCAAGGTAGAGGACGTTGCCTACCAGGCAGGTACAACGCTCTGCACGGTGCGCCTGCCTTCCGGCGCTGTCCTGAAATCGCGTGGCCTAGGCGCCCCCTCGCCAGATTTCGTCCTCGGCGGTGAGGCGCTGGCGCATCTGGATGACTGCCGAGTCGCTTTCATTCGCGAAGGCCCCGCTTGAGCCGCGCCACGGAAGGCAAGCGCAACTGGGCGGTCTGGGCGCTGCTTGGCCCAGGGCTCGCCTTCATTGCGCTATTGCTCATCGTGCCGGTCATCGACATGACGCTGATCAGCTTTCGCAGCGAAAGCTTCGGCCAGATCCTGCCCGGTTTCACCCTGGCGAACTACACCTCCCTTGTCCGCGATGGAACCTACGTGCAGATTTTCCTGCAGACCTTTCTCGCGGCAGCACTAGTCACAGTATTGTGCATTCTGCTCGGCTTCCCGGTGGCATCGCTGATTGCCGACGCGCCGGCGAAGTGGCGCGGCCTGCTCTACTTCCTGGTGGCAGCACCGCTGCTGGTGAACACGGTGGTGCGCACCTACGGGTGGCTCCTCATCCTGGGGCGCAAAGGCCTGGTGAACGAGACGCTCGCCTGGGCGGGTCTGATCGAGCAGCCGCTCGCCTTGTCCGGAAACTACGTCGGACTGATCATCGGCGGCACGCAGGTGTTTCTGCCCTTCATGATCCTGTCCATCGCGAGTTCGCTGGTCGCCATCGACCGGCGCCTGATCGAGTCGAGCGCCATCCTCGGCGCCGGGCCGGTGCGCACGTTCATTAACGTGACACTGCCGCTCGCCATGCCTGGCGTGATTGCCGGCTCGGTGCTGGTGTTCAGCCTGATGCTGGGCGCTTTCGTGACGCCGCTCATCCTCGGCGGCACCGCGGTCAAGTACCTGTCGGTGGCCATCTTCACCGACGCGCTGGTGCTGTTCAACCTGCCGCGCGCCACGGCGCTCGCGATGGTGCTGTTGCTGGTGGCGCTCCTGCTGTACGCCCTGCAAAAGCGGCTGCTCAGGCGCTTCGAGTACTACGCATGAGCGAAGCACGCACCTGGAATTCGCTCAGGGCCGTTGCTGCGGCGGCGGTGTATGGTTTCCTGATCATTCCGCTGCTGGTGGTCGTTCTGTTTAGCTTCAGCGATAAATCGTTCTTCACGTTTCCACCCTCCGGTTTTTCACTGAAATGGTATCAGGCGGCCTGGGCCTCCGAGCGTTTCCTCGGCCCGGCGGTGCGCAGCGTGGTGCTGGCGCTGCTCTCCACCTTGATCGCCGTAATCATTTCTGTTCCGGCGGCGCTGGCTATGCGCAAAATGCACCCTGGGCGACTGCGCGCTGCGATTGAGTTCCTGTTTCTCGGACCGCTAATCGTACCGGCGCTGATCGTCGGCATCGCCCTGCTTTATTCCTTCACCAAGGTCGGTCTCATCGACACCTTCCCCGGTCTACTCGCCGCGCATGCGCTGATCGTGTTCCCCTTTGTCTTTCGCGCCGTGCTCACCAGCGTAGTCAACTTGCAACAGCACCTGATCGACGCATCGGCGATCCTCGGGGCCGGACCGCTCTACACCTTCCGCCGCATCGTACTGCCCGCCCTGGTGCCGGGCCTCGCCTCGGGTGCAATCTTTGCATTCATCGTTTCACTCGACCAGTTCACGGTGAGCCTGTTCGTCACCCAGACCGAGCAGGCGGTGCTGCCGGTCGCTATCTACAAGTACCTGTATGACGTCAACGATCCGGTCGTCGCGGCGGTATCTACCGTGCTCGTCGTGTTCGGCCTCGCTGTGGCGGTCGTGATCGATCGCTTCGGCTGGTTGCGTCATTTGGGCGGAACTTCCGGGTAAAACTAGTGCTTTTTCTACAAGGAGACATGACATGACCATAGACATGAAACGACGCGTCCTACTTCAAGCCACCGCTGCCGCTTCGGCGTCCGCAATATTTCCCGGCTTCGCCCAGACTGCGGCGCAGGAGATCAACGTCAGCTGGTACCCCGGTTTGCTCGGGGCGAATTTCAAGAAGAGTTTCTGGGACACCTACAAGGACAGGAATTCGGTAAAGTTGGTCGAATCGTTCGACAACGCGCGCTTCACCCAGATGCAGGCGAACCGCGACAAGCCGAACTTCCATGTCGCCATCTTCATCGACGTGCTGCTGCCGCTGATCGCGCGCTCCGGCCTACTGGTTGAACTCAATCCGTTGCAGATTCCCAACCTCAAGGATGTCGACCCGCGGGTAACCCTGCCTGCAGGCAAACTGGCGGTGCCCGCGACCTACGGCGCCTGGGGCATCGCTTGGAACTCCAAGCACATCAAACGCCCCATCACCTCCTGGACCGACCTGATGCGCGATGACCTGAAAGGGCATGTGTCTTCGCCGAACATTACCTACAATTCCTCGGTATATACGCTAGAGGCCATGGCCGCATTGAAGGGCGGCAGTCTGCGCAATCCCGATACGGGCATGGAATCCATGCACCAAATCCGCAAGAGCGGCCCCGGACTGTGGGATCAGGAAAGCGTAGCGGTCGGCTGGCTGAAAACCGGAGAAATCTGGGCCACGCCCTATTTCAGCGGCAACGTCCTGGCGATGATGAAAGATCCTGATCTCTCTGACCTGCGCTTCTGCGTGCCCTCGGAGGGTGCATTCGCCGTGCCCCTGAACATCACTCGCGTGAAAAATTCCACGGGCGGCAGCACGCCCGAAGCGTTCATCGACCACATGCTTTCGGTTTCGGCGCAAGAGGAATGGGCGCGCGTCGGCGGCGGGCGGCCGGTCAACGTGAAAGCGGCAGTACCCAAGGAAGTCGCTGACACCGTGCCCACCGCGGACAAGCTGCGCCGTGTGGACTGGGAATATTTCGCCGAGAATCGGACGGCGCTTGTGGACAAGTGGAACCGCATCGTCAACAGATAGGAGAAGAAAATTAAAAAGGAAAGAATCTACAATCCCGAAGCAGCGGAGCCGCCCCGGAGACAATAGTCCAACTGCATTCGCGTCGGCGATATCGTCTACGTGTCAGACATGACCGCGCGCGAAAAAGACGGGCAGACGGTGACGGCGCCGGGCGAGTACGAGCAAACAAAGAAAATCTTTACCAAGATTCGCCACATGAGCACGGCGGCGGGCGGCGTGATGAATGACGTTACTAGCATGCAGATATTCGTTACGCGCATCCAGCACAACCCCGAAGTCTGGCGCGCGCGCAAAGAATTCTTTACCGGCGATTTCCCGGCTTCGACCTTGGTGGAAGTAAGCCGCCTCGCCAAGCCGGAGATACTGATAGAGATTAATGTGGTGGCGCATATTGGCTGCAGCGCAAACTAGTGTTGACGTTGATCGAAAACCGACCCGCGAAAAGGTGTTCTGCTGATCCAAAATTGACCCAGGTGTTCTACTGATTCCGCCTAACTTTTAGGCGGGAGTTAATAGGTGATCGCCATGGAAATATTGGGGAAGATAAAGCGGATGTTCTTTCGCGACAAGCTTTCATTGCACGAGATCGCCAAGCGGACGGGGCTGTCGCGCAACACGATACGTAGGTGGATCAGGGCACGGGAGGAAGCGGCACCGCCAAGGCCCTGTACGCGCAAATCCGGGCAACTGGCTACACCGGTGGCTATGGCCAGATCACCGCCTTCGTCCGCCGATGGCGCGAACGCGCTGGCCAGATACCGCGTGCCTTCGTTCCGCTTAGCTTCGTGATCATCGACTCGAGATCGTCGGAAAGCTTTCCGATTCTTGAATGCGCCCGCCCGACAGGGCTGACATTAGTTGCCATCTCGTTCCTCAACGTCATGCGCTGACGCCCTATGCGCTGGCGAATCCGCCAGCGTCTTTCAGAAAATATCGATCGCCAATCGCACTCAAGCACAATATCTTCCGTGGGCCAATTCAAACATTCTCTTTTTAACCATGGCGAACACAGGCTCAACGCGGTTCGTGAAATTCCGCGCTTCTCAGGCGGCAGGTACGTACGGATAACGCAGTTCTCCTGATCGGAATACTCCCGGCCCAAGGACAATATGCTTTCCCGGTTGTCGAAACTGCTCCACGTCAGTTCCGGCGATATTGCGGAACTGTACGAACAGCACTCGAGACTGCTGCCATTCACCGAGCGGACCGAACGCCACATCACCCACTACGGTTTTGAAGCTTGTCCGCCGAATGTGGTCGGCCAGTCTGCCTTGGTCAAGACTGCCTACGGCTTTGACAGCCTGTTCAAGTATCTGCATGTGTGCATATACGAAGGGCGGAATGTAGAAGCCGAGCGAGTCCAGTTTTCCCTTGGCTGCCTCAACCTGGTAACGCTTGAGGAAATCCTCGATACCGGGAAATTTCATCGATGGCTCGGGCACATACAGTTCATGCGAAACCACACCGTTCAAAGCTGGACCCAACTGCGCCTTGATCGCCGCGAACTGCGTGCCCACCATGGCGCCGCCGAACATCTGTGCCTTTAAACCGATCTCGCGCGCCGCGCGGATGATACCGACCGAATCCGGGGGATACGAAGCCACATACACGATATCTGGCTTGCTGGCGCCCAACGCCCGCAGCAGAGACCCGAATTCACCGGTGTTGGGTGGGTAAGTGCGTTCGAACACGATGGCAAGCCCGTGCTTCCTAAGGTTCTCGCGGGCGCCATCCATCGCAAGTGACGAGAATTCGGCATCTGCACCGATCAGCGCGACCGTCTTGGGGCGCGGGTTCATGGTCATGGCCGCTTCGAAGAATACCTCTGACATGGCAAGACGGGCATCTGGACCGGCCGGAAAGGCCTGGAAGAAACGGTCATACCGGAATTTGTCGTTAACGCCTGTGCCCAGCATACCCATGAACAGCAGCTTTCTTTCCATAACGAGCGGCATGGCGGTCACCTGAAGATTGGTACCGTAGCCGGACACTAAGAGATCCACCTTGTCGATATCGATCAGCTTCGCATAGAGCCCCGGAACCGATGCGGGACTGGACTGATCGTCGTAATGAATAAGTTGTACCGGTCGCCCCAGCAGGCCGCCTTGGCGATTGACGTCAGCTATCCACATCTGGATGGCCACCAGTGCGGCCCGCCCGCCGCTGGCGAGGGCGCCGGTGAGTGCCATGCCCATACCCACTTTAATAGGATTGGCGGCCTGCGAAATCGCCATCTGCATCTGTGCCCCCAACGCCACCCCAGCAATGGCTTTGACCACTTTGCGTCGTTGCAACTGCATACTCTGCTCCTTAAGGTTGTTTGAAATATCCAGTGTTGAACTACACACCGACTTGTGTCGCTTGCGCTTTGCGACCCGGCTGGATGGTCCGCCAGGAATCCACCTGAGCGACCACCGAACGCAACTGTTGCCATGCCTCGGAAATTTTTTTCGACTCTGCCCACAGCAAAGTGGCAATGCGCTCGCGGCGTTCTGGCGGCATGCGGGAAATGATGGCCGTCAAACAGACCGAGGCAATGGGCCGCTGCTGCGCGTCGAGTACCGGAACGCCGATGGCGCACATGGTCGGATAGGCTTCGATGGTGTTGACAGCGTAGTTGCGGGCGCGCGTGTCGCCCACACGCTTGAGCAACAATGCAGCCGTATGAAGTTCATCGCCGGCCAGGCGGACCGCGTTGTGCTCGATGATCTCGTTGACTTCACCGTCCGGCAGGAATGCGAGAAGAGGCATGCTGAATGCGCCCACGCCAAGGGGCCAGCGATCATGCACGCTCAATTTGAGCGTCTTCTCGGGATAGGTTCCCTCATACAAAGCTAGACACAAGCCGTCGTATCCGCTACGGATGGCAAGGTATACGGTGTCTTCGGTCTGGTCGCGGATCCGTTGCAATGCGTCCTGGGCAAGTGAGCGAATGTCGAAGCGATCGCCCATCGACGCGTTGAGTGCAAAGATGCCTACGCCGATTCGGTAATTTCGGGTTAGTTCGTCCTGCTCAACCAAGCCTTCTTCACACAGCGCACGCAGCATGCGGTGCACTGTCGCCTTTTGCAAAGCGCTGCTCGCAACCACCTCTCCAAGAGTGGCGCCGCGGCCGGAAAACGACGCCACGACGCGCAGGATTTGGGCTGCGCGCCGGATGCTTTGCGCACCGTTCACCGAGGCGTTTGCACGGACACCGTGTCTCACAATATGGACCACCTTGAATGACTTGACTGCACACTTATAACGCATATAGACTCAGCCCGCAACATGCCTACCAAGCTTGGTTGGAAGACATCCGAATAGCCCCGCATCGCAACAAATATTCCACATTATGGACCGAGCAAAAATATCCGTTGCCGGCGGGACACTGCATGCCGTCGCCGCCGGGCCAGAAGGCGCTCCCGGTGTCGTGCTCATGGGTTCCCTGGCCTCGGACACCACCAGTTGGGTCCCGCAAATCGAGGCGCTGGCGGCCGCAGGGTTTCGCGCCATCAGCTTCGACTTCCGCGGCCATGGCGCGTCTTCGACCGCGCCGCCGCCATTCACGCTCGAACTCTTCATGGAAGACCTGCGCGCGGTATGCCGCCATTTCGGCGTAACCCGGCCGCACCTGGTGGGGCTTTCGCTGGGCGGCATGATCGCCATGCACGCGGCCGTCCATGCAGGTGCCGACTACGCCAGCATCGTGGTCGCGTCGGCCAAGGCGCACATGCCAGAGGCCGCCGCCAGCGCCTGGGCCGCACGCGCAACCGAAGTGCGGCGCGACGGCGTGGGCATCGTGGTGGCAGGCTCGATCGAACGCTGGTTCACCGAGCCCTTCCACCAAACCCGTCCTGACGCGGTACAAGCCGCACGCGAGATGATCATGCGTACCGATGCTGCCGCCTATGCGGACTGCATCGACATCGTGCGCAATGTCGATTTGCTGTGCCACTTGCCGACTATCCGCCTGCCGGCCCTTTACGTGGTGGGCGAACACGACCTGGCGGCAACACCTGCGGAAATGCGTGACATGGCCGAGCGCACGCCGGGTGCCCGGCTGGAAATCATTCCCGCGGCGGCGCACATGCCGGCGATCGAACAACCGGCGGCGTTCAACGCCTGCCTGCTCGGGTTTTTCGGCAAATGAACCTGCACTTGGAACTGGCGGCAGCAGCGGCCCGGTGGCCGTCGCGAATCGCGCTGATCGATCCTGACGGCGATGTACGACTTACGTATGAGCAACTGTTCTCGCGTGTGACGCGCCTGGCCGCGGGGCTTGCCGGGCTCGGCCTCAAGCCCGGTGAACGCGTCGCCATGCTGGTGGCCAACTCCTGGGAATACGTCACCGCGTTCTTTGGCGCCAGCGCTGCCGGCGTGATCATCGTGCCGATGAACATCCGCCTGCTCGAGGCTGAACTCGCGCACATGGTGCGTGACTCAGGGGCGCGCCTTCTGATCATCCAGGAATCACTGCTGCAAGAGCGGCCCGCACTGGCGGCGATTCCCGAGCTCGGCGTCGCCCTGGTGCGCGCCTCTGCGGATTCCACCGCGCGGCGTTTCGAGTCGATCGATGCAGCGCCGCTGCCGCTGGCCCAGACCCCGGGCGACGCCGTGGCATCGCTCCTGTACACCAGCGGCACCACGGGCGCGCCCAAGGGCGCCATGCTGCCGCACGCCTCATGGACCACGGTATCGGACTACGTCCGCGAGCTCCTGCACTATGGCGACGACGAAGTCACCCTGCATGGCGGTGCGTTGACGCACGGCTCCGGCTTCCTGATGCTGCCGACCTTCGCCGCCGGCGGCACGAACGTGGTGTGTGCCCGCTTCGACCCGCCGCGCGTGCTCGACATGTTCTCGTCGCTGGGTATCACCAACGGCTTCCTGGTGCCGACGATGATCCAGATGCTGCTCGACGCGCCGCCGCCGGCAGACCGCAGCCGCTGGCGCCTGCGCAACCTCTACTACGCCGGTTCGCCGATCGACCCCAACACACTGCGTGGCGCACTCGAAACTTTTGGTCCGGTGTTGATCCAGTCGTTCGGGCAGACCGAGGCGCCGATGTTCCTCACCCTGCTCAACCATGCGGAGCACCAGGCCATCGCCGCGCGCCCGCATTTGATCCGCTCCGCGGGCCGGGTGATCGCCGGGCTCGAGGTGCGTATCGTCGACGAAGATGACCACGAGGTACCGGCCGGCGAGATCGGCGAGATCGTCGCGCGCGGCCCCCACCTGATGAAGGGCTACTGGAACCGCCCGGAGGCCAGCGCCGACACATTGCGCGGCGGCTGGCTGCACACCGGCGACGTCGGCCGCTTCGATGACGAAGGCTACCTCTACATCGTCGATCGCAAGAAGGACATGATCATCTCGGGTGGCTCCAACGTCTACGCGCGCGAGGTCGAGCAGGCACTGCTCGGCATGCCGGCAGTGCGCGAAGCGGCGGTGATCGGACTGCCGCACCGCAAGTGGGGCGAGATGGTCACCGCGGTGCTGGTCGCGGGCAGCGCGCCGCGCCCGACCGACGCCGAGATGGAACAGTTTTGCCACCGCAACATCGCCGACTACCGGCGACCCAAGAAATTCATCTGGGTCGACGACCTCCCGCGCAACGCCTACGGCAAGGTGTTGAAGCGCGAGTTGCGCGACCGCTACGCGGAGACCGCCCATGAATGAAGCGCTGCCCCGCCAGGACCCACTGCCGGCGCCGGACCCGGCTGTTGCCGCCGTCGTCGCCGCAGGCGTCGACATCCCGGTCATCGATGTCGGGCCCATGCTGCGCGGCGAAGCGGGCGCGCTCGACCGGCTCGCCGCCAACGTACGACTGATCTCCGCACGGCTGGGTTTCATGTGCATCGTCAATCACGGCGTGCCATGGTCGCTGGTCGATACCGCCGTCGCACAGACGCTCGAACTGTTTCATCTGGCCGAGGAGGAACTGCTCAAGTCGCGGGCGCGCTTCCATCACCAGGGTTACTGGCCCTCCGGCGTCGGACGCAACGCCCGCACATTCAAGAAGGAGGCCGCGCGCGCCTCCTACGGGTCGGGCTGGGCCCTGTTTCGCGAACGCGCGGCTGACGACCCTGACGTGCTGGCCAACAAGCGCCACCGGGCACAGAACCTGTGGCCGGACCCGGCGCTGCTGCCGGATTTCCGGCACCACATCCTGCAGTACCAGTCGGCCATGCTGGAACTGGGCCTCAAGATGGTACGCGTCTACGCCCGTGTGCTCGACCTGCCGGCCGGATTCTTCGATGCCGACTTCGCACGACCGGAATTCCACAACCGGCTCAACTATTACCCGCACCGTGAACCCGAAGAAGGCGTCATCGCCCAGTCTGCCCACTTCGACCACTGCTTCCTGACCTTGCTGCCGATGTCGCCGGTGCCGGGCCTGCAGGTCAAGAAGCCGGGCGACACCACCACCTGGATCAACGCTGGTTACGTCGACGAGGGCATCATCGTCAACACCGGCGAGTGGCTCAACCGGCTATCCAACCGGCGCATCATCCCGACGCCGCACCGGGTGATGAATCCGCCCGAGGAACGGGTCACCGTGCCGTTCTTCCTCAATGGCGGCGACGACATGATCTGCAATCCGGTCCCCACCTGCATCGCCCCGGGCGAGACGCCCGCGTTCGAACCGGAGACCTTCCACGAATTCTTCGACGCCTATCTCGAGGGCAGTTACAGGAATCGACAATGACGCTGCCGACCGATGCTTGAAACGTGACCGTATGACAACGCCCTCAAGCTCCAATTCCCATAACCTGATCAAAGGAGACACAACTATGAATCAAATATTCCGTTGGCCCGGATCATCATTTCTAGCCGCTTTGGCGTGTGCGCTGGTAGTCGCGCATCCCTCCGCATACGCACAGGCGCCCGGAGCGAAACCGGCAGCGCCCATGGGGCCGCAGTCGTTCAGGGAGGTGCTCCGGGGAGACGACGCAAAGACATGGCTCACCCGCGAGCCAACGCCGAAGAAGAAATACGTCATCGCCGTCGCCCTTCCCAATATGCCCGACCCGGCATGGCAGGCGATCTGGTACGGGGCACAGGCCCAGGGCCAGAAGCTGGGGGTGACGATGCGGATAGCTGACGCGGGCGGCTACAACAAGCTTGACGTGCAGGTTTCCCAGTTGGAGAACTTCATCCAGCTCAAGGTGGACGGCATCGTCATTGGAGCAGTCCAGGGCGACGGCGTGGCCCCTATCCTGCGGCGAGCGGCGGATGCCGGCATCAAGCTTGTCGATGCGTTCCTGTACGAAAGCAGCGGCCGAACCACCAGCCGCGTGATCAATGACCAGCGTGAAATCGGCGCGGCCGAGGCCGCGTATCTCGGCCGCACGCTTGGCGGCAAAGGCAATGTCGTCATGCTGTTTGGGCCGGCTGGCAATGCCACGCTGACCGAGCGTGGCCTGGGCTTCAAGGAGGCGTTGGGCAAGAACTACCCGCAGATGAAAATCCTCGCGGAGCGCTTTTCCGACATCAACCGCCCCGAAGGCCTCAAGCAAATGGAGGATCTTCTACAGGCATTCCCCGGCCAGATCAACGGTGTGTACTCGCCGAGTGCGTTTCTCGCCGATGGCGCTGCCGACGCGATCCTGGCCAAGCGCGCCGGCAAGATTCTGATCGCGACTGCGGGCACGAATGTTGGCGTAATAGACCGCCTTCGCAAAGGCGAGATCCACATGGTGGCCGACCAGCAAAACGTGATGCAGGGACGCATGGCTGTCAACGTCATCGTCGCAGCCCTCAATGGTGATCCAGTCCCGGAATTGATCGCACCGCCGATCCGGGAAATCACCGCCGAGAACGTCGGCAGCATCGACTGGAGCGTTTCCCTGCCGCCGGCCGGCTGGAAACCTTGACCCCGCCATTGACGAAAGTGGAGCACTCCACTCGGGCACCGTCCGCGCCCCCGGCCGAGGCGCGGGACCAGACCGGAAAACCATGGCGCTTCATGGTCACTCAGGAACTCGGGGTAGCCCTGAGCATCATCGCGCTGGCCGCGATTTTTTCGTCACTTCAGCCGCTCTTCTGGGACCGCGGCAATTTTCTCAACATCTCGCGGCAGGCGGCGGAGCCCGCGCTTCTGGCGATGGGCCA
>CANJDH010000075.1 GCA_947473125.1 Burkholderiales bacterium
AACGCCGGATTGTGGGTGCGGCGCGTGCGCCGCCCTGATGCCTTCTTCTTGACCATCAAAAACTCCTTGTTGCCAGACCTCTATCGGCCCAGATCTATGCCCAGAGTTTCCACTTATAGCGCTGTTCAGATTTGCGGGACCACTTCTAATCGCCAAAGTGGGTTGATCTGCATCAACGAAGCGCCCCTGTGACACACACGGCAGTTCCTCCAGCTTGGTAACATCAACACATGCGAATCAGCGCGCGTCGAAAGTTAGCCACGGTGCGCCGGCTCGTCATCACAGCCGCGAGATTCGATAAGGTGGCCGGAGAGTCGCTCCCATCAACACTTACATGATTTTCATTCGACATCAAGGCGACGCCTCGCCGCACCGCATGTGGAGGTTTACCGATGAGTTCAGGCATCGACATTGCGGTTTCCCGCAAAACCCACGCCCAGGCCCTTGAGCGCTGGAATGGTCGCTATAGCGCACCCGGGTTCCTGTTTGGCGAAGCACCGAATGCCTATCTGGCCGCGCAGGCCGATCTGCTTCCCGCTGCCGGGCGCGCGTTGGCTGTGGCCGATGGCGAGGGGCGCAATGGCGTTTGGCTGGCCGGGCGCGGCCTCGCGGTTGACGCGGTGGATTTCTCGCCGGTGGCGATTGCCAAGGCGAAGGCTTTTGCCGCCGCGCGCGGGGTGAACATCCACTTTGCGCAGGCCAATGTGGTCGAGCTTGCCTGGCCGACTGCGATGTATGACGTGATCGCCGCAATCTTCATCCAGTTCGCCACGCCGGCGGAGCGCACCCGCTTGTTCCAATGGTTCAAGCGCGCCCTGAGACCCGGCGGCCTGCTGATCCTGCAGGGCTATCGGGTCGAGCAGCTTGGGTACGGCACGGGCGGCCCGCCGGAGCGCGACCACTTGTATACCGCTGCGCTGGTGCGCGAAGCGTTTGCCGATTGCCGGATTGTCGACCTGGTTTCCTACGATGCCGAGATTCACGAAGGAACCGGGCACAAGGGCATGTCGGCGCTGCTCGGGGCCGTTGTGCAGGTGCCGGGGGCGCAAGCTTGACTCTTTGTATTTCAGGTCCGGGAAGAACAACATGAAAAAATGGAACACACGCGTCGCCATCATCGGCGGCGGCATCGGCGGCCTGGTCATGGCGTTGCAGTGCCACAAGCGCGGTATTGATTGCATGGTGTTCGAGGCGGTCGAAAAGCTCGAACCGCTCGGCGTCGGCATCAATCTGTTGCCGCACAGCGTGAAGATCCTGGCAGGGCTTGGGCTCCTCGACGAGCTTGCTGCGACAGCCATCGAGACTTCGGAACTGGCCTATTTCAACAAGCATGGGCAGCCGATCTGGCGCGAGCCGCGCGGCCTTGCCGCCGGTTACGACTTTCCGCAGTTTTCCATCCATCGCGGCGAGCTGCATATGCTCTTGTTACGCCATGCAGTGGCACACCTCGGTGCTGAGCGCATCCTCACGGGGCGCGCCGTCAAGCGGTTCACCACAGGCGTGTCACATGGTGGCGCCATCGGCGGCACGCGCGCCACGGCGGTGTTCGAGCACCGGCGCACCGGCGAGGAGGTCGCCGAGGTGGAGGCCGACCTGATTATCGCCGCCGACGGCATGCACTCGACGGTGCGTTCGACTTTCTACCCCGATGAAGGCCCGCCAAAATACTCCGGCCGCGTGCTCTGGCGCGGCACCTGCGTGGCGCCGCCGTTTCTCACCGGGCGCAGCATGATGCAGGCCGGTCATGCCACCCAAAAGGCGGTGGTTTACCCGATCTCGAAAAAGCTGTTCGACCAAACCGGCAACAACCTCACCAACTGGATCATGGAGCTGGCGGTGCCGACCCCGTCGGGCGAAGCGCCGCCCAAACAGGATTGGTCCCGGCAGGTCGACAAGTCGGTGTTTGCAAAGCCCTTTGCCGGCTGGAGGTGGGATTGGCTCGACGTGCCGGCGTTGATATCCAAGGGCGGCCCGGCCTGGGAATACCCGATGTGCGACCGCGACCCGTTGCCGCGCTGGTCGCACGGGCGCGTCACCCTGCTCGGCGATGCTGCACACCCGATGTATCCGATCGGCTCAAACGGCGCGTCGCAGGCGATTCTGGATACCGAGAGCCTCGCCACGGCACTGGTCGATGAGGCCGACGTCGAGCGTGCGCTGGCGCGCTACGAAGCCGACCGCCGCGAGGCCACCGGCAAGATCGTTCTTGCCAATCGCGGCAACGGCCCCGATCAGGTGATGCAACTGGCCGAAGAGCGCGCCCCTGGCGGCTTCAAACACGTCAACGACGTGATTGCGCAGGAGGAACTCGAGGCCATCTCGGCGCGCTACAAGCAGACTGCGGGCTTTGCCAAGTCACAGGTGAATCAGCGTACTTGAGCGGCCGCTTCAGCGGGGCTACCAAGCCGTTTGGCGGCCCGCGCTGGCGCGGAGCGTCACCCGCGCTGAATCAGTGACACGGTCACCCGGGAGATCGACACCAGCCGGTCCTGGTCGTCGGTGACGCGCACCTCCCAGATTTGCGTTGAACGCCCTGCGTGCAGGGCCTGCACGCGCCCCGTTACCCAACCGTCACGTACGCCGCGCACGTGATTGGCGTTGATTTCCAGCCCGACCGCTTCGGTGACCTTTCGGTCGATGGTTTGCCACGCAGCACAACTGGCCAGCGTCTCGGCGAGCAGCATGGTGGCGCCGCCGTGCAGCAGGCCGGCAGGTTGCCTGGTGCGGGCGTCCACCGGCATGCGCGCGGTGAGCGAGAGCTCGTCAACTGCGGTGAACTCGATCCCCATTTGCGATACCGCCGTGTTGTCGTGGCTGTGGTTGATTTGTTCGAGGCTGGGAGCCTTGTGCCAGAGGGTCATGATGCTGCGGGAATATTGGGATCAGCATCCGATTATACCGACACCGCCCCGAAAACCGCTCCCACCAACGGTCTTGAGGCGATAAGCCAGATCTGCATCAAATCGCGTTGCGGTGTCGCAAAAGCAGCCAAACAACGCACGGTAAGATAGGCGGCATCCGTCGAACCAACTCTGAAGGACCAGCATGAACACTCCCCTCCCCACACGCCGCCTCGGCGCCTCCGGCATCAACGTCACCAGTATCGGCCTCGGGCTGATGTCGCTGTCCGGCATCTACGGCGAATCGTCCGACGACAACGGCATCTCGGTGATCCACCACGCGATCGACCGCGGCGTCACCTTCCTTGATTCGGCCGACATGTACGGCTGGGGCCACAACGAAACCCTGGTGGGCAAAGCGCTGCGCAGTTTGAAGGGCGAAAAACGCGACAAGGTGATCCTTGCGTCCAAATTCGGCCAGACCAAACTGGAAGGGGGCGGCAATGGCGTCGACGGGCGGCCCGAATATGTGCAGGCCGCCTGCGAAGCCAGCCTGAAACGCCTCGGGCTCGACGTGATCGACTTGTACTATGTGCACCGCATCGACCCCAAGGTGGCGATTGAAGACACCGTCGGCGCGATGGCGCGCCTGATCGAGCAGGGCAAGGTGCGCGCCATCGGCTTGTGCGAAGCCAACCCGGCGACGATCCGTCGCGCCCACAAGGTGCATCCGCTCGCTGCGCTGCAGACCGAATACTCGCTGCTGTATCGCGAAGAGGCCGAAGAGACGCTCAAGACCACGCGCGAACTGGGCATCACCTTTGTGGCCTACTCGCCGCTCGGCCGCAGCCTGCTCACCGGTGCCGTGCACGACGCGTCGGAGGTGGCCAACGACCGACGTAAGGATCATCCACGCTTTCACCCCGGAAATTTCGAGCGCAATCGCGATTTGCTCGCACCGATCGAGGCGATGGCGAAACAAAAGGGCTGCACGCCGGCCCAGCTGGCGCTGGCCTGGCTGCTGGCGCAGGGCGACGACATCATTGCGATTCCCGGCACCAAGCGTGTTGCGCGGGTCGACGACAACCTCGGTGCGCTGAACGTGAAGCTCACCCCCGCCGAGGTGCAGGCGCTGTCGCACGCGCTCCCCGTGGGCGCGGCGGCCGGCACACGCTATCCCGCCGGCGGCATGAAGGGCGTGTATATCTGAGAGCCGAGAGTCGCAGTCGAATGGCTGGCACCAAGGCTTCAGGCCAGCACCACGGCGCGGTTTCGTCTGATACGGGTTGGACGAGTGGTTCGCGCCGTTCAGGGTGCTTCAAAATTCCCGTTCATCTGCTTGCCCCAAAACTCTGGTGACCACTCGGGACCCCAGATATAGGGCAACTCGTTCCAATCGCGTGTCTGCCACTGGTCGGAGATTTTGTCCATGTCGCAGTAGTACTCGATCCAGCTACCCCACGGGTCGCGCACGTAATGGAACAGGTTTGATGCCAGCGCATGGCGCCCTAAACCAAAGCCTTCCTTGTAGCCGGCTTTCGCCATTCTGGCCGCACCGAAGCCGATATCGTCAATGCTGCCGACCTGGAAGCTGGCATGCTGGTAGCCGCGGTGCGTGCTCGGGATCAGCCCGAAGCAGTGGTGATCGATGGTGCCGTTGCCGGCCGCCATGAACGAGACCTTGCCGGCAGCGCGATCGGTGATGCGCAGCCCGAGCACGTCAGTGAAAAACGCTTCGGCTTTCGGATAGTCCGGTGTGAACATTAGCATGTGGCCAATACGCGCCGGTTTCGGGTCGCGACTCAGTTCCTGCCAGCGCGCGACATCAATCCGGTCGCCTGACGGTGCGGAGACCGCTGCCGGCGGTCGTGTACCCGGCGTGAGATTGATCCACGTACCCCACGGGTCCTGGAACCACAGGCCGGGCCGATGGCCACCGGCGGGCGCATTGAGCACCTTCATGCCGGCCTTTTGGAGTTTCTCGGCAAACTGGCTCTCGTGGGCCGCGTCAATCGTGAAGGCGATATGGTGCAGGCGCTTGTGCGCGCCGCGCACGATTACCGCTTCGTCTTGTAGCCGTCCGGGGCTGCGCAACCCGAGCCAATCGGCTTGCGCATGCACGTCGAGACCGAATGCACCGTAGAACTTGGCTGCCACGTCCAGGTCCGGCACTTCGAGTCCGAAGCCGGCAAAGCCGATGACTTTTGGCGTGTCCATGCTTGCCTCCCTCAATGCAGAACTGCAATCGCGTTGATTTCGATCAGGTAGTCCGGCGACACCATCTTGGTCACTTCGACCATGGTGGACGCCGGCGGCGGTGACTTGAAGTACTCGCGGCGCACCTTGTGGATCTTGTCGAAGTGCTCGATGTTGCGCACATACACATCGACGCGGCAGATGTCGTCCATGGTGCCGCCCGCAGCCTCGACTGCGTTCTTGATGTTGTCGCACACCTGGCGCGTCTGCGCCTCGATGTCACCGACGCCGGCAATCGTGCCGTCAGCCTTGCGTGCCGTCATGCCCGAGATGAACAGCAGACGCCCGCGCGCCTCCGTCACGGTAGCCTGCGAAAAATGGCCGTTGGGTGTGCCGATGAGAGCGGTGCTGACTTGCTGTTTGGGCATGTGGACTCCTGGAGTGTTAAGGGGTGGCGCAGGTAACGCGTTCGATGACGGCCGCTGCGACGCCGAGTCGGGTTGCGCAGGCGGTGAGACTGGTGAGTACGTCGGCCGGCACCGGGCAGGCCTCGTGGTTCTGTTCGCGCCGCGCGGCCTCGAGGTCCCCGGGGGCATACAGCCGGTCGGTACCGGCAGCGCGTCTGGCACTGCGGATCGTATCGGCGAACTGATCGACGCGTGCCGGGAAGGTGGTCTCGACGCCAAACGCGCGCGGGTCGATGGCGAGGAAAAAATGCGCGCAACCGTAGGGCTGTGCGGCGTCGCCGTACAGCGGCTTGACTTCGCCGGCGATGGCGCCGCCCGACAGGCCGCCGCACAGCAGGTCGATCAGAACCGCGAGCCCAAAGCCCTTCGGCCCTGCTGCGGGCAGCAGCATGCCCTTGATCGCGGCGGCAGGGTCGGTGGTTGGCTGGCCCGTGTCGTCGGCAGCCCAGCCGTCCGGAATCGCTTCCCCAGCAGATTGCGCCAGGCGCACCCGGCCCATGGCGGTCGCACTCATCGCCATGTCGGTAATCAGTGCCGGGCCGCTTGCCGTCGGCACGGCGAGCGCCAGCGGATTGTTGCCGACGATGCGCTCCGACCCGCCCGGCGGCGGCATCAAAGGGCGGGTATTGCTCATGACCATGGCCACCAGGCCTTCGGTCGCGATCTGGCGCGCCCAGTAGCCGGCGGTGCCGAAGTGAAAGCCGTTGCGCACCGCCACCGATGCGAGGCCATGCCGTTTGCCACGTTCCAGCAGCAAGCGCACCGATTCTTGCGCGCTGATTTGCCCGAGGCAGTGGTGCGCATCGAGCACTATGGCGGCGCCGCCATCGTGGACGGTTGAAATAGTCGCAACCGGTGCGATCGATCCCGCGAGCAGTCGGTCGACGTACATCGACACCAGCATGACGCCATGCGAACCAATCCCTTCACAGTCGGCCGTGATCAGCGACTCCGCCGCGTAGCGTGCATCTGCCGCCGGTACCTTGGCGGCAGCGAAAATCGCCGCCGTCAGGTCGACCAGCGCAGCGACCGGGACGCGCGCCGAGCCACTAGTGGGCATCGCGCTCATCGGGATACCAGTCGGGTTTTTGCGGATAGTGCGGGCCGTCGTACATCTCCACGACAATTGTGTCCTCGTGGGCAACCGTTGGCCCGTGTACGTTACCTTTGGGATTGCAGTAGAAGCAGCCGGCTGTCAGAACCACCTTGGTGGCGGTGTACTCGTACTTGCCTTCGAGACAGAGCATGAACTGGTTCGAGGCATGCGAGTGTGGCGCCGGAATGCCTGATCCCTTGGCAAATCGTATGAGCGCGATAGTGGCGCTGGTGGTCTCGTTACGCCAGAGCATTTTTTCCGACACACCCTTGAGTGATTTATCGCGCCAGGGCATGTCCTTGGTCTGGATCAGCAGTTCTGCAATATTCGGCGCGCCGGGCATGGCGGCAGTGGGGGTGTTTGCGGTCATCGGTAATCCTCCTTTGAGTGTACTTAGGTGTGCTTAATGTGATGCGGGGGCAGGCGGCAGGAGTGGTCGCAGCAACCACTCCACGATCACCACCAGGAGATAGGCCAGCATGCCGAGTGCGGCGAGCGCAAACAGCGATGCGAACGCGAGTGGCGTGTTGATTTGAGACGTTGCCGACAGCAGCAGATGGCCGAGGCCTTCGCTCGAACCGATGAACTCGCCAATCACCGCGCCGATCACCGCGAGCGTAACCGCGACTTTTGCACCGGTCATGACAAAAGGCAGCGCCGCCGGCAGTTGCACCTTCCAGAATATCTGCCAGCGCGACGCGCGCAGGCTACGCGCCAGTTCGAGCAGCTCGGGTGGGGTCGATTGCAGGCCGGCGGCGGTATCTATGACGACAGGAAAAAACGCGACCAGCCAAGCGATTGCCAGCTTGGACTCGATGCCAGTGCCAAGCCAGACCAGCACGATCGGAGCGAGCGCCACTTTCGGGACCGACTGCAGTGCGATCAACAGCGGCGAAAACATCCAGTTGAGGGTCTTGGAGTTGGAGATCGCCACCGCGATCGGAATGCCGATGCCGAGCGCCAGCAAAAAGCCGTAAAGCGTGGCCTTGAGCGTGACCCAGCCTTCTTCGAGCAACAGGTCCCAGCGTGCAATGAATGCGCCGGCCACCTGTGTCGGCTTCGGCAGGACCGCCTCAGCCACATTGAACTGCACGCAATACCACTGCCAGAGCAGCAACAGCAGGATGATGCCGAGCGGCGGCAGGACGAGGCGCTTCCAGGTATCGCTCATGACTGATCGGCCGTTTCGTGGAAGATGCCGAGTGCGCGACCAGCGCGGTGCTCAAGCGCCATGAACTGTCCGGTGTAGCGCGTACGTGCGGAACGCGGGTAGGGCAGGTCGATGCCAATGCGCTCGACAATGCGCGCTGGGCGCTTGCTGAACACCAGCACCTGATCCGACAGATATACCGCTTCCGCAATCGAGTGTGTGACGAACACCACGGTTGCCTTGGTGCGTGCGCGGATCTCGAGCAGCAGGTCGTTCATCTCCATCCGGGTGAGCTCGTCGAGCGCACCAAACGGCTCGTCCATCAGCAGCAGAGTTGGCTGATGCACCAAAGCGCGGCACAACGCGGCGCGCTGCTGCATGCCGCCGGAGAGTTGATGTGGCCGCACATCGTGAAACCCTTTCAAGCCGACCATCTCGAGCAGCTCGAATGCGCGCGCCCGTGCCGCTTTGTCAAGCTTGCCGAGAATCTCCATCGGGAACAGCACGTTGTCGAGCACATTGCGCCACGGCATGAGGTTCGGCGTCTGAAACACGAAGCCAAAATCCGGATGCGGTTCGGTCACCTCTTCGCCCCGAATGCGCACCGAACCGGCAGTCTTGGGAATCAAGCCGGCGATGATCCGCAACAAGGTGGTCTTGCCGCAACCACTCGGGCCAAGCAGCGAGACAAACTCGCCTTCCTCGAAGCTGAGCGATGCCTCATCGATCGCGACCAGCGGTTCGCCAACCACGCGGCCGTAGCGCTTTTGTTCGAACACGCGTCGTACGCTGACAAGTTCGCCAAAGCTCATAGCGGTCTGATCTTTGCTTGGGTTTGAGAGAGCATGGTGCGCGGGTCTGAGAGGGGCGCAGAGTCAGGGTGACTATGGAAGGGCGAGTATGTCTAAGAAATTTCATGTAATATATCACACAGGATTGAAGCTGCCGAGCCATTCAAACTATCCGGGCGGGGTACACCGCGACACCATGTCATCTGTCGGTTCCTCCATTGCTGTTGTCAAAACTAGGCCCGCTAGGCCTGCCATCCAGGCGGCGCCGCGCGTGTCGCTCGCCAACACCGCCTACACTGACCTGAAGCGGCGCATCCTGTCACTAGAGCTCGAGCCCGGTCAGTTCGTCACTGAACCCGCGCTCTGCGACCTGCTTGAATTGGGGCGGATGCCGGTTCATCAGGCGGTGCATCGCCTGATGAGCGAAGGCTTCGTGCAGATCCTGCCGCGTAAGGGAATGATCATCCGGCCCGATTCTTTGCATGACGTGCTCGAACTTCTCGAAGCGCGCTCCATCATTGAGCCGCAGATTGCGGCGCTCGCTGCCAAGCGCATCTCGGCTGAGCAGCTGGTCGCGGTACGCGCGCTGATTGTGCGCTCTAGCGGTCTGGTCGACGAACGCCACCGCAGCGAATTCCTGATCGCTGATCGCGCGTTTCACCAAGCGATTGCCGAGGCCGCCGGCAATTCGGTGCTGATCGACGCGCAACGGCCCTTGCATGAGCGCACGGCGCGCCGCCATTTGCGCGTCTGGGAGCCCGACGCGCTCAGCGTAACGCAGCGCGAGCATGAAGCTATCTGCCGGGCGATTGGGCGGCGTGACCCGGTGGCGGCGGCTAAAACGATGCTGGCCCACGTGCAATCACTGCGCAAGCGCATCGTGGGACGGCCCGACGCGGGTGCGCGGTCGATGCTAGTCCCCGAAAGTGTAGATTCCCGACACGGAATGTTGAATTCGAAAGTAAGTCTCTAAAGGAGAAAATCATGGAGAAACGTATGTACATGTTCCGCATCCTGTCTGTCCTGGTTCTTGCCGCCGCGGCGCTGCTGCCAGGTGTCGCACCTGCGCAGGAGCGCGACATCAAGTTCACCCTCGACTTCATCGCGCTCGGCCGCCACGCGCCCTGGTACGTGGCCGTGGCCAAAGGTTACTTCAAGGAAGAGAAGCTCAATGTCACCATCATGCCCTCCAAGGGTACGGCTGATGCGATTCGCGCGGTCGAAACCGGCATTGCCGATCTCGGTTTCATCGATGTGCCAAGCCTGGTTGCCGGCGGGGCGGGCGCGACCTCCCTGCGCATGGTCGCAGTCAACTACCAGAAGCCGCCTTATTGCGTGTTCTCGCTCAGCCCCGGCGCCAACGTGACCACGCCCAAGGACATGGTCGGCCTTGAGCTCGGTTCAAGTACCGCGTCGTTCGTGCCGCGCATCCATCAGGCATTCATGAAGATGCACGGGCTTGATCCCAACACGCTCAAGGTAGTCAACATCGACGGCTCAGCGCGTGTGCCGATGCTCGTGGCCCGCAAGGTGCAGTCGATCGACCTGTTCGTGATGAGCGAGCCCGCAATCAAACGAGCCGTCAAGGATGGCGAAGCCAAGTGCATGCTGCTCGGCGACAACGGCCTGGATATCTACGCCAACGGCATCGGTGTGAAAGACGATTTTCTGCAGAAGAACCCTGAGGTCGTGCGCGGCTTCGTGCGAGCCGCGCTGCGTGGCTGGAAGGATGCGCTGGCCAACCCCGAGGAGGCGGCGCGCCTGCAGACTCAGGTATTGAAGGCTCTCGATCCGGGCATCGTGGTTGACGAATTGCGTATCGTGCGCCGTTTGGCAGTGACGCCCGACACCGAGAAGTTCGGCCTGGGTTCGATGACCATGGAGAAGATGACCCGTACCGTCGATTTCATCAACAATAACGTGCCGATCGAGGGCCGCAAGTTCACTGCGGCGGAAATCTTCCGCGATGGGTATCTTCCGCGTGAGCCGATTCGCCCGTGAGTCGCAGTATGCTGAGCGGCAGTGAGCCCCACGCCGGCAGTCGACAAACTGGTGAAGTGATTGCCGGCAAACCCGTCGTCATCGTTGGCGCAGGGCCGGTCGGTCTGACCACCGCGCTCGGCTGCGCGCAGCAGGGCATCCCCTTTGTCTTGATTGAGGACGACGCGCAGTTGTCGCTCGACACCAAGGCCGGCACCACGCTATCGCGCACCCTTGAAGTGTGGCGCCGCTACGGTGTCGCCGACGCCATGCTCAGGCACGCCCTGCGGGTGGACGAAATCGGCGACATCGATCGTGCGACCCAGCAGGCGCGCAATTCGGTGCGTCTGGACGTGCTCGGCGCGGATACCCGCTACCCCTTCGTGATCAACATGCCACAGCACCACATGGAGCCAGTTCTTGAGGCTGCGGTGCGAGCCACCGGTATGGGCGAGATTCGCCTAGGCCATCGGCTGGTCGGCTTTGAGCAAGACGGGGATGGAGTGCTTGTCAAGGCGCAAACAGCGCAGGGTGCCGTCGAGATCGAGGCGAGCTACCTGCTCGGGTGCGATGGCGGGCACAGCACCGTGCGCGACCTGCTCGGATTCACCGTTGAGGGCGAATCCATGCCCGAGCGTTACGCCCTGGTTGATCTGGAACTCGATCTGGACGTGGCCGACCGGCGCGACTATCCGTATCTGGCCTACTTCGCCGACCCGGTGGAGTGGATGATCCTAGTGCGCCATCCGCATTGCTGGCGTTTCCTGTTTCCGCTGGCACCCGACGTGGCCGAGCCGAGCCTCGACGATCTGCGCGCCAAGGCGCTGTCGTTTGTGGGAGCAGTCTCGAATGTGAAGGCGCTCAACAAGGTGGTGTATCGCGTGCACCACCGAGTGGCCAACCGCTGGCGCGAGGGGCGGATTTTTTTGCTCGGCGACGCCGCGCATCTGATCACGCCGATGTGGGCGCTCGGACTCAACACCGGTGTCCAGGACGCATCGAACCTTCCCTGGCGGCTGGCGTGGGTGATGCGTGGCTGGGCCGACGCGGCGCTGCTCGATGGCTACGAACGGGAGCAGAAGCCGCTCGCGCTCGATGGCTCACGCGAAATGGCCAACGCGGCGCGTGCCTACATGCAAAAGCAGACCCAGACCGCCGCAGCGATGACCGACAACAACTGGAGCAACGCCTACACCCGCGCGATGCTCGCAATCCGCCTCGATGTAGAGGGGCGTGGTGACTCCTCGATGGTCAAGTCGGAGAGCGAGCCGCCGCTGCTGACGGGCGACCGCCTGCCCGACGCACTGGTGCATGCGCCCGATGGGCGCGAGACGCGCATCCATGATCTGTGTGGTGATCGCTTCGTGGCCTTGTACTTCACCGACGTGCGGCGCCGCCCGAGCGTGCCGACTTCATCGATGGCACTGGCGCACTATGTCGTCTCGCGCTGGGATGCGCCGATGGACTCGGGTCTGCGTGAGAGAGCCCTGCTGGACGTCGGCGGGCGGCTTGCGCGCCGGCTCGGCGTGGCGCCCGATACGCTGGTGCTGGTGCGGCCGGATGAACATATTGCCGCGATAGCGCCGATCGCGCCCGGCGTGGCTGAGCGGCTCTACGCACACGTGACCGGCCGCGCCTCAGCGCCTAGTGCTCTTTCCATAGCAGCCGGGATGTCCTCCGCAGGGCTTGGCATCCCTTCCCAGGTGCATGCATGACCCGCGTCATCTACGATTTCGCCGGCTCGGTGATGCTCGTCACCGGTGGTGCTTCTGGAATCGGGCGCGCCACCGCACTTGCCTGCGCGCGCCACGGTGCGCAGGTAATCGTGGCCGATGTGAACCCCTCAGGCCTTGCATCGCTCTCCGGCATCGAGCGCATCGACGCGCGGTTGGCAGACGTGGGCGACCCCGCCGCCGTTGCTGCGCTGGTCCAGCATATCGAGCGTACCCATGGCCGCATCGATGCGGCAGTGCTCGCGGCCGCGATTCAGTCACGACAGCCGCTTGCCGAGATTGACGACGCCCAATGGCGGCGCCACATGGCGGTCAATCTTGACGGCGTGTTCTACGCCATCCGCGCGCTGACGCCGATCATGCAGCGCCAGCGGCGCGGCGCGATTCTGGCCTTTACCTCAGGGCTTGCAACGCTCGGTTGGCCCGGTGCCGCTGCGTATGCAACCACCAAGGCCGGCTTGGTGGGTCTCATCAAGTGCGCTGCGCTGGAGCTGCGGCCGTTTGGCGTACGCGCGAACCTGCTCTCGCCGGGGCTGGTCGCCACGCCGGTGTTTCTGGATGCGGCTACAGAGGCGGAGGTAGCGATGTACCGCAACTCGGTCGGGATTTCGGAGCCCGAGGATGTAGTGGCAAGCATTCTTCATCTGATCTCGGATGCGTCGGCCAGCATGACCGGCGCAGTGATCGAACGCCGCCTTTTTCCGGTGCAACAGGGGAGCTGAACGTGGCGCGGCAAGCCTTCAGCCTCCACCGCCGGCGCTTGGCGATTTCCGCTGCGCTTGCGCTGACCGGCGTGTCATCTCGTGCGAGCGCACAGGGGTATCCAACCAAACCGGTGCGCCTGATTCTGACGAATCCCCCCGGCGGTACCGTCGATACCCTCGCGCGCGTGCTGGCCGACGAGCTCACGCGCACGCTCGGCCAGCCGTTCGTGATTGAAAATCGTCCCGGGGCTAACGGCACGCTTGGCGGCGAGCTGGTAGCCACATCACCGCCCGACGGGCACACCATCCTGTTCGGTCCGCCTGGCCCGATCGCGCTCAACCGGCTGCTGTACCAGAAAATGCCGTATGACCCTGTGACCGCTTTTGCCCCGGTGTCATGGGTGGCGAACGCGCCACTCGTGCTAGTCGCGCACCCCTCGGTGCCGGTGCAATCGGTTTCGGAGTTGATCGACTATGCCAAGAGCCGGCCAGGACAGGTCGCCTATGCGTCACAGGGCAACGGCTCGAGCGGTCATCTGGCGATGGAACTGCTGTGTTCGATGGCCGGCATCAGCATGATTCACATCCCGTATCGCGGTAGTGCACCGGCGCTGACCGACCTGATCGGCGGGCGCGTGCAATTTATGTTTGACAACACCACGTCGAGCCTTCCACAGGTGGCGCGCGGCGCGTTGAAAGCAATCGCGGTAGCCGAGCGCGAGCGCCTCAAGGCAGCGCCCAACATCCCCACGGTGCAGGAGTCCGGCCTGCGCGACTTCGAAGCCACGCCCTGGTTCGGTGTCGTCACGCGTGCAGGCACGCCGCGCGAATCGATCGAACGCTTGTCGGCCGCGATTACGCAGGCGGTGAACCGGCCGGAGGTACAGGCGCGCTTTGCGCCGCTCGGTGTGGAACTGCGCGGCACCACGCCCGCGGCGTTCGCGGCGCACATTGCCTCGGAACTGGTGAAGTGGGAGCGGATCGTCAAACTCTCGGGCGCGAAGCTCGATTGAGCCCGCATTGATGATTGATCCATCCCCTGGAGTAACACCTTGATTGATCTCGACGTCCACACCCACCTCGCTCCGATCGACGCGCCGCGCCTGCTCACCCTGGCTGGCGTACGCTGGGATGCAGCCGCGCAGGCTCTCACGCTCGACGGCCATGCAGTGCGCATGGCCGACCTGTTCCAGCCGCAACGTCTGATCGCGTGGATGGACCATCACGCGGTGCGGCGCGCCTGGGTATCGATCCCGCCACCGCTGTATCGCCAGAACCTCGGTGCAGCCGACGCGCACGCTTGGTGCTCCTACGTGAACGAAGAATTGTTGAAGGTCACGCAGGCCAGTGGTGGGCGGCTTGAGGCGCTCTACTACCTGCCGCTCGAGCATGTGGCGCTCCTCCCGGCGTTGCAGGCGCGCTACGACGCGAGCGCCTTTGCCGGCATGGCAGTCGCCGCTGGTGGTCATCCGGACATCGTGATGGATGACGCCAAGTACGAGCCGCTGTGGCGCTGGCTCGACGACCTCGGCGCGTCCGTGTTCGTCCATCCTGGCACCTGCTGCGACACACGCCTGGCGCGCCACTACCTAGAAAACCTGGTCGGCAATCCGATGGAGACCGGGGTTGCCGCCGCACATCTGGTCATGGCTGGCGTGCCGGGCCGATTTCAGCGGATCCGGTTCGTGCTTGCGCATGCGGGCGGCACTTTCCCGATGATCTGCGGCAGGTTGCAGCACGGTTTCACCACTAGACGTCCGGGCGTCGATCTTGGCGTCGAGCTGCCGCTGCAAGCGGCGCGGCGCTTCTGGGCCGACGGCATCGCGCATCACCCTGCCGCGCTCCATGCCGCGCGCGCGGTGTTTGGTGCTGATCATGTTGTATTTGGCTCGGACTGGCCGTTTCCGATGGGGACGACGCCTGCGGCGGCAGGCCAAACCGAAGCAGATGCATAGCGCAGCAGCGTTTGCAATACGGTTTCCGGTTTGTTCATTCGGCGAGAATCGAAAAACGGCTTGTATTTGTTTTTGCGCCGACATACTATCTGACGATCCGGGAACCACGCAGACTCCCGGCTTCAAGGCGGTGTCCTAATCGCCCAAGCTCTGCGGTTTTCATAGGGCACACACCATGGACACCGCAACTTCAGGCAGTTCCCCGTCGTTTTCCATATCAGCCGCGCAACTCTCTGCACGCCTGGGTTGCAGCGGCCAGCCCCTGATCCTCGATGTGCGCAAAGCGCCGGCGTTTGACGCTGTGGCAACCCTGATCTCGGGGGCGTTGCGCCTCGCGCCCGATGCCCTGGCGCTTGCAATCCCGCAGCTACCGCGCAGTCATCCATTGGTGGCGTATTGCGTGCACGGCCACCAAGTGAGCCAGGGTGCGGCGCAGCAGCTTCGCGAAGCGGGCTTCGACGCGACTTACCTTGAAGGCGGCGTCGAGCATTGGCAGATGGAAGGTTTGCCGTTGATGGCCAAGAACGCCGAATTGAGATTGCCCGCGCAACCCGGCACACCTTCACGCTGGATCACGCGCGAACGACCCAAGATCGACCGCATCGCCTGCCCGTGGCTGATCCGGCGCTTCATTGATCCGATGGCGCAATTTCTCTACGTGCCGTCGGATCGGGTGATGGCTGCGGCCGAGCGTGAAAAGGCGATTCCGTACGACGTGCCGAACGTGCGCATCTCGCACCGCAGCCCGGAGGGCGAGTTGTGCAGCTTCGATGCGCTCGTCGCCGATTGCGGGCTCGATGACCCGTGCCTGCACGAGCTCGCGAAGATCGTGCGCGGCGCCGACACCGGCAAACCGGAGTTGACGCCGCAATCGGCCGGCCTGCTCGCCATTTCCCTGGGTCTTTCGGTCAATTTCCCCGACGATCACGCCATGCTCGAACAAGGCATGGTGGTTTACGACGCCCTGTACGCCTGGATCAAATCAGCCCGCGCCGAAGTACACAACGCCAACCTGTTCAAAAAGACCTGATGGAACAACCAATCCCCAACCCCGGCGAAGCGCCTCTCAGCATCAGCTTTGCCGAGGCGTTCCGCTTCTGGCTGAAACTGGGCTTCATCAGCTTTGGCGGCCCGGCCGGGCAGATTTCGATCATGCACCAGGAGCTGGTCGAGCGGCGCCGCTGGATTTCCGAAGGGCGCTTCCTGCATGCGCTCAACTACTGCATGGTGCTGCCCGGCCCGGAGGCGCAACAGCTTGCCACCTACATCGGCTGGCTGATGCATCGCACCTGGGGCGGCATCGTCGCAGGCGGCTTGTTCGTGCTGCCGTCGTTGTTCATCCTGATCGCGCTGTCGTGGATCTACATCGCGTTTGGCAACACCACGCTAGTGGCGGGTTTGTTCTACGGCATCAAGCCGGCTGTCACCGCCATCGTGCTGCAGGCGGCGCACCGCATTGGCTCGCGTGCGCTCAAGGGCGCGGTGCCGTGGGGGATTGCCGCCGTATCGTTTGTCGCGATTTTCGCGTTCAACGTGCCGTTTCCCGCGATCGTGATTGCCGCCGGCATCATCGGCGCCATCCATGGGCGCATCGCGCCGGGAGCCTACAAGGCCGGGGGCCACGGCACCGGTGGAAAAAAATCGTACGGCGCGGCACTGATCGACGACACCACGCCGACCCCGCCGCATGCGCTGTTTACCTGGGCACGCTTTACCCGTGTCGCCGTGATCGGCCTGCTGTTGTGGGCGATCCCGATGGCGGCGATGACCGCCGCCTGGGGCTGGGAACATACGCTCACGCAAATGGGCTGGTTCTTCACCAAGGCGGCGCTGCTCACCTTCGGCGGCGCCTACGCGGTGTTGCCCTACGTCTATCAGGGCGCGGTCACCGATTTCGGCTGGCTTACGCCGGCGCAGATGATCGACGGCCTGGCCCTGGGCGAAACCACGCCCGGCCCGCTGATCATGGTGGTGGCCTTCGTCGGCTTTGTCGGCGGCTATGTCAAGGCGTTGTTCGGGCCGGAGAGTCTATTTCTCGCCGGAGCGGTGGCCGCGACCATCGTCACGTGGTTCACGTTCCTGCCATCGTTCATCTTTATCCTGATGGGCGGGCCCCTGGTTGAAACCACGCATGGCGACCTGAAATTTACCGCGCCGCTCTCGGCCATCACCGCTGCCGTGGTCGGCGTCATTGTCAATCTCGCGCTGTTCTTCGGGTATCACGTGCTCTGGCCGAAGGGTTTTGCCGGCAACTGGTTTGGCACCGTCGACTGGATCGCCGCCGTGATTGCGATCGGCGCGGCGGCGGCGCTGTTCCGTTTCAAGCGCAACGTGATTCATGTGATAGCGGCGTGCGCGATGCTGGGCCTGTTGGTGAAGCTCGTTGCCTGACGCCTTTTGAAGCAGCTGGCTATACTCTGCCGGTCTTCTCCTGCCCTTCAATCTGAGGCCTGCCATGTCCGTTACTCCCCTAAAGTCCCCCCGTCCCACCACCAGTGCCGATGCCCTGCACCAGGCCAAGACCCACCTCGCCGCAGCCTATCGCCTGGCGGTGTTGGATGACCTTGAAGAAGGCATCGACAACCACTTCACCATGACGGTGCCCGGTTGCGATGACCGTTACCTGATCCTGCCGTTCGGCCTGCATTGGTCGGAGGCCCGCGCCAGCGACATGATCGCCTTCAATGAAAAGGGCGAAACGCTCGAGGGCGAGGGCGTGGTTGAACTGTCGGCGCAGTGCATCCACGCGCCGATCCACCGCATCACTGGCGCCAGGGTAGTGCTGCACACCCACCAGACCTGGGCGGTGGCACTGAACATGCTGAAAGACAACCGCCTCTTGCCGGCGAGCCAGACAGCTGCGTTCTTTCACGGCCACGTCGCCTACGACGACACTTACCAGGGCACGGCTGATTTTGTCGAGGAAGGCGAGCGCCTTGCGCACCTGATCGGCAAGAAGCAGGTGCTGTTCATGAAAAACCACGGCGTGCTGGTGGTGGGCGACACCGTGGCGCAGGCCTACCGGCGGCTCTACAAGCTCGAACGCGTGTGCCGCGCCCAGGTGCTGGCGATGAGCACCGGCCAGCCGCTGCAAATCCTCTCTGACGACATCGTGGCGCAGGTGCAATCGCCGCCGCCGGATGACCGACATGTGCGCAGCGAGCGCGAGCGCCTCTACTTCGAAGCCATGATGCGCGTGCTCGACCGGGAACTGCCGGGCTACGCCGACTGATTTGCGCGATTCGCGCACCACATCCCAACCTGCAGGAGACAGCAATGAGTGAACCACGCTTGGTCGATCCCGGTGAAGTTGTCATGACCGGTGAAAATTCCTTCATCCGCCTTTCCGACGATGGCGGCAAGACCCTCGTCGACCGGGTCAGTCACTGGCGTGTGCTGTGGTCCCCTGCGGGGCCGGGGCATGCGCTCTTCATCGACAGCCCGTTGACGGGCGACGGGCCGTGCGTCTACGCCGACAACATCGGCATGGCGCGCTATCTGCAACGCCGCATCGAATCGTTTCTGCATGCGCCGTTCGGCGACGAATCGTTGCCGGTGGTCGATGCCGAGTTTGAGCGCACCGGCTCGGCACTTGCGACGCTTGAAGAACGCATTATCTCGGGCGACGGTGAAATCATCCTGGCGTGGTGGGACCTGCTGCCCGCATTCGTGATCACGGTGCCGCCGGGGCAGATGAACCGGCCCATCGGCGTGTACAGCACCTTTTTTCCGGCGCGCGGCGCGCAGTTGTCGGTGAACGGCGAAGCTGCTACAGCGAAGCCGTTTGCGCAGGATCGTTCCGGCAAGGCTTCGTCGAGTTGTGTACTGGCATGGTCGGAGACCTGGGTAGGAGCGGCCTGAGGGGCGCTTGAATTCATCTGGATGGCCCCAACCTTCCTGTGCCAGGGCCAACGCTCTGGCCGTACATTGCCTTTTTGGAGAAGTCACCATGCGCAAATCATTTGCCGTCCTCGTCGCCACTCTCACGCTAACCCTCAGCGGTTGCGGCTACAACGACTTCCAGCGCGGCGACGAAGCCGTCAAGGCGAGTTGGTCCGAAGTGGTGAACCAGTACCAACGCCGCATTGACCTCATCCCCAATCTGGTGAGTACGGTGAAGGCGGAAGCCAATTTCGAGCAATCGACGCTCACCAAGGTGATCGAGGCGCGCTCCAAGGCCACCTCGATCCAGGCGACGCCGGAGTTGATCAACGACCCGGCCGCGTTCAATAAATTCCAGGCCGCGCAAGGGGAACTTTCAGGCGCCTTGTCGCGCTTGCTGGTGGTCACGGAGAACTACCCGAACCTCAAGGCCAACCAGGCATTCCGCGATTTGCAGGCGCAGCTCGAAGGCACCGAGAACCGCATCACCGTGGCACGCAACCGCTACATCAAGTCGGTGCAGGAATACAACGTGACGGTGCGCTCGTTCCCTTCGAACCTCACGGCGATGGTGTTCAGCTACAAGGAAAAGCCCAACTTCACGGTGGAGAACGAAAAAGCAATTTCGGTCGCGCCCAAGGTCGACTTTGACGCACCCAAGGCTGCCCCTGCCGCCCCCGTCGCACCTGCCGCACCAGCGGCCCCGGCTGGAGTTGTGGCGCCCAAGTGACCACACTTTCCAGGCGCATTGAGGCGCGCCGGCTGCCGCTTGCATGGGCGGCCGCCTTCATGGTGGCACTCGCGCTGTTCTGCTCGTGGAGCGCCATCGCCCAGATAGCGGTACCTGCGCTTTCAGGGCGCGTGGTCGATCAAACCGGCACCCTCAACCGCGACCAGAAGGCAGCGCTCGAACAAACCCTGCAGGCGTTTGAAGCGCGCAAGGGCAGCCAGGTCGCGGTGTTGCTGGTGCCAACCACCGAGCCCGAGACTATTGAGCAGTTTTCGTTGCGCGTCGCCGAGCAATGGAAGCTTGGCCGCAAAAAAGTGGATGACGGCGCATTGCTGATCGTTGCCAAGAATGACCGCACCCTGCGCATCGAAGTCGGCTACGGCCTCGAAGGCGCACTCAGCGATCTGGTGGCCAAACGCATCGTCAGCGATGTGATCGTGCCGCGCTTCAAGCAGCAGGATTTTGCCGGTGGCATCAGCGCCGGCGTCGACCAGATGATCCGCGTGATCGACGGCGAGGCTTTGCCGGCGCCAGCAGCAAGGCCTGCGAGCCGCCCGGCTGGGGGATTTGCCGATCTTGAACAGTATGCCCCGGTGTTGTTCGTGCTGGCGATGGTGGCTGGCGGTGTCCTGCGCATGGTGTTGGGCAGGTTTCCAGGGGCGCTTGTGACCGGTGGCCTGGTGGCGGTGCTGGCATGGTTCCTGGTGGGCGTCATCTCTGTCTCCCTGATTGCGGGCTTGATTGCCTTGGTGGTAACCCTGGCCGGCGGCGGGCGTGGCGTTGGCGGGAGTGGCGGGGGCAGTTACGGCGGTGGTGGCAGTTCCAGCGGTGGCTTCGGGGGAGGAAGCTTCGGTGGCGGCGGTGGCAGCTTCGGCGGCGGCGGCGCCTCGGGTCGGTGGTAACGGGATATCGATGATGAACTTCAAGCGCATTGCCCGGCACCTGGCCATGACCCATTGGCAGGTCAATAGAACATTTCCGGCGCATGCCTTGCGTGCGATTGAAAATGCCATCAAGGTCAGCGAAGCCGTGCATACCGGCGAGATCCGCTTTGTGATCGAGGGTGCGCTCGAGAGTGGCTTGCTATGGCACGGGCAATCCGCCCGGGCGCGCGCGATCGACGTGTTCTCGCAGCTGCGCGTATGGGATACCGAGCACAACAACGGCCTGCTGATTTACGTGTTGCTGGCCGATCGTGAGGTCGAGATCGTGGCCGACCGCGGCATCCATGCCAAGGTGGGGACGCCGGCATGGGAAGTCATCTGTCGCGCGATCGAAAGCGCCTTCAAGGCGGGTGACTACGAGGCCGGCGTCATTGGCGGCATTCATGCAGCCACAAAGCACCTGGCGAAGCATTTTTCCGCAGCCGGCGCCAACCCGAACGAGCTGCCGAACAAGCCGGTGATTCTGTAATACGACGCCGGCCCAACCTCTGGCCGTGCCTGAAGATCCGCTCCCACCAACGGTTTCCGGATAATTATCCTTTGCGGATTAACGCGTGTCCGGCCGCACCAACAGCGCACGCACGGCCGGCAGCGCGCGCCGTGCCGCCGCTTCGCCGGCGGATATGAGTTGTTCGCGATCCTTGAAGCCGAACTGCCCGGTGGTATGCATGGCTGGGGCAATTACCAGGTCGGCAAGCGGGCGCTCGGTTTCCTTGAGGCGGAACGTTTGCACCAAGAACGACTGAAACAGTACGTCCACAGAGGAAGACAGTGGTGCACTGTCGGTGGGCGGATAGATCACGTCGATCGCGACGACCTTGCGCGCGCCGAGCTGGCGCGCGATCGCTACCGGCAGCGGGCTGGCGAGGCCGCCGTCGGCATGCAGCCGGCCGGCAACACTGACAGGCTCGAACGCGCCAGGAATCGCGCAAGACGCATGTACCGCATGGCCAGCGTCGCCACGCGTGAAGGCGGATGCCGCGCCGGTCGCCAGATCTGTAGCGACCACGGCAAGCGGAATCGGCATGTCTTCGATCATGCGATTGCCGATTTTCTGCGCGATAAACGCATGCAGCCCGTTGCCGGCGCGAATCCCGAGACTGCGCGCGCGAATCAGTTGCAGCCAGTCAGTCTCACCCGCCATCGCGCCTTCGGCGAGGCGTGAAATGGATTCCATCTCGGCGGCTGACTTGCCCGATGCGTACAGCGTCGCGATGATCGCCCCTGCGCTGGTGCCGACCACGAGGTCGGGGCGGATACCGGCCTCTTCGAGCACCTTGATCACGCCGATGTGGGCGAAGCCGCGCGCCGAACCGCCCGAGAGCACCAGCGCAAGACCGCGCGGCGCAATCGGTTTGGCCAGCGGGCCCGCGATCGGGTCGTTAGCCACGTGCGGCATGTCTTGCGGCAGCAACCAGGTGCACCCGCTCAGGCAGAGAGCCAACAGCACCATGGCGAATCGATACGCCGGATGCAGATGGCTCTTTGAAACTCTCATCACCTCAGTCTACGCTGCCAGACCGATTCGGCGGATGGCACGCCGCCGCGATGCCTACTTTTTTTCGATGCTGGTGACGGTGTACTGCCCGCGAATCTTCTCGGCAGTGAACTGCACTTTGTCGCCTTCCTTCACCTTGTCGAGCAGCGCCGCATCCTTGACCGCAAACACCATGGTCATCGCGCCCATGTCGAGGTTCTTGATCTCGCCGTGTTTGAGGGTGATCTTGCCGGCGTCCTTGTTGATGGTGCGCACTTCGGCGTCCGTCATGGCGGGCGCCTGCGCCAAGGCAAAGGCCGAAACCAGGAACGACAGTGGGAGCAGGGTAGGTGAGAGTTTTCGAGCGTTCATGATGATTTCCTTTCAGTGTCCGGCGTGGCCGCTGGCGGGTTTGCGAACAGTGACTTCGACTTCCTGATTACTGCCAGATGGGGTTCTTCCGGTGGCTTTTCCAGTGGCCGGGTTGATTTCCGTCATGCGTGAAGTGGGCGCCCGCACCGGGTTGAGCGACTCACCGGTCCATTTGTAGGCCACCGTGTTCTTCGGATACTTGTAGTCACCCGGGTCTTTGTAATCGCCGCGAGCCTGCCCCTCGCGCACCTTGACCGTTGAGAACATGCCGCCCATTTCAATCGGGCCGAATTGCCCTTGCCCGGTCATCATCGGCAACGTGTTGTCGGGGATCGGCATTTCCATCTCGCCCATGTCGGCCATGCCGCGTTCGCCCATCACCATGTAGTCGGGCACCAGGTTCTGGATTTTCTTGACCAGGCCCCGATGGTCCACGCCGATCATGTTGGGTACGGTGTGGCCCATCGGGTTCATGGTGTGGTGGCTCTTGTGGCAATGGAACGCCCAATCACCCGGCTCGGTAGCGTCGAATTCGAGCGCGCGCATTTGCCCGACCGCAATGTCGGTGGTCACCTCCGGCCAGCGCGCTGAGGGTGGGGTCCAGCCGCCGTCGGTTCCCGTCACCACAAACTCGTGACCATGCAGATGAATCGGATGGTTGGTCATGGTGAGGTTGCCGACGCGAATGCGCACCCGGTCT
>CANJDH010000076.1 GCA_947473125.1 Burkholderiales bacterium
CCGTCGCAGGCACGCTGTGGACTCATCGGACATTGTTCGGGCGCGACGCCGGGGTAACCTTTGTCACCTTGATGCTGTCGCTAAAGCTGCTTGAGACCCGCACCAAGCGCGACGCCGTGGTGGCGGTGTTTCTCTCCTATTTTCTGATCCTGACAAACTTTTTTTACTCGCAGACCATCGGCGTCGCCGCACTGATGCTGGTGTCGCTGGTACTGATTACCTCGGCCCTGATTGCCGCCAACCGTGATGCGGGCGGGATGCCGGTGCTACAGCAGACACGTCTGGCAGGTTTGATTCTCCTGCAGGCCTTCCCGATGATGCTGGTGCTGTTCCTTCTTTTCCCGAGGGTCAACGGCCCGCTGTGGGGGCTGCCCGCGGATGCGGCGGCAGCCGTATCCGGGCTCTCGGACAGCATGTCACCGGGACAGATCACATCGTTGGCGCTGTCGGACGGCATTGCGTTTCGCGTGAAATTCAATTCGCCACTGCCCAAGGAATCGAGCCTCTACTGGCGCGGTCCCGTGCTATCGCAATTTGATGGCCGCAACTGGAAAATCCAGCCCGCCAATCCGATGCGCCCGGCACGCTACGAGGCGGCCGGGCCGGAAGTGGACTACACCGTGACGCTTGAGCCCCTGCAGAAACCCTGGCTGTTTGCGCTTGAAATGCCGACCAAACTGCCAGACTACGCACGACTCACACCCGATCTGCAGCCGATCAATACCAAGCCTGTGACCGGGCGCCTACGCTATGACGCGCGCTCCTCCCCAAGCTTTCGGTCGATCGCCTACGAGGAGCGTACCGACCTGCTACCCTACCTGGCGTTGCCACAGCGCAGTAACCCGCGCACTCGCGACCTGGTCACCTCCTGGCTGATCGAGGGCATTACCGGGGAGGCGATGGTGGCGCGCGCGCTCAAGCATTTTCGTACCGAGGAATTTTTCTACACTTTCGAGCCGCCGCTGCTCGACAACAACCCGGTGGATGAATTCCTGTTCATTACCAAGCGCGGATTTTGCGAACACTACTCCTCGGCCTTTACGGCGATGATGCGCATGGCCGGCATTCCGGCGCGCGTCGTTACCGGCTACCAGGGTGGCGAAATCAACCCGGTGGACGGCTTCCTCACGGTCCGCCAGGCGGATGCCCATGCGTGGTCCGAGGTGTGGCTCAAAGGGCGCGGCTGGACCAGGGTCGACCCCACCGCAGCGGTTTCCCCGGCGCGCATCGAGCGCGGCATGGGCGGCGCCATGCCGCAACGCTTTGCCCCGCCGTTGATCGCCAGGCTCTCCGGTGCCTGGAGTGCAGAAGCACTGCAAAAAATGAAATTCAACTGGGAGGCGGTGTCCAACGCATGGAACCAGTGGGTGCTCAATTACAGCCCGGACCGGCAGCGCGAAACACTCGAGCGCCTCGGCATGAAAACGCCGACCTGGCAGGAGATGGTAATGGCGATGGTGATCGGCGTTGGCCTGGTTTCTTTGGTCGTCACCGGGTGGGTCCTCAAGTCGCGGCGCGAGCGCGACCCGGTGCAGCGTGCCTGGGAACGATTCTGCAAGCGCCTCGCCCGCGCGGGCGTGGAGCGCGCGCCTGCAGAGGGCCCGCTCGATTTCGGTCAGCGCGCCGAAGGCCTGCTGCGTGCGGCACGTCCGGCCAACGCGGCCGTGGCGCGCATCCAGACCATCGTCGAGTCGTATGCGGCATTGCGCTATGGTCCGCGGCGCGATGCCGCGGGCGTGAGACAATTCGCACAAATGGTAAAGGAACTACGCGTTTGACATTGATGTCCTGGCTGGTCGCGGCGGGGTGCGTCGCACTCGCGGCAACACCGCTGCATGCTGCCCCCCAAAAACCCCGCAAAGCCACGCCGGTTCCGGCGAAAGCCCACTACAGCAAGCGCCCGGACGTCAAGGCGTTCATCGCCGAGATGGCGCAAAAGCACAATTTCGTCGAGAGCGAGTTGGCGTTCTTGTTTGACCGTGCGCGCTTCTACCCCGCGATCGTCGACTTGATCACGCCGCCGACGCACCCGAGCGCGCGCACTTGGCAGGGTTATCGCGGCAGATTCCTTGACCCGGTGCGCATCGACGGCGGCGTGGCGCTCTGGAATAGGTATGAGAAGGAACTGGCGCGTGCCGAGAAAGAATATGGCGTTCCGGCCGAAATCATCGTGGCAATCATGGGCGTCGAGACCGTCTACGGCCGCAATACCGGAAACTGGCGCGTCATAGATGCCCTGAGCACGCTGGCATTTGACTATCCGAAACGCGCGGAGTTTTTTCGCAGCGAACTGGAAAACTATTTGCTGTTCGTTCGCGAACATGACATCGATGTGTTCAGCGTGCGCGGTTCCTATGCCGGCGCCATCGGTATTCCCCAATTCATGCCAGGAAGCTGGCGCCGCTACGCAGTCGATTACGACGGCAACGGCAAGATCAACCTGCGAACCAGTTTTGTCGATTCCATCGGCAGCATCGGCAACTTTCTCAAGGGGCACGGCTGGGCTGCCGGCGGCGCGATTGCCTTTCCGGCCAAGGTGGACGGCGAGACCTGGAAGGCACTGCTTGACAAGGGCATCCTGCCGCACACCCGCATCGCGGACTTGGGAAAACAGGGAGTATCATCGGAAACCCATGTCTCCCAAGGGCTTCCAGCGGATACCCTGTGCGCATTGATCGACCTGGCGACGCCAAACCAGCCGACCGAATACTGGGTAGGGCTGCAGAATTTTTATGTCATCACACGCTACAACCGCTCAAGCTTTTACGCCATGAGCGTGATGCAGCTGGCCGAGGCGATCAAACAGGCGCGTTGACCGGCGGCCGCATCAGGCCGGAAACACCCCGGTCGAGAGGTAGCGGTCGCCACGATCGCAGACGATGAACACGATGGTCGCGTTCTCGACCGTTTCGGCTACGCGCAAGGCCACGCACAGTGCGCCGGCTGCAGAAATCCCCGCGGAGATGCCCTCTTCAGCCGCCAGAAGCCGACACATGTCCTCCGCATCCGATTGCGTCACCGATTCGGTACGATCAACGCGTGCCTTGTCGAAAATTTTCGGCAGGTAGGCATCGGGCCACTTGCGGATCCCGGGAATTTGCGAACCTTCCGCAGGCTGGCACCCGACGATTTGTATCCCGTCGTTTTGCTCCTTGAGATACTGCGACACTCCCATGATGGTGCCGGTGGTCCCCATCGCGGACACGAAATGGGTAACAGTGCCATTGGTATCGCGCCAGATCTCCGGCCCCGTGGTCTCGTAGTGCGCGCGCGGGTTGTCGGGGTTTGCGAACTGGTCAAGGATTTTGCCCTTGCCTTCACGCTGCATTGTTTCGGCGAGATCACGCGCGCCCTCCATACCCCGCTCTGCCGCGGGGGTGAGAATCAGTTGTGCGCCGTAGGCCGTCATGCTCTGGCGTCGTTCCAGCGACAGGTTGTCGGGCATGATGAGGATCATCTTGTAGCCGCGCATCGCCGCGACCATCGCCAGGGCGATGCCGGTATTGCCCGACGTCGCCTCGATCAGCGTGTCGCCGGGCTTGATGTCGCCGCGCTTCTGGGCGCGTGCAATCATCGACAGCGCAGGCCGATCCTTGACCGATCCAGCCGGATTGTTGCCTTCGAGCTTACCCAGAATGACGTTATTGCGCGCCGCATTGCCCGCGCCAGGGATACGCTGCAGGCGTACCAATGGCGTATTGCCAACGGCAGCTTCGAGGGTTTTGTACATGACGTTGGTGCAGGTGAGGGACATGCATCATTCTAACTGTCACATTGTGCTGGGCCGCCTGAAACCCATGCTATGCACGCACGGACGCTCATAACTGAACGTGAGACCGGGTGTGGCTCGGGCATCAGACGGCGAGGCCCAAAAAAAGCCCCGCACGAGGCGGGGCTTTCGGCGAAGCCGGCATGATTACTTCTTGGCGTCGGCTTTCGGTGCATCCTTGCTGTCTTTCTTGTCGTCCTTGGCGTCTTTCTTGGCGTCCGACTTCGGTGCATCCTTGGCTTTCTTGGCATCGTCTTTTGCCTTTTTGTCGGCCGCGGCTTTGTCTTCCTTGGCTTTCTTGTCGGCGGCTTTCTTCTCTTCCTTGGCCTTCTTGTCTGCGGCAACCTTGTCTTCCTTGGCTTTTTTCTCGACAGCTTTTTTGTCAGCCGCTTCCTTTTTCGGATCAGGCTTGGCGTCGGCTTTCGGGGCGTCCTTTTTCATGTCTTTCTTGTCGTCGGACTTGGGCGCTTCTTTTTTTGCGTCAGCCTTGGCAGGAGCAGCCGGTGCTGCAGCGGCGGCAGGAGCGGCAGCGGGAGCAACTGCCTTTGCCGGTGCAGCGGGTGCCGCAGTCGGGGCAGCAGCCGGCACAGGAGCAGTTGCTTTCGGTGCATCCTTCTTGTCCTCTTTTTTGGCATCGGCCTTCGCCGGGGTGCTGCCACCGCCAACACTGACTGATCCATCCTTTTTCCACTGGGCGACGGTTTTTTCGCCGATGCCTTTGACACGGGTAGCCACATCGTCCAGGCTTTTGAACGGCCCGTTTTTTTTGCGCTCTTCAACGATGGCCTTGGCTTTGACTTCGCCAATACCCTTGATCGCGTCCAGGCCCTTTTCGTCGGCGCTGTTGATGTCGACCGCTGCAAACGCCATGCCGATGCTCAACAGGAAACCGACCAACACCATTAACAGTTTTTTCATGCTTTCTCCTCGTTAAAATTCTGGCCAACCCCGGCCGTACAGCGCTAAACGCAGCGCAATTGCATCACGTTGACCCGAGCAGGGTCGAAACATAGCGCCCCACCCCGGTTTCCACATCCAGAAATGCCTCTTCATACCTGGCTGCCCGCAAATCGCCGATGTCGGCCTGCGTGTAGCTCTGGTACTTGCCTTTGAGTGAATCCGGAAACGGCACGTATTCAATCAGTCCCTCGGCGCGTATCTGCTCGAGCGAAAGCGGTGCTTTTCCGTCGTGTACCCGACAGGCGTTCACTACTGCTCCGGCGACGTCGTTAAACGCCTGGGCGCGCCCGGTACCCAGATTGATTACCCCTGACTGCTCAGGGTGATCGAGGAAATACAAATTAACCTTTGCGACATCCTCGACCGAGACAAAATCGCGGCGCTGCTCGCCATTGCCATAGCCATCCCAGCCTTCGAACAGGCGCACTTTTCCGCTGGCGCGAAACTCGTTGAAATTGTGAAATGCCACCGAGGCCATGCGCCCCTTGTGCGATTCGCACGGGCCGTAGACATTGAAGTAACGGAATCCGGCCACCTGTGCCGTCAGGCCCTCGGCCATGCGCCGGCGCACGATCTGGTCGAACAGGAATTTCGAGTAGCCGTAGATATTGAGCGGCTTTTCGTTGGCGCGACTTTCCTTGAAGACGGTACTGCCACCGTATACCGCCGCCGATGAGGCATACAGCAGGGGAACTTCCACCTCTTGGCAATAATCGAGCAGGCTCACCGAGTAACGAAAATTGTTCTCCATCATGTACCGGCCGTCGGTTTCCATCGTGTCGGAACACGCACCCTGGTGCAGAATCGCGTCGATGTCGCCATCCCACAGGCCGGCCTGGAGTCGCTCAAGGAATTCACCCTTGTCGAAGTAGTCCGCGATCTCGCAATCAACCAGGTTGGGAAACTTCTCGGCGCGCGACAGATTGTCGACGGCAATGATGTCGGTGATCCCGCGCTGATTGAGCCCCTTGACGATATTGGCTCCCACAAAGCCGGCCGCACCGGTTACGACAATCGTACCCATCAGAACAGCTCCTCCGGCGTCACTACGGCGGTACCGAGCTTGCCGACAACAATACCGCCGGCGCGATTGGCCATGCCCACCGCCTCGGGCATACCGACCCCCCCCCCGAGCAATACGCCGAGGGTCGCAATGACCGTGTCGCCGGCGCCGGACACGTCGAACACCTCGCGCGCCTGCGCATCAAAATTAAGCATGCCTTCACGACGGAACAGCGTCATGCCCTCTTCCGAGCGTGTCAGCAGCAGGGCATCGAGGCCGAGCTTTTCACGCAAGGCATTGGCACGCAGCTTCAAATCGGCATCCGATGTCCAACTGCCGACCACCTGACGCAACTCGCCGCGGTTCGGCGTCAGCATGGTTGCACCCGCATAGCGTGCGTAGTCTTCGCCCTTGGGATCGACCAGGATCATCACGCCGGCATCGCGCGCTGCGGCGATCATGTCGGCGATGTGCGTAAGCCCACCTTTGCCGTAGTCGGACAGGATGACGATGTCGGTATCTTTCAGAAGCCGCTTGAACTCCTCGAGTTTGCCGGTCAGCACTTCGTGACTCGGGGTTTCTTCAAAGTCGATGCGCAGCAACTGCTGCTGGCGGCCGATCACCCGCAGCTTGATCGTGGTCTTGAACGCAGAGTCGACATGTAGGGTGGTACGAATGCCCGATGCCTCAAGCAAGCGCTTGATGGTCTGCCCCGGCTCGTCATCGCCGACCACCGACAACAAGGTGGTTTGGGCGCCGAGCGCCGCCGCATTGCGCGCAACGTTGGCTGCGCCGCCAAGCCGCTCGTCGCTGCGCTCGACCTTCACCACCGGCACAGGGGCTTCCGGCGAAATGCGGTGCACATCGCCGAACCAGTAGCGGTCCAGCATGACATCCCCCACGACCAGGACGCGCGACTTGCGTGCCGCAGTCAACATGGCGTTCAAGTCGATACCCCGCCAGCCGATCGACGCGCTGCCGACAAATCCGGGCGGCCTACCGGCTCATATTCAAAACCCTGATCGCGCACCAGTGCCGGATCGTAGAGGTTGCGGCCGTCAAAAATCGCCGGCGTCTTGAGCTTGGCCTTGATGGTCGCAAAATCGGGGCTGCGGAATTCCTTCCACTCCGTGACAATCACCAGCGCATCGGCATCATCGAGCGCCTGCATCAGGCTGTCGGCGTACGACACCAGACGATTTGCGCCCAACAAGTGCCTGGCTTCCGGCATCGCTATCGGGTCATAGGCAGCAATCTGAGCACCCCTGCCGGTCAGCTCCGCAATCACTTCCAGTGCCGGTGCTTCACGCATGTCATCGGTATTGGGTTTGAAGGCAAGCCCCCACAGCGCAAAACGCTTGCCGGCCAGGTTTTCCCCAAATCGCGCGACAATTTTTTTCGCCAGAACCTGTTTCTGCTTTTCGTTGGCGCGCTCCACCGCATCAAGGATTTCGAAGCCGGCGCCGGCTTCATTGGCGGTCCGCTGCAGGGCCTGCACATCCTTGGGGAAGCACGAGCCGCCGTATCCGCACCCCGCATAAAGGAAGTGATAGCCGATACGCGGGTCCGAGCCAATGCCCTGGCGCACCAGTTCCACATCGGCGCCAAGGCGCTCTGCGAGATTGGCAATCTCGTTCATGAACGAAATGCGCGTCGCCAGCATCGCGTTGGCGGCATACTTGGTCAACTCCGCCGAGCGGATATCCATGAATATCATGCGTTCGTGGTTGCGCTGAAACGGCGCGTACAGGGCGCGCATGCTGGCACGGGCGCGCTCGTCATCCGCATCCGCCCCGATCACGACCCGATCCGGTTTCATGAAATCGTCGATCGCTGCTCCTTCCTTGAGGAACTCCGGATTCGACACCACCGAAAACGGCAGCGCGACGCCGCGAACGCCGAGTTCATCGGCAATCGCGGCGCGCACTTTATCTGCCGTTCCGACCGGTACGGTCGACTTGTCCACGATGACCTTGGGCGCGGTCATGCGCTTGCCGATATTGCGTGCGGCCGTCAACACGTATTTGAGGTCTGCCGAACCATCTTCATCCGGCGGGGTGCCGACGGCAATGAACTGCACGTCGCCATGCGCCACCGCCATGTCGACGTCGGTGGTGAACCGAATACGCCCGGCGGCACGATTGCGCGCCACCATTTCCTTCAAGCCGGGTTCATAGATCGGCACGCCGCCGTCGTTCAAGATGCCGATCTTCTTGGCATCGACGTCGAGGCAGACGACGTCGTTGCCCACTTCGGCGAAACAGGCACCGGTTACCAGCCCTACATAGCCGGTCCCAATCATGGTCAATTTCATAAGCTTCCGTTCAATTCTTCAGCACGCGTCGGCGAGTAGGTTTCCCATTCGCCGCAACCTGGACAACGCCAGAAAAACTGTTTGGCCTTGAAACCGCAATTTTCGCACGCGTACCGTTTGAGTTTTTCGGTGTGGGCGTGGATCAGGCTTTTGATCAGCGACAGATCCCCGGCGCGATCCGGAGGGGCCGCCAGGAGCTGGGCTTCGAGCAACTTATCAAGCCCGGCAAGGGTTGGATGCTTGCGCAGTTCCTCGCGCACCACGGCGTAGGCGTTGTCCGCGCCATCGATCTCCAGTGTCACCTGAAAGGCAATCTCCAGCATGTCCGCCGAGGGGTAGTGCGCCAGCAGACCACGCAGCAGTTGCGCACCTTCGGTGGCCTTGCCTAGCGCGCGATGGGCGTCCATCAGGCGCCCTGCCACGTGCGACAGAAATCGCGGATCCTGGGTTTCGATCCGCAGCCACGCGGCAATCGCAGCCCCATGGTTTCGGGCGTGCGCTTCGACGTCACCAAGGATCATGTTGGCACGCACCGCCTTGCGGTTGGCCTTGAGCGCAGCGTCCACATGGATGCGCGCCTCGTCAGTCTGCGAGCGCGCCAGGCTCGCCGCCGCGCGCTCGCAGTTGAATTGCGCAATTTCCTTCTGTCGTGACTCGCCGGTCTCACGCTCCACGCGCTCGGCAGTGCGAATCGCCTTGTCCCAGTCTTTTTCCAGCTCGTAGATCTCCAAGAGATAGGCCTGGGCACGGCCGGCGTAGGTCGTATCCTCAAGACGCGTCAACGATGCCTCGGCGCGATCAAGCATGCCAGCCTTGAGGTAATCCTGCCCGAGCTCAAACAGCGCGTGCAGGCGCTGCTCGTCGTTCAGGTCGGGACGATTGACCAAATTCGTATGCATGCGGATGGCGCGTTCGATTTCACCCCTGCGGCGAAACAGGTTACCCAGTGCAAAGTGCAGTTCGATTGTTTCCGGATCCAGCTTGACGACTTCGATGAAGGCGTCAATCGCCTTGTCGGGCTGTTCGTTGAGCAGGAAGTTCAAACCCTTGAAATAGGACCCTGGCAGTGCGCGCGACTCCGACAGCAAGTGCCGGATGTCGACGCGCGCGGCGATCCAGCCGAGTCCGAAAAAGACCGGCACTGCCAGCAGCCACCATAGTTCGATTTCCATGCTGTCAGGGTGCCGGCGCGACCGCGTCACGCGGCGGTTCGCTGCGTTTGCCGTCGTCGGGCTGCCGCCGCTGTTCAAGCGCAACAACCAGGTCACGCCGCTGGCGCAGCACGCGCGGTAACAGAGACAGCAGGCCGACAGCGGCGCCGGCAGCAAAAAAGATGAACAGCAGGAGCACCAGCGGCACCTTCCATTCAAGATCAAAGTAGAACTTGAGCGAAGCGGGTTCGTGGTTCTTGAGCGCGAACAGGAAAAACACCAGAAACAAGAACCAGCGCAAGGCGCCCGTCACATAGCGCATCTCACACCTTCCCTGCGCGGCCGGGATTCGCGGTGCGAAGAGTCAACGCCCCTGGCGAACCACTCAAAAAAAAAACGGCACTTGCGTGCCGCTGATTCGACAAAACGCGTCGTTTCGCACATTCGGTTCAATTGCCCAAAGCACCGTGCGGCGCACCCGACCGGGCTGCCGCACTACCATTGAGACCAGCATCGACGCGATCGCGCAACTCCTTGCCGGCCTTGAAATGCGGTACGTGCTTTTCCGGAACCTGGACCTTGTCGCCCGACTTGGGATTGCGCCCGATGCGGGGCGGACGGTAGTTCAGGCCAAAACTGCCAAAACCGCGAATCTCGATACGCTGCCCCTGCGACAACGAACTGGTCATCGCATCAAGAATCGTCTTGACGGCAAAGTCGGCGTCCTTGGCCACCAGTTGCGGATAGCGCGCAGCAAGCCGCGCGATCAAATCCGACTTGGTGATCCCGTTCACTTCAGTTTCAGAGGACGCCGCTTCGCTCGCCATGGATGGCACCGTGCCTATTATTTCTGTTCCATCTTGGCTTTGAGCAGCGCGCCAAGGTTGGTTGTGCCGTCCTTGGCGTTGCCCGCATCCTGCATCTGCTTGATGGCGGAGGTTTCTTCAGCCTGGTCTTTTGCCTTGATCGACACGTTGATGTTGCGGGTTTTGCGATCCACATTGATGATGACTGCTTCAACATTGTCGCCAACCGCCAACAAGGTTGATGCATCCTGGACGCGATCCCGCGAAATCTCGGAGGCGCGCAAGTAGGCTTCGATGTCGCCTTCCAGGGCAATCACTGCGCCCTTCGGATCAACGCTCTTGACCGTACCCTTGACCAGGGTGCCCTTGTCGTTCATCGCCACAAAATTGGTGAACGGGTCGCCATCAAGTTGTTTCACGCCCAGCGAAATGCGCTCGCGCTCGGTATCAATGGCGAGTACGACAGCTTCGATTTCGTCGCCCTTCTTGAAGTTCTTGACCGCTTCCTCGCCGGTGAGCGACCAGGACAGGTCTGACAGGTGCACCAGGCCGTCGATGCCGCCCGGAAGACCAATGAACACGCCGAAGTCGGTAATCGACTTGATCGCGCCCTTGACCTTGTCGCCCTTCTTCTGGTTGAGCGAAAAATCTTCCCACGGGTTCGGCAGGCACTGCTTCATACCCAGCGAAATGCGGCGACGCTCTTCGTCGATCTCGAGGATCATGACTTCAACTTCATCGCCCAGCGCAACGACTTTGGACGGATGCACGTTCTTGTTGGTCCAGTCCATTTCCGACACGTGGACCAGGCCCTCGATACCGGCTTCGACTTCGACAAATGCGCCGTAGTCGGTGAGGTTGGTAACTTTGCCGAACAGGCGCGTGCTCTGCGGATAGCGGCGACCGATGCCGACCCACGGGTCGTCGCCGAGCTGCTTGACGCCGAGCGAAACGCGGTTTTTTTCCTGGTCGAATTTGAGGATTTTTGCAGTAATTTCATCGCCGACCGTCAGCACTTCGGACGGGTGACGTACGCGACGCCAGGCCAGATCGGTGATGTGCAGCAGGCCGTCGATGCCGCCCAAGTCCACGAATGCGCCGTAATCGGTGATGTTCTTGACGACGCCCTTGACGATCGAGCCTTCGACCAGGTTCGAGAGCAGCTTCTGACGCTCTTCGCCTTGCGAGGCTTCGAGCACGGCACGGCGCGACACGACCACGTTGTTGCGCTTCTTGTCGATCTTGATGACCTTGAATTCGAGGGTCTTGCCTTCGAACGGCGTGGTGTCCTTGACCGGCCGGGTGTCGACCAGCGAACCCGGGAGGAACGCGCGCACGCTGTTCATCATGACGGTCAGGCCGCCCTTGACCTTGCCGGTCACGGTGCCGGAAACGATTTCGCCAGATTCCATGGCTTTTTCGAGGTCCAGCCAGGCCGACAGGCGCTTGGCCTTGTCGCGCGACAGCAGGGTCTCGCCGAAGCCGTTTTCAATCGAGTCGATCGCAACCGACACGAAGTCGCCGACCTTGACGGTCAGCTCGCCCGCGTCGTCCTTGAACTCGGACAGCGGAATATAGGACTCGGACTTGAGCCCGGCATTGACCACAACGTGGTTGTAATCGACGCGGACCACTTCGGCGGTAATGACTTCGCCGGTGCGCATTTCCTGCGACTTGATCGACTCTTCAAACAGAGCGGCAAAACTTTCGTTGGCCGACGCTGCGGCCTGTTGGGCTAGTGACATGAATACCTGACCTAATTTGAGTGCTGCATCCGTGTCGCGTGTGCGGGAAACGTTACCGCTGCGAACCACGGGGGGTTGGTTGGACTATGGCAGGGGCCTCGTTGCGAAACCCGCTACCGCTTTTTAGACTGCACCTGCCTGTGCTTCTGACACCTCGCGATACCAGCCCAGCACCCGGGCCACTGCTTCGTCAATCGACAACTGTGTCGTATCTAGGAGCTTCGCGCCTTCCACCTGTTTCAGCGGCGCCGCGGAACGCCCCGCATCACGCCGGTCTCGTTCCTGCAAATCCGTCAAAACAGAATCAAAAAGGATCGCAAGTTTAGCATCTTTTTCTTTTTCGATCAAACCCTTAGCATCGTTGAGCGGGATCGTGGCAAGCTGCGCGGTACGGCGCCAGGCACGCTCGTTTACCCCTGCCGTAAGGAATACCTTGAGGGCGGCGCTCTGGAATACTACCGACGCCATGTCGCGCCCGTCCGCGACCAGCCCCGGCGCTGCGGCAAACGCGCGCTGGCGCTCGAGCAGTGCGTCGCGCACCGCCGGCAGCGCGGCAATGCGCGACGCACTGGTGCCGCACTCTTCGCTACGAATCTGGCGGCTCACGTCAGCGTCACCCAGCCACACCGCGCCGCCCGCAAATCGGAGCGGCATGGCACCGGCAAGTGCGGCGATCGGTTCGGCGGCACCGGCCAGGTCGAGCCCTGCTTGAAGGGCCGCCAAGGCCGCAGCCCGGTAGATGGCGCCGCTGTCCAGATAGTGAAACCCCAGTTTTGCTGCCACGCGTTCCGCGACCGTGCCTTTGCCCGACGCTGACGGCCCGTCAATGGCGATGATGGGAACCGCCTTCATGCGGCGAGCCTGGCAAATTCGCTGAAATAATCGGGGAATGTCTTGGCCACGCACCCCGGATCGTTGATGCGCAGCGCCACACCGCCGAACGCGGCCAGCGAAAAGCACATGGCCATACGATGATCGTCGTAGGTGTCAATGGCCGCACCCGCGACAAACCGGGCGGGTGGCACGATGCGCAGAAAATCCGCCCCGGCGTCCACTACTGCGCCGACTTTTCGCAGTTCTGTCGCCATGGCAGTAATGCGGTCGGTTTCCTTGACCCGCCAGGAGCCAATGTTGCGCAAGGTGGAAGGACCGTCGGCGAACAGGGCAAGCACGGCAATGGTCATCGCCGCATCGGGAATGTGGTTGAAGTCGGCATCGATGGCACGCAATTTGGCGCCCTCATGGCCCCGCACCTCGATCCAGTTGTCGGCTGCTGAAACGTTTGCACCCATGCGTGCCAGCGCTTCGATGAATTTCACATCGCCCTGAATGCTCGACCGCCCTACCCCCTCCACGCGCAGCGGCCCTCCACCGAGCGCACCCGCCGCCAAAAAATACGACGCCGACGATGCATCGCCTTCGACCGCAATCGAGCCAGGACTGGTGTAGCGCGCCGCCGGCAAGTGGAACGCACGCCAGCCCTCACGCTCGACCGGCATGCCAAAGCGCGCCATCAGGTTGAGGGTGATCTCGATGTACGGTTTCGAAATGAGCTCGCCCACCACCTCAATGGTGGCGGCCTTGGCCGTCAGCGGAAGCGCGATCAATAGCGCCGTCAGGAACTGGCTTGAGACATCGCCCTTGACCGGTACCGGGCCGCCCAGTGTGATGGTGGCCGGATGAATCTGCAGTGGCGGATAACCTTCGGCGCCGGCGTAGCGCACGTCCGCACCCACGGCGCGCAAGCCATCGACCAGATCGCCGATCGGGCGCTCGTGCATGCGCGGTACGCCGGACAGGTTGTAATGCCCGTCACTCAGGGCCAGCGCCGCCGTCAATGGCCGAATCGCGGTCCCGGCATTGCCCATGAAGAGATCTGCGTGTTTAACCGGAAAAACGCCCCCCACTCCCGATACGACCCAGTCTCCACCTTGCCGCGACAAGCCCACGCCGAGAGCCTTAAGGGCCGCGAGCATCACTTTCGTATCGTCGGAGTCCAGCAGATCGGTAATGCGCGTCTCCCCGGCAGCAAGTGCGGCCAACAGCAGGGTGCGGTTGGAAATGCTCTTTGAGCCTGGCAGTTTGATGACGCCGCTGGCGCGCGTGACAGGCGGCAGATCGAGATAATCCATCTACGCGTCCCGCACCGGCAAGCTTGCGCCTTTGCCCTGGCTTTCGATGGAATCAAGCCAGGCGCGGCGCGCATCCCGGGCGTTGGCGAACACCATGTCGAGGGCCGCAGCATCACCGGCGGCAATCATGGCACGCACGGCTTGCAGCCGCATCAGATACTCATCAATCTCGACCAACAGCGCGGTGCGATTGGCAATCGAAATATCGCGCCACATTTCCGGGCTGCTGCCGGCAATGCGGGTGAAATCACGAAAGCCGCTGGCCGCGTACTGAAACAGGGTCTCGGCGTGCGGCTTGCGTGCAATCTCGTCCACCAAAGCGAAAGCGAGCACATGCGGCAAATGGCTGACGGCTGCAAAGGTCTGGTCGTGCAGATCAGGCGCCATCTCGAAAACCCTTGCGCCACAAGCCTCCCAGGCCTGCCGCACGCGCAGAATGGCTCCTGGAGCGGTTTCTGGCAGGGCGGCGATGACCAGCTTCTTGCCTTCATAAAGCTCGGCGCGTGCCGCCTCGGCGCCGGTCAATTCGGCGCCCGCAATCGGGTGGGCCGGCACAAACTGTGCGAACCGTGAACCAAATGCTGCGCGGGCCAACACCACCACATCGCTCTTGGTGCTGCCGCCGTCAGTGACAATCGTGCGGTCATCCAGGCATGGCGCAATCTGGGCAAACACGCGCGCCATCTGGCCGACGGGTGTGGCGACGAAAATGAAATCAGCGCCACGATAGGCCGCATCAGGTGCGTCCGCTATCTCGTCGATCAAGCCCAACTGCAGTGCACGCTCGAGGTTGGCGCGCCCGCGCCCCACGCCGACAACACGCTTGACCAGGCCCTTGCGCTTCAAGGCCAGCGCGAACGATCCACCGATCAGGCCGACGCCGACAATGACGAGTTTGTCGATCAACGTCAGTCCTTCATCGAAGCTTGCGCCACTTCGGCGAGGGCCTCCCTGAGGGCGGCGAGGAAACGTGCATTCTCGTGCGGCAGTCCAACGGTGACGCGAACGTGCTTGGGCAGTTCGTAGCCGACTATCGGGCGCACGATCACGCCGCGCTTGAGCAAGGCGTTGAACACGGCCGGGCCGTTGCCGACATCAACCGTGACGAAATTGCCGAATGACGGAATGTGCTGGAGGCCCAATGCCGTGACGCCATCGACCAACTGCTGCATGCCGAGCCGGTTGTTTTCAAAGGTGCGCGTGACGAATTCATCGTCACCCAGGGCCGCCACGGCGGCCGCCAGTGCGATCGAATTGACGTTGAACGGCGCTCGCACGCGGTTGACCATGTCGCAAACCTGCGGGTTGGCCAGCATGTAGCCGCAGCGCAGCCCGGCCAGGCCATAGATCTTGCAGAAGGTGCGGGTCAGGACCAGATTGGGAAATTCCTTCAGCCACGCCGTGGTGTCGATACGCAACGCATGCGGCAGGAATTCGTTGTAGGCCTCGTCGAGTACCACGATGACATTCTCCGGCACCTTTTTCAGGAACGCGTGGATCTCGGGGTACGGCGTGAACGTGCCGGTCGGGTTGTTCGGATTGGCAAGGAACAACACGCGCGTATCGGCACGGATTGCCGCCAGCATCGCGTCGAGGTCGTTGCCATAGGCCTTGGCCGGCACTTTGATGCCGGTTGCGCCGCGCGCCTGCGTGGTGATCGGGTAAACCGCGAAACAATGCTGACCGTAGACCGCGGAAACACCCGGAGCCAGGTAGGCCATGGCGACGTAGTCGAGCAGGTCGTTGGAGCCGTTGCCGATGACGATGGCCTCGATTGGCACCTGCCATTTTTTGGCGAGCGCCGCCTTCAACTCATAGGCGCTGCCATCCGGATACAGGTGCGCTTCCTCAATCGCCTTGCGCATCGCGGCCTTGGCCTTCTCGCCACAACCGAGCGGATTCTCATTGGAGGCGAGCTTGATGATGTCCTTTTCGGCCAGACCCAGTTCGCGCGCAACCTCGGAAATCGGCTTGCCGGGCTGGTAGGGCGCAATGCCACGCACGTAGGCGGGCGCAAGTTCGGTGTAGTTCATGGCGTGAGGGATTCCGGAGAAAACGAAAAAGGCTGCGCCTGCCAGCGGCGGTGGGTCTAGTAGTCACCCACCGGGAACGAGCCGAAAATCTTCAGGTAGGGCGCAATCGACTTGAGCTCGTCGAGTGCCTGGGCTACCACCGTATCCTGCTGGTGGCCTTCGATGTCGACATAGAACAGGTATTCCCACGACCCCGGCATCGACGCAATTTTCGCGGGCCGTGATTCAAGCTTGGTCATCGATACGCCGTGCTTGGCGAACGGCGTCAACAGCGCGTGCACGGCTCCCGGCTTGTTGGGCGCGGACATCACGAGCCAGGTGCGATCCTTGCCGGAACGTTGTGCCTCGATCTGCCCGGCGACGATGAATCTTGTGCGATTGGTCGGATCGTCCTCGATATTCGGGGCAAGCACGGCAAGGCCATAGTTTTCTGCAGCGTTGATTCCGGCAATCGCCGCAGTAGCCTCATCAAGGCTGGCCAGGCGCGCCGCTTCGGCGTTTGATTCGACGGTCACACGATCCACGCCCGGCAGGTTGCGGTTGAGCCAGCCCTGCGTCTGCGCCAGGGACTGCGCGTGCGAGTAGACCTTGGTGATGCCGTCCAGGCCCGGGCGTTTGCGCATCAGGTTTTGCTGCACGCGCACCACCACTTCAGAGCAGATTTTGAGCGGCGTCGTAAGCAGCAGGTCGAGCGCGCGCGAGATCGCGCCTTCGGTCGAATTCTCCACCGGCACCACCGAGAAATCGGTCTCGCCGGTCTCGGTGCGGCGAAATACCTCGTCGAAATTGGCGCACGGCACCGCGACTGCCGACCGCCCGAACTGCTTGACCACGGCCTGTTCGGAAAACGTGCCTGCGGGGCCCAGATAGGCGACGCGGATCGGGCGCTGCAGCGCCGAACTGGCCGACATGATCTCGTGGTAGATGCGGCTGATCGCCTCATCGGGCAACGGGCCACCATTCGCGTCCTGCAGGCGCCGCAGGACATGCGCTTCGCGCTCGGGCCGGTACACCACGGCCGCTTCGCCAGCGGCGCGCTTGGCAGCGCCAATGCGCTGCGAAACGAGGGCACGTTCGTTGAGCAGTTCGAGCAGCTCGTCGTCGAGGCGGTCAATCTCGACGCGCAACTTGTTGAGGTCGTTGTCGCCGGCGTTCACACTGCCACCTTTTCCTGCAAGGTTTCGAATTCACGCATGTACCCGACCAGTGCCTCCACCCCGGCGAGCGGCATGGCGTTGTAGATCGAGGCGCGCATGCCGCCAACGCTGCGATGGCCCTTCAACTGCACCAGGCCGCGTGCCTTGGCACCCTTCAGGAAGGCCTCGTTGAGTGCCTCGTCCCTGAGGAAAAACGGCACGTTCATGCGTGAGCGGCAGGCGCGGTCGACCCGGTTTTCATACAGGCCGCTCGCGTCGATATAGTCATACAGCAGCGTTGCCTTGGCAATATTCTTTTGTTCGATCCCGGCCAGGCCGCCCTGCGCCTTGAGCCACTTGAAAACCAGCCCGGCAATGTAGATGGCGTAGGTCGGCGGCGTGTTGTACATCGAATCATGCTCGGCCACGGTGGCGTAATTGAAGACGCTCGGACACAGGGGATGCGCCCGACCGAGCATCTCTTCGCGAATGATGACGATGGTGAGTCCGGCCGGTCCGATGTTTTTCTGCGCACCGCCGAAAATCAGGTCGTATTTCGCCACCTCGGTGGGGCGCGACAGGATGTGCGACGACATGTCTGCGACCAGCGGGATCGTGCCGGTGTCGGGCACGAAAAAAAACTCGACGCCGTCAATGGTTTCATTGGTGCAAACATGAACGTAGGCGGCGTCGGCGCGCAACTTCCAGTCGGCGGCAGGCGGAATGCCCTGGTACAAGCCGTCACGGGCCGCGTCGACCGCAAGGCGGATGTCGCCGTATTTGAGTGCTTCCTTGTAGGATTTTTTCGACCACGAACCGGTCACGACAAAGTCGGCCTTCTTGTTCCCGCCCAGCAGGTTCAGGGGAACGATGGCATTTTCGCCCAACCCGCCGCCCTGCATGAAGAGCACGCGGTAGCCGTCGGGCACGCCCAGCAGGTCGCGCAGCAACCCGAGCGCCTCGGCATGGATGCCCATGAACTCTGGCCCGCGATGGCTCATTTCCATCACGCCCATGCCCGAACCATTCCAGTCGAGCATCTCGGCCGCAGCCTGGCGCAACACCGATTCGGGCAAGGCCGCCGGTCCGGCGGAAAAATTGAATACTCTCATGGCCTCGAAAGTGTTGGTAGGAGCACTTCTTCAGGCATCACCTGGCTCTGAACCGCTCTGGGAGCCGTTTTCCGGAGTTGCGCCCGGTTCTTTTTCGGCTTCATGGCCGTTGCCATTCTCACCGGCAGCATCGCCATTGTCGGCATCGCTTTCGACGACGCGCTGCAGGCCGGAAAGCTTGGTGCCGTCATCGACCGAAATGAGCGTCACGCCCTGGGTGGCACGTCCCATCTCGCGCACTTCGGCGACGCGCGTGCGGATCAGCACGCCGCCGGTGGTGATCAGCATCAGTTCGTCTTCCGGCGCAACCAGCGTGGCGGCCACCACCTTGCCGTTGCGCTCCGACGTCTGGATCGCGATCATGCCCTTGGTACCGCGGCCGTGGCGCGTGTACTCGGCAATCGGCGATCTCTTGCCGTAGCCGTTCTCGGTGGCGGTCAGCACGCTTTGTGCGGCGCCGGCGTCCTGCCCTTCCTGCGGTGCGACCAGCATGGCGATGACTTCCTGGCCGTCTTCGAGCATCATGCCGCGCACACCGCGCGCCTGACGGCCCATCGGACGCACGTCGTTCTCGTCAAAGCGCACCGCCTTGCCGGCGTTCGAAAACAGCATCACATCATGCTTGCCGTCGGTTATCGATGCGCCGATCAGGAAGTCGCCCGGATCGAGGTCGACGGCGATGATGCCGGCCTTGCGCGGATTCGAGAAATCGGTCAACGCGGTTTTTTTCACGGTACCCAGCTTGGTGGCCATGAACACAAAACGGTCTTCGACATACGCCTTGACCGCCAGCACCACGTTGATTTTTTCACCTTCGGCCAGAGGGAACAGGTTGACCAGCGGTCGGCCGCGTGCGGCGCGATTGCCCTGCGGCACCTCGTAAACCTTGAGCCAGTACATGCGGCCGCGGTTCGAGAAGCACAGAATCGTGTCATGCGTATTGGCGATGAACAGCTGGTCGATCCAGTCGTCTTCCTTGGTGCCCGCCGCCTGCTTGCCGCGCCCGCCGCGCTTTTGCGCGCGGTATTCGGTCAGCGGCTGCGACTTGATGTACCCGCCGTGCGACATGGTCACCACCATGTCCTGCGGGGTGATCAGGTCTTCCATGTTGATGTCTTCGGCGTTCATCTCGATCACCGACCGGCGCCCGTCGCCATATTCATCTTTCACCTTCGCCAGTTCGGTGGCGATGATCGCGGTGATGCGTTCCGGCTTGGCGAGGATGTCGAGCAGGTCGGTGATGACCAGCATCACTTCCTTGTATTCGCCGACGATCTTGTCCTGTTCGAGACCCGTGAGGCGCTGCAGGCGCATCTGCAGTATTTCCGTAGCCTGTACGTCAGACAACAGGTAACCGCTTTCGTGCATGCCGTAGGCTTCGGAAATACCCTCGGGCCGCGACGCATCGGCGGCTGCGCGCGACAGCATCTCGGCCACCACCGGCGACGTCCAGGGCCGCTTCATCAACTCATCCTTGGCCACCGGCGGCGTCGGCGCCGCCTTGATGATGGCGATGAATTCGTCGATGTTCGCCAGCGCCACTGCCAGGCCTTCGAGCACATGGCCGCGCTCGCGCGCCTTGCGCAGCTCGAACACGGTGCGCCTGGTCACCACCTCGCGGCGATGCTGCAGGAACTGGTCGAGCATCTGCCACAGGTTGAGCAGGCGCGGCTGGCCATCGACCAGTGCCACCATGTTCATGCCGAAGGTGTCCTGCAGTTGGGTCTGCTTGTAGAGGTTGTTGAGGATGACTTCCGGCACTTCGCCGCGGCGCAGTTCGATCACGACGCGCATGCCGTCCTTGTCGGACTCGTCCTGCAGGTGGGTGATGCCTTCGATCTTCTTGTCGTTGACCAGCTCGGCGATCTTTTCGAGCAGGGTCTTCTTGTTGACCTGGTAGGGCAGCTCGTCAACGATGATCGCCTGGCGATCGCCGGCGTTGGCGCCCTTGCCGATGTCCTCAAAGTGGGTCTTGGCCCGCATGATCACGCGGCCGCGGCCGGTACGATAGCCTTCGCGCACGCCGCCCACGCCATAGATGATGCCCGCGGTCGGGAAGTCAGGCGCCTTGACCACTTCGATCAGTTCATCGAGCGTGATGTCGGGGCGTTGCAGCATCAGCAGGCACGCATCGACGACATCGGTGAGGTTATGCGGCGGGATGTTGGTCGCCATGCCGACGGCGATGCCGGAACTGCCGTTGATGAGCAGGTTCGGAATTCGCGAAGGCAGGATCAACGGCTCTTTTTCGCTGCCGTCGTAGTTGGGCCCGAAATCGACGGTCTCCTTGTCGATATCGGCGAGCAGTTCCTGGCCGATCTTGGCCATGCGGATCTCGGTGTAGCGCATCGCCGCAGCGTTGTCGCCGTCGACCGAACCGAAGTTGCCCTGGCCGTCGACCAGCATGTAACGCAGCGAGAAATCCTGCGCCATGCGCACGATCGTGTCGTACACCGCAGTATCGCCGTGTGGGTGGTACTTGCCGATCACGTCGCCGACGATGCGCGCAGACTTCTTGTAGGCGCGGTTCCAGTCGTTGTTCAATTCATGCATCGCAAACAGGACGCGGCGATGCACCGGTTTCAACCCGTCGCGTACATCGGGCAACGCCCTGCCCACAATCACGCTCATGGCGTAGTCGAGGTAGGAACGGCGCATCTCCTCTTCGAGGCTGATGGGCAGGGTTTCGCGGGCGAAAGAGTCGGCAGGAAGGGTCACGGGGAGCGGGCTATTTGATCTACTGATGGGCAGCAAAAACCGTCATGATCCGGCCTAAAACGGTGTGCTGCTTTGGCGTTGATGCGCGGCGCGTTCAATACGTTGGCTGGCGTTGGCTGGACATTTTTTCAACCTGCAAGTTTACCACGCGTGACGCGTCCGACCGTGAGGTGGATTGGGCATTTGTGCTTTAATCGTCACTATAAAAATTGCACGCTTCACAAATGTTCCGGGGAGGTAGTTGATGGCTTTGTCACGCTCCATTTTGATGGCCACCCTGCTCGGGTGTGCGGCGGGCGCGGCACTCGCGCAATCCGCCAAGGACGCCTACCTGCAGGACGCGCGCGGCGGCGTGGTGCGCAATACCTCGTTTGGTGACGCGCGCCTCGGCAACCTGTGCTGGCGTACCGGGTACTGGACACCGGCCCTGTCGATCGCCGAGTGCGACCCCGACATTGCCCCCAAGCCGTCGGCCGCCCCGCCGAAACCGGCAGCTATCACAGCGCCCAAGCCGGCTCCGGCCATTGCGGCACCCGCCCTGGTTCGCAAGTGCGATTTCGTCGAGACCCTGGGTGCCGACGATACGTTTGAATTCAACAAATCGACGCTGCGCAATTCGGCCAAAGCGCGGCTCGATGCCGTGGCGGTCAGAGCCAAGGCTTGCTCGCAGGTCAACATGCTGCTGGTCACCGGTCACACTGACCGCATCGGGTCTGAGAGTTACAACATCAGACTCTCCGAACTGCGCGCGGCAGCAGTGGCGGGCTACCTGGCTTCCCGAGGGCTGGGCGGGGCGGAGATCACCGGTGCAGGCAAATCCCTGCCGATCAAGGCGTGTCCGGGCACAATGCCGCGCAAGGCCCTGATCGAATGTCTGGCGCCCAACCGGCGCGTGGTGATCGAGGTCCAGGGGGCGGCCCGCTAGGCCGGCTGGATTCATGGCTGGAGTGATTTTCACGGTGCCGCGCATGACAGGCCGCCGACAGGCGCTACGCAGCGAAAGCCAACATGGAGCCGGTTGACCTGCTGATCGATGCCCATTGGGTGATCCCGGTGGAACCCGACGGCAGCGTGCTCGAGCATCACAGCGTCGCCGTCGTCGACAGGAAAATCGTCGCCATCCTGCCGACGACTGATGCGCCCTCGCGTTTTCAAGCCCGCGAGCGGGTTTCGCTTGCTGACCACGCGCTGATTCCGGGACTGATCAACCTGCATACCCATGCGGCGATGACCCTGATGCGCGGCCTCGCCGATGACCTGCCGTTAATGACCTGGCTGAACGACCACATATGGCCGGCCGAAGCCAAGCACGTATCCCACGAGTTCGTGCGCAGCGGCACGCTGCTCGCCTGCGCCGAAATGCTGCGCGGCGGCGTCACCTGCATGAACGACATGTATTTTTTTCCCGAGGCGGCGGCCGAGGCGGCGCTGCGCGCCGGCATGCGCGCCGCTCTCGGCATGATTGCCTTCGAGTTCCCCACTGCCTACGGCAGCGGGCCGGATGAATACCTGGCCAAGGGCCTGGACCTGCGCGATCGTTTGCGCCACGAGGAGTTGCTGTCGTTTTGCCTGGCACCGCATGCCCCGTACACGGTCAGCGACGCAACCTTCGCACGCATCGCCGGTTACTCGGCCGAACTTGGCCTGCCGGTGCATATCCACGTCCACGAAACCGCCGGGGAGGTGGCCGAGGCCTTGGCAAAGAGCGGCGAACGCCCGCTGGCGCGCCTGCACCGCCTCGGATTGGTCGGTCCGCAACTGATTGCCGTCCACAGCGTGCATATGTCTGACGACGACATCGCGCTGCTCGCCAGGTACGGCGCTTCGGTGGCCCATTGCCCGGCATCCAACCTAAAACTGGGCAGCGGCATCGCACCGGTTGCGCAGATGCTCGACGCCGGGGTCAATGTCGGGATCGGCACCGATGGTGCGGCCTCCAACAACCGGCTCGACATGTTCGCCGAAATGCGCCTTGCCGCCCTGCTCGCCAA
>CANJDH010000077.1 GCA_947473125.1 Burkholderiales bacterium
CGTTCATGCCATACCCCCGGTCGGTTAACCCCGGAAGCATCGCAAATCCATCTGGAAAAATTCAAATCGTGGACACCTCTAAATCCTTCGAAACCCGCTCCTGTATTGGCTCTCAGGCCGATACACCCTGATTTAACCGGACACTACTGCCTTAGCAACTTGAATCCGGAGTCCTCCCCATGAGCCCCGCCCAAACCAACTACGCCCCCGGTATCGATATCATTGCGCCTGTCAGCCCTGCGTTCGCCGACATCCTCACGCCCGACGCGCTCATGTTTGTGGCCAGGCTGCAACGCGGTTTTGGCGCACGCCGGCAGGAACTGCTGGCCATGCGCGCGCTGCGCCAGCAGGATTGGGATACCGGCAAGCTGCCCGACTTCCTGCCCGAGACCGCCCACATTCGCTCGGATGACACCTGGCGCGTCAATCCATGTCCCGCCGACCTGCAGGATCGTCGCGTCGAAATTACCGGTCCGGTGGATCGCAAGATGGTCATCAACGCGCTCAACTGCGGCGCCAACACATTCATGGCCGATTTCGAGGATTCGAACACGCCGACCTGGACCAATCAGGTTGAAGGGCAGATTAATCTGCGCGACGCGATTCGTCGCAGCATCAGCTTTACCAACGAAGCGGGCAAGGCCTACCAGCTCCATGACAAGCCGGCCACCTTGATCGTGCGTCCGCGCGGCTGGCACCTCGATGAAAAGCACATGCTGGTCGATGGCAAGCCGGTATCCGGCGCCCTGTTTGACTTCGGCCTGTACTTTTTTCACAACGCCAAAGAGCTTCTGCAACGCCACAGCGGCCCCTACTTTTACCTGCCGAAGATGGAGTCCCATCTTGAGGCACGTCTGTGGAACGACATTTTCTGCCTGGCCCAGGATGATCTTGGCATTCCGCGCGGCACGATCAAGGCCACCTGCCTGATCGAGACCTTGCTCGCGGCCTTCGAGATGGATGAGATCCTTTACGAGATGAAAGAACATTCTGCAGGCCTCAATGCGGGCCGCTGGGATTACATCTTTGGAGCCATCAAGAAGTTGCGCATGAACCAGGATTTCTGTCTGGCCGACCGCGCTCAGGTCAGCATGACTGCGCCGTTCATGCGCCCTTACTGCCTGCTGCTGGTCAAGACCTGCCACAAGCGCGGCGCGTTTGCCATGGGTGGCATGGCCGCGCAAATTCCGATCAAGAACGACCAGGCGGCCAATGATGCCGCCATGGCTCGCGTCAAGGCAGACAAGCAGCGTGAGGCCACCGATGGCTACGACGGCACCTGGGTAGCGCACCCCGGACTGGTGGAAATCGCCAGGGCGGAGTTTGATGCCGTCATGCAGACGCCAAACCAGATTTCGCGACTGCGCGACGATGTCAACGTTGCCGCGAAAGACCTTCTCAACTTTGGTCCGGAAGGCCCGATTACCGAGGCCGGCATGCGCCTGAATATCAATGTCGGCATCCAGTACATCGGCTCATGGCTCGGCGGCAACGGTTGCGTGCCCATCTTCAACCTGATGGAAGATGCGGCCACCGCTGAAATTTCGCGCTCGCAAATCTGGCAGTGGATCCGCAGCGCCAAGGGTGTTCTGGACGACGGCCGCAAGATCACCAAAGAGCTGCTGTCATCGATGGTGCCGGAAGAACTGCAGAAAATCCGCGAGTACCTTGGAGACGCCGGCTGGGCGCTCGGAAAATACGAGGAAGCGGCGACCCTGTTTGCGGCGATGTGCCTCAACGACAGCTTTGTGGAGTTCCTGACCTTGCCCGCGTACGAAAAGATCGACTGAGGCGCCGATCGGGAACGGCTCACGCTTCCCCTCTCGGCCAGCCTCTCGTTGGCGGCATTTGCATGACCTGCCGCGAGACGACTCTGCTAAGCTGCCGGCGCACTCCCCAACAGGCGCTTGAACATGCCCGCAACCCTGCAATTCGGCAACGACACGATTTCAACTTCCCAACTGGAAGATCGCATAGCGCGGGCAGCCGGCGGGTTATCAGCGCTCGGCATTGGCGAGAATGACACGGTAGCGATCATGATGCGCAATGACCCGGCATTTCTTGACGCAATGCTGGGCGCACGGCGCATCGGCGCCTACTACTGTGCGGTCAACTGGCACTTCAAGGCTGACGAAGCCGGCTTCATCCTGCGCGACAGCGAGGCCAAGGTGTTGATCGTGCACGCGGACCTGTTTGCTCAAATCGCGTCGGGGATCCCCGAAGGGCTGCCCGTGATTGTGGTCGAACCACACCCCGCAACCCTGGATGCCTCCGGGAGAACCTCTGAGCGGCCAGCAATGCAAACTGGCTGGACGACATGGCTTTCGCACCAAACACCTTTCACAGGTCCGGCATTTTTCCCGCGCGGCAATATGGCCTATACCTCCGGCACGACGGGACGTCCCAAGGGCGTGCGCCGCATGCCACCTCCTGCAGCCGATGCCGAGCGCATGACGCAACGCATGGCGGCGCTCGGCCTTGAGATCAATGGGATCGGTCCCGGCATGCGCGCTCTGCTTTCCGGACCGATGTACCACAGTGCGCCCAATGCCTACGCGGTGCAAGCGACGCTGGCCGGGGAACTACTGGTGCTCGAAGCAAAGTTTGATGCCGAACGCACCCTGGCCCTGATCGAGCAATACCGGTTAACTCACGCCTACCTGGTTCCGATCATGTTCGTGCGCATGCTGCGCCTGTCCGAAGAGGTCAAACGGCAATACGACATTTCTTCCATGCACTTTGTGGCCTGTACCGGTTCACCCTGCGCACCGGATGTGAAACGCGCCATGATCGAATGGTGGGGGCCGGTGATTCATGAAAGCTACGCGTCAAGTGAAGCCGGATTCATCACCCACATCACTTCGGAAGAATCACTGGTACGACCCGGCAGCGTCGGGCGCCCGGCATCCGGTGCGACGATTCGCATTTTTGACGAGGCCGGTGCGCCATTGTCGGCGGGGCAAACCGGATTGATCTACGCGCGTCAGCCGGCCTACACCGATTTTACCTATGCACACCAGCCCGAGGCACGCCACGCGATCGAGCGGGATGGATTGGTGTCGGTCGGTGACATGGGCTATCTCGATGATGATGGATATCTGTTTATCAGTGACCGAAAGTCCGACATGGTGATCTCGGGTGGCGTCAATATCTATCCCGCCGAAATCGAGGCAGTCCTCATCGGCATGCCCGGAGTCGCCGATTGCGCCGTTTTTGGCATACCGAATGAAGAATTCGGTGAGACGCTCGCGGCTGCCGTACAGTTGCGTGACGGACAAGCGATGGAAGCGACACAGGTGCGGCGCTATTTGAGCGATCGAATTGCCAACTACAAGGTGCCGAAGCTTGTCACGTTTCATGCGGAATTTCCGCGTGAGGACAGCGGGAAGATTTTCAAACGCAAACTGCGTGCGCCCTACTGGGAAGGCGTCAATCGACGCATCTGAGTGCCAATGACCAAAGGCAGAAAGCGGTCGGAAAACGGCTCCCACCAATGGTTTTCAGATAAGTGTGCCACGGGAACAGAATGAATCCACCACTTCATTACCGTATCGAATGCGCCAATCCTGGCGCGCATTTGTTTCGCGTCACCCTGACGATCAAGACACCGGACCCGAGCGGCTGCCGGCTTTCGCTGCCGGCATGGATACCGGGCAGCTACATGATTCGGGAATTCGCGCGGCACCTGGTGCGAGTCGAAGGGCGCAGCGGCCGACGGCCGGTGCCGCTTGAAAAGATCGACAAGCACACCTGGGTTGCCGCCCCTTGCAGCGGTCCGCTCACCGTGGAATATGAGGTTTACGCTTGGGACCTGTCGGTTCGCGCCGCACACCTGGATGAAACCCACGGCTTTTTTAACGGTACCAGCGTATTCCTGCGTGTCACGGGACAGGAAGACCTGCAGCATACGGTGGATATCGTTCGCCCAGCCGGCAAGGCCTATGCAAATTGGCAAGTAGCCACATCGCTCGCTCGCGCCAGCACCACACCGAGCGACGAATTCGGGCGCTACCTTGCTGCCACCTATGATGAATTGATCGACCATCCTGTAGAAATGGGCACGTTCTCCCTTGTCCGGTTTTCGGCCTGCGGCGTGCCACACGCCATCGCCATCACGGGGCAGCACGACTGCGACATGGCACGCCTTGCTTCAGACCTCAAACGCGTCTGCGAGGCGCAGATTCGGTTTTTCCACGGCAAGCGGGCAAGCCGACGGGATACCCCCTTCGACCGCTACCTCTTCCTTGTGCTCGCAGTGGGCGACGGTTACGGCGGGCTTGAGCATCGCGCCTCCACTGCGCTGATATGTTCCCGCAACGACCTGCCACATGCGGGGCTCAAAGGCACAACGGAGGGCTATCGTACGTTCCTGGGCCTGTGCAGCCACGAGTATTTCCATGCATGGAATGTGAAGCGCATACGGCCCGCGATCTTCACGCCGTATGACTTGAATCAGGAGAACTACACGCGACTATTGTGGGCGTTTGAGGGCGTCACCTCCTACTACGACGATCTGATGCTGCTGCGTGCCGGCCTCATCACGTTGCAGGAGTACCTCGATACACTCGCAGTCACGATCCGCTCCGTGCAGCGCGGTGCCGGGCGCACCAAGCAATCGGTTGCCGAATCGAGCTTCGACGCCTGGATCAAATACTACCGTCAGGACGAAAATGCACCGAATGCAATTGTCAGTTACTACACCAAGGGCGCACTGGTTGCTCTCTGTCTGGATCTGCTGCTGCGCCAGGAAACGCGTGGGCGCATTTCTCTGGATGATCTGATGCGTGCCTTGTGGGAAACCTATGGGGCACGTGACGAGGGTGTGCCGGAGGATGGTGTAGAACAGACGGCGCGAAGCCTCTGCGGGCCGGCACTGCGGCGGAAATTGATGGCGTTCTTTCGCGATGCAGTGTACGGAACGCGCGAACTGCCCTTGCGTTCTTTGCTCAAGCGCGCCGGCTACCTGCTTCAGGTTACGTCAGGTGCGAACCCGAGTCTCGGCGCACGTACCGCGGCCACTGCCGAGGGCGTCAAACTGACCCATGTGCTCGATGGCGGTGGCGCGCAGGCAGCGGGGCTATCTTCAGGGGACGTCATCGTTGCCATGGCCGGGGTGAAAGTCTCCGACAAATCAATGGGCCAGCAATTGGCACGCTTGCGGCTTGGTGCCACGGTGAAAATCCATGCGTTTCGACGCGATGAACTGATCTGTCGCGATGTGCGTCTGGGCGCCGCCGAGGTCGAGGTAAAGATTCGCCCCGCCGAGAAAATCGCTACAAGGTAACGCCCGGAATCCTGGACAGATCAACGTCATCGATCTGTTCCAGGTTCATGAATTGCTCGGCATACTTCAGGTACACCTTCTCGCGAATGAACACGTCGAACAGGTCGGGATCGACATGGCCATTGAGCTTGAACTTTCCGAGAATTTCGAGCGACTCGGTCAGCGTCTTGCCTTTCTTGTACGGGCGGTCGCGCGCCGTCAGTGCCTCGAAAATGTCGGCGATCCCCATCACGCGTGCCTGAACGCTCATCTCATCGCGCTTGAGACCTTTCGGGTAACCCTTGCCGTCCATGCGTTCATGATGCCCACCAGCATACTCGGGCACGTTCTTGAGGTGTTTCGGCCAAGGCATGGCTTCGAGCATCTTGATGGTGGCGACAATATGGTGATTGATCACCTCACGCTCAGCCATCGTCAGAGTGCCTGCCCGGATGGTCATGTTGGTCAATTCTTCTTCCGACAGGAAATTGGCCTCGACGCCGCCAACATCGCGCCAGCGACAAGCCGCAATCCGCTTGATGCGTGCAATGTCGTCATCTTTCATGAATTCACCCCCGACGTTGGCGCGGCGCAAAAACTCGCGGTCGGCGTCCATTTCGATGATGCGCGCATCCCCATCGGCCTGCGTCATTTCACCCTTCAACACTGCAATTTCAACATCGCGCTTGAGCACCTCGAACCGGGTATCCACCAGGTGGATGCGGTCGAAGATGGTCTCCATCTTGGTCGCCTTGTCGACAACATGCACCGGGGTCGTTACCTTGCCGCAATCGTGAAGCAATCCCGCGATCTTCAGCTCGTAGCGATCCCGGTCCGTCATGGTGAAGTCTTTGAGCGGCCCCACGGTCGTCTGGTTGACTGCCTCTGCGAGCATCATGGTCAAGCTGGGCACGCGCTGGCAATGGCCGCCCGTATAGGGCGATTTTTCGTCAATCGCGGTATTCATCACGTTGATGAACGACTCAAACAGCTGCTCAAGCTGCAGGATCAGATTGCGATTGGTGAGCGCAATCGCCGCCTGAGACGCAAGGCTCTCGGCAAGCCGTTGGTCTGCATCCGAAAACGTGGTTACCGCTCCATCCACCGGATCTTTGCGATTCAAAAGCTGCAGTACGCCGATGATCTCGTTTTCATGATCACGCATCGGGATCGTCAGAAACGAGGTTGATCGATACCCGGTCTTTTTATCGAATGCGCGGGTGCCGGTAAAGTCGAAGCCGTCGGCGGTATAGGCATCCGCAATATTGACGGTATCACCCGTCAGGGCCGCATAGGCCGCGACCATGCTCCGGTTCGGACTGCCGTCTTCGGCGTACAGTTTGATCGGGTAAAACGTGATGGGATTGCCCGAGGTGCCACCCAGACGAATCTTCAACGTATCGTTTAGCAGAATTTCGAAAGTGAGCTTATCGCCGTCGACGATCCGATAGAGCGTCCCGCCATCGGCGTTGGTGATGTGCTTGGCGGCGTTCAGTATCTTGTCGAGCAGCGCGTTGATGTCGCGCTCTTGCGACAAAGCAGCGCCGACAGCATTGAGCTGCTCGAGCCGCTTGAACAGTTCCTCGACGGAGACAGCGGGCATCGGTTACTTGATGCAGACCGCTCGAACCTGCTTAAGATCGGTGAGGCCCATCAGGACTTTTTCCATGCCGTCCATCTTGAGGGTATTCATGCCTTCTTCGACCGCACAAACGAACAGATCCGTGACGCGCGACCTTTCCTGGATGAGTTTCTTGACCCGTTCCGAGGCGATCATGAGTTCGTGCAGGCCCGCTCGCCCACGATAGCCGGTGTTGGAGCACTTCTCACAGCCCTTGCCACGAAACAGGGTGAGCTTTCCATCCTTGCCGTACTCCACCATCCACCGGTCGTAAAGCTTCTTGAATGATCCTTGCGCATCAGCTTTCCACGCCGGCGTCTTGACCAGCTCTTCCGCATACTCGGTAATAAACGACTTGAGTTCATTGGCGTCGGGGCTATAGGCTTCTTTGCAATCACCGCATAGTCGCTTCGCGAGACGTTGCGCCAGAATACCGAGCAAGGCATCGCCGAAGTTGAAGGGGTCGCAACCCATGTCCAGCAGGCGAATCACGGCCTCGGGTGCGCTGTTGGTGTGCAGCGTGGCGAATACAAGGTGGCCCGTCAAAGAAGCTTCGATACCGGTACCGGTGGTCTCGGCATCGCGCATCTCGCCGACCATGATGATGTCGGGGTCGGCGCGCAAAAATGCTTTCATGACGACCGCAAAATCCAAGCCGGCCTTCTTGTTGACCTGCACTTGGCGCAAGCCCTTTTGTGTGATCTCAACGGGATCTTCAGCAGTCCAGATCTTGGTGTCCGGGGTATTGAGGAAGCCTAGCACCGAGTGAAGCGTAGTGGTCTTTCCCGAGCCGGTAGGGCCACAAACAAAGAACAGCCCGTACGGTTTGCTCACCGTCTTCTTGAGCATCTCCGCGTTGTACTTGGTGAGCCCAAGCTTGTCGATCGGAATCGGCTCGCCCGCCGCGAGAATACGCATCACGATGTCTTCGACCCCACCTGTGGTCGGAATCGTGGCAACCCGCAACTCGATATCCAGCGGACCAAACTTTTTGAACTTGATCTTGCCGTCCTGAGGCCTGCGCTTCTCGGAAATATCCAGATCGCACATGATCTTGAGTCGCGCGACAATCGCGCTCCGATAGCTCGCCGGGATTTCGATGTACGGCATCAACGAACCGTCTTTGCGGAAGCGAATTTCCGTCTTTGCCTTGCCTGGGTAGGGTTCAATGTGAATATCGGACACGCCCATGTTGTAGGCGTCAACGATGATCTTGTTCACCAGCTTGACCAGTTCGTTGTCCGCTGCCGCATCGACGTCATCGGAGGAGTTACCCAACGAGTCGACCGCCTCATCGTCATCCATCCCCGACAGGAGGTCGTCGATAGAACTGGTGTCGGCCGCGTCACCAAAAAGACCATTCAACGTCAACTTAAATTCCTGGCGGGTCGTCACGCGATACACAATTTTGCTGGCCCGCGGGAACACGTTAGTCACGATACGCGAACTCTTGACCCTCTCTGGATCAAGGCACATCACGACCAAACCTTCCTTGGCGTCATCGATGGGAACCCATTCGCTGGACTCCACATAGTCACGTTTGAGGTTTTTCAGAAGTTCCATCGGCTTGATGCGATCGGCCTTGAACGGTTCATAGGGAACCGTGAAAAACTTCGACAGGGCGGCCCCCAATGCAGGGATCTTGACCTGAAATTCCGAAATCAGAACCTCTTCAACATCGGTGCCCTTGCGTCGCGCCGAGCGCGTGGCAAGGTCAAACTCCTGCGCAGACAACACCGCGTCCGCCACCAGATAGTCATACTTGGTTTTGACTGGTTGCGCGGATTTTTGCCGCTGCCGAAACGCGATGGCCAGCGTTTGCGTAAGCGCCGCAGCGCCCTCGTCCTCGAGCGTGCCGAATGGATGGCCCGACTTGTTGTTGATGATTTGGACCACGCCAATGAGCTCATTGGCCTGCGCATCCACGATGGGCGCAACCAGCATCTGCTTGGTGCGGTAACCAGTCCGTTTGTCCACCTCCTGCAAAAATCGCAGATTCGGATTGTGCGATTTGAGCTCGGCCTCATCATAAACATCTTTGAGGTTGATAATTTTTCGGGACAGGGCAACGTAGCCGGCAATGCTTTGCTCCGCAATGGGCAGCTTCAAGTCCTTGAATGAATTGAGGCCGGTCTTGACTTTCGAAACGATGGACGCCTTGTCTTCGCCAATCGAATATATCGTCAGACGATCGGCATTGAACAGGTTGCAGATCTCCTGGCTCACCTCGAGCATGATCTCGTCGACGTTGCTCGTCGCGTGGATCCGGTTCGTGACCGTTTGCAGGTTTTTCTGAAAGTTCAATCTCAGATTGACATCCGGCGCCTGGCTGGCTGGTTTTGGACTCAACACTGCACTCATAAGCACCTCACCCGGTGAACACTACATTGACGCAATTCATAAGCTGACGTTGTCAGTCTTCGCAGCCCACAGACCACCATCCAACAAATAGACCTTGAAACCACGGTGCGCCAGCAAGAACGCCGCCGCCGCACTGCGCCGTCCGCTCTGGCAATAAATCAGATACTCACGCCCCTTGTCGAGCACGCTAAAAGCATTGCGAATCTCCGCAAGCGGGACGTTGATCGCACCCGTCATGTGGTCATATTGGTATTCCGAAGGGTAGCGCACATCCATCCATTGTGCGCCTGCTGCCGCCTTTTCGCGCGCCTTTGCCGGAGAAACCTTGTTCAGCAAGGGCTCCTTGAGAAGGGCGATGAAATCCAGCTTTGCCAGCCGCAGCAGAACGCCATCAAGCTTCATCGTCACGGTAGCATTGCGTTTGGCCTCGGACACGAGGGCTTCTTCACCAAACGCGTCGCCGCTCTTCAAGTCTGCGAGGGTCACGGTAACGCCGCCCACCGTACGCGTGACCTGCGCCCGCCCTGATTCTATGACGTAGTAGAAGTCGCCTTCTTCTCCCTCGCGAATCACCACTTGACCAAGCTTCGCCTCAACCCGGTTGAACCGATTGAGCAACTCTCCAATATGGGCCGGCGGCAAGTTGGCAAATGCCCCCGTGTGCAGATTGCGCACACTGAACACTCCGGACATCACGTTCCAGTTTGACGGCACGGGATCCGAGGGCAATGCACTGCTGAGGATCTTGAAGCGCCCCGTTCTTGTGGCATCAAATGCGGCCAGTTGATCCCACGTCAACATGATGTCCAAAAGGTCGCGGTCGATGCGGATCAACTGCACTTCAGTCAACGTTCGCGCTTCCGTGATCGGCGGATCTCTCACGAGTGCGACGCGCGCTTCCGGCGTCCCTGCCCGAATGGTTTTGGTGCCGCCGCCTTCAACACCTATTCGCAATTCACCTTCAACGAGAAATGACAACTGCTCCGAGGATGCCTTTACGCGAAACGGATCAACACCCGCGCCCACATGTTCCAGATAACAGAGGTCGGCAAACTCCTTCAGGCGCGCCTCCGATAGAACTGAGAGCGGCTCGAATGCGCGCAAAATGTCTGGGGATACAGCACTCATTTTTAGTCAGAAATCAAAAATCTGACCGTTTTGCAACATGCGCGGCTTGTAGTCGCCGGCGAACTCTTCGATCTCCTGCATGGTGAGTTCGATTTCTCCGGGCTTGAGGTGCGTTATAAAAATCTCGGCACTTCGCTCCAGTTTCGTCAACTCTTCGGCCAGCAGGCTTGGGCAAAGATGCTTGGACGCGATGGCGAGCTGCCGCTCACGATTGCAGAAAGCTGTTTCGATGATGAGATACTTGAGGTTTGGAATCCGGTTAACCACTTTCCAAAGTGGATCGTTGGTGAACGTGTCCCCCGAAAACACCAGGCTCGATTTGCCGCTATTCAACTGGTAGCCCACTGCGGGAACCGTGTGATTGGCCGGCAACACGGTAAGTTTGCGCCCGTCAAGCGCAATGCTCTGCCCCTCCTTGATCGTTTCATAACGCATGAATGGCTTTTCAGCAGTCGGAATCGACGTGAAATCCGGCCAGACGCTCCAGTTGAATATGTGTTTCTTCAACGTCTCGAGCGTTTCTTCAATCGCGTACACCGTGATCGGCTTGTCACGCATTGCGCCAACGGTATCGACAATGAACGGGATCGTCGCGATGTGGTCCAAATGCGAATGCGTCAGAAAAATGTGGTCAATCATCGACATTTCAGTGAGCGAAAGGTCGGTTACCCCAGTACCCGCATCAATCAGGATGTCGTTGTCCACCCGCAAGGAGGTCGTGCGCAGATGCTTGCCGCCGATACCGCCACTACATCCGAGGACTTTGACTTTCATGGGTTGGGGTTAATCACTTCTCATCGAAGGTAGTCACGCCATCCCAGTTGGGCCCGGGAGGATTGTTGCGGTTGTGGACGACGCGCTTGGCGTACAGCTCGTAAAGATAGCAGTCTGGATTCATGCGCTGTAGATTGAGCAAGCCCATCTCAACCTGATCCCACTGCTGTTGCCGATAGGCCTTTAAGGTGTCGCGCCAGAGCTTGATTTCGTCCTTGAGCTGCTTGCTTGCCTCAGCCTCCAGGCACAGCGGTTCGTAAACGGCGACTGGTTCGTTTTTTCCCTTGACGCGGATACGATCCAGCTCGCGGTACAGGACGTCCTTGACGGCCCGCTCCGTATTCTCTCCGACCATGATGCCGACGCCGTATTCCTTGGTGCGCCCCTCCAGGCGTGACGCAAGATTGACGGCGTCGCCCATCGCAGTATATGCCTTGCGTACTTTCGATCCCATGTCGCCGACGCGCACTTTGCCGGAGTTGAGGCCGATGCCGATTTTCAGGTTTGGCCATCCCTTGGCAATGAATTTCTCGCGCAATTCGACGCACGCTATCTGCATCTCCAGGGCGCTCACGATCGCCTGCCTGGCGTGTTCAGGATCAGGCACCGGAGCGCCCCAGAAGGCCATGATGCAGTCACCGATGTATTTATCGAGCGTACCGCGATGCTTGGAGATGATCGCCGACATCGTCGTCAGAAAATCATTGATGTACAGAGCCAGGTCTGCCGCCGACAGGCTTTCGGAAATGGTGGTGAATCCGCGCACGTCCGAGAACAGAATCGTCAACTCGGCCTCGGCAGGTTGCATGCTGTATTTCTCGGGATCCTTTGCCATTTCGTCGACCAGTTCGGGCGGAACGTACTGCCCGAACAACTCGGTGAATTGCCGCTTGCTGCGGCTCTCAATAAAGTACCCGTATGCCATGTTCAAGGTGAACAGCGTCGCCGTCATCATCAGCGATGCGGCCAGCGGGATAACAATGTCCGCTTGCGTGTAGACCACGTAGTTCAATAGCACGATCAGCGACATTGCAATCAACGCGACAAAGGTGGCGCGAATCGGCGAGAGGAACGGCATCAGGAGTACCAAGGCAACGCCGCCGACAACAAGCAACACGACTTCCGCCCCAATAATGTAAGCGGGCTTCTCCTTGAATGCTTGGGACATCATGCCGGACAGGAGGTTGGCATGGATTTCCACCCCCGGGTAGGCTTCGCCGACCGGCGTGGAGCGCAAATCGAGCAATCCCGGGGCGGTAGTACCCCAAATCGCCACCTTGCCGCGTAGCGCTTCCTTGGGAACTTTTCCCTCCCAGACGTCGCCAAGCGAAATATAGCGAAACGAGTTGGCGGTGGGGCCGCCAGCGCCGCGGTAAGGTACCAGTGCGCTGACAGTCTTGTCCACAGGTATCTTGAAGTTACGATTTCCAGACTTGAGTTCCAGCCACTCCATTCCGGAATAGCTTTTGGACAGGAACCGGTCCGGAGGGTAACCCGGCTCGATATTGACCGAACCCAGCATGGCCCGAAACATTGCCAGAGACAACGCCTCATAATAAACGCCGTTGAATTCCGAAAGCATTGGCACCCTGCGCACCACACCGTCGAGATCCACAATCGGGTTGAACAACCCCGCAGACAGGGCCGCTTTCTGGAACTGGGGCAGATTGCCGCCATAGCCGTTCCATTTGAACCAGTCGATGGTGCGATTCTTGAAGTGATCCTTGGGGAATACGGAGGCGGGCAACGCGCCGCTCTTCTCTGCGTTTTCTTCGCTGGACAGGTAATAGCCCAGGACCACCGGCTTGCCTGCCATCGACTTGGCAAACTGGTCATCAAAGTCGAGCGTTGGTCGCAATTGCTGCAACTTCGCCTGAAATTCCGGAACAGATTGCAACTCGGCCTTGGCAAGCGCCTCCAGAGTCCCGATGCCCGAACTGGTATCGGGCTCCGCAAAGACCACGTCGAATCCGATCATGGCCACGCCATAGTCGTCTTTGCCGTCTCCCATGAGCTTATTCATGAGTTTGGCCATTTTGTCGCGATTCCAGGGCCAACGCCCCAGCTTTCCCAGGCTCTTCTCGTCAATGTCCAGAATGACGATGCGCTCGTCAAGCTTCTTTGACATGGTCAGCCGCATGCGCGCGTCGTAGATGATCGCATCAAGCTGGCTGATGAACCGAATGTTGAAAAGTTCGGCCGAGTTCGCGAGGAAAATCAACAGCACCGCGATGCCGAGACCGATCCGGACGATGTGCTGCTTCAAGCGAGGCCCTCCCCGATCAAATCTCCCGTCTCACCTCATCCGCAGCCATTGGTGAGTCACGGGAAGACCTTTACTTGTAGAAAAACTCCATCTTCGTCCCTGCGATCTCGATAACATCATGATCGTTGAGCGGATGGGCCTGTGCGTCCAAAGTCTTCCCGTTAACCACCGGAAAATGCGCTCCTTCGACGTGCGTGATGAAGAAGCCTTGCGGGCGCCGCGTGATCACGGCTACCTGCACACCTGGCTTGCCCAGTGTGGTCAATGCCTTCGTGAGAATCAGTTCTTTGCCGACATTGGCTCCGGAAAGAAGCTGGATTGCGCCCTGACGCGCCGGGGTAGCTGGCGCAACTGCCGGGGCCGGCGTCGGGGCTGCGGGCGTCCCACCGGGATTCTTGACCGTATGGTCCCCATCGGCCTTTGCGACAGGAGCGGCCGCAGCCGAAGGTTTGGGCATGGAACCCGGGCGCAACACCATGGTCTTTTCAAAATCTGCAGCCGCTGCAACTTTCGGAGCCTCGTTGATGTACTTGAGCTTGTACTTGCCGAGCTCGATCACATCATTGGGCTGGAGAAAATGCTTCTTTATCGGTTGCCCGTTCACCAAGGTGCCGTTGGTCGACCCCAAATCCTCAAGGAATGAATCATTGAGAATGGTGACAATCACAGCATGCTCGCCCGAAACCGCCAGATTGTCGATCTGGATGTCGTTGTGCGGCTTGCGGCCGATGGTCGTGCGCTCCTTGCTCAAGGAAATTTCCTTGAGCACCAAGCCGTCCATGCTGAGAATTAGCTTTGCCATAGCCCGATCCTTTTTCGTTCGCGTATTTTCGCGTATTTTCGTATACAGCTAGTTTACTTGAACCATCCCAAAAACTTGCCGAACAACCCCTTCGCCGCCGGGTATTCCTTCAAAATCTTGACGAGGAGAACCGATACGTTATCACGGCCCCCATTGTCATTCGCCATCTGGACCAGTTGCTGCGCGGCCAAATTGAGGTTCCCGCCTAACGTTTCGAGCGTCAGGCCGATCTCCGGATCTTCCACCATGTCCGACAAGCCATCCGAACACAGCAGGTAGATGTCCCCAACCTGGGTTTCGTAGTCATGCACTTCCGCCTCTACGGTCGGATCGATGCCGAGCGCACGAGTAACCAGGTTTTTGTTCTGGGAATGCTTCGCTTCTTCTTCCGTAATCATGCCGCTGTCAATTTGCTCTTGAAGCAGCGAATGATCTCTCGTGATCTGGTTAAACTGCCCGGCGCGAAATCGATAGAGTCGCGAGTCGCCGATATGCGCGACCGTTACCTTGTTGTCATAGAACAACGCCGTCACAAGCGTAGTGCCCATGCCGGAGTACTGGGGCTGTGATTGGGCGGCAGAAAAAATCGACGTGTTGGCTTTGGTGATCTGCTCGCGCATCAAACGCGCGGCGGCAGTGTGTGCCTCTGCCCCGGCCTCGTCCGGTTGGAACGGCGCCGTGTGCGAGAGTGCACTTTGCAACTCGGTCATCAGAACGGTCGTCGCCATCCCGCTGGCCACCTCGCCCGCGTTATACCCGCCCATGCCATCAGCCAGTATGACCAAGCCAAAGCGCACGTCATTGGCAATCGAATCCTCGTTGTGCGACCGCACCATCCCCGGATCGGAATGGCCGACGATTTCCATCGCGTCAGCAAGGCTCATTTGGAATCCCTAGAGTGAAATGTCAACATCGTCATCCTTGCCAGGTGCGCCGCTCTTGGTTGCGCCTTGCGCCGGAAGGATTACCGTTTTGTCAGCACCGGGAGTGCCGCTCGCCGCGCCAAGCACCGGTGCCTGCATCTGGACCGTTCCGCCGGCATGCGGATTGGGCGCTTGCTGGGCTGCCGGCGCCGGCGCCGGACGCGGTACAGGCGCAGCCGGGATATTCATGCCGGTCGACGACGCCGCCTGTTCTCCGTAGGGTCGCAAAGCTGCGGCGAACTCTTCACCGGTCTGGAAACGCTGGTCCGCGTCCTTGGCCATGGCCCGCTTCAGGACCTCGGCCAATCCTTCCGGAATATCCGGATTCAAGGCTCGAATATCACCGGGCTCTTCATTCGCAATTTTGAACATCAATTGCGCCATGGAGTCGCCGACAAACGGCAAATGACCCGTGAGCATTTGATAAATGCTCACGGCGAGCGAGAAAAGGTCCGATCGCCCGTCAACCTTCTTGCCCGAGAGCTGTTCGGGCGACATGTAGGACGGCGTACCGAGCACCATGCCGGTCTTGGTCTTGGAAGAATCGGTCACCCGTGCAATCCCGAAGTCAGCCACCTTCGGGTTGTCGCCTTCCAAGTCGTACATGATATTTGCCGGCTTGATATCGCGATGCACCACGTTCTGGCGATGCGCATAACCCAATGCATCCGACACACGCGCAAAAATCGACACGACCCGCGGAATCGGCAACAGCGCTTCCTGCTTGGTGTAGGGCACCAGATCCTGTCCCTTGAGCAGCTCCATCGCGATGTAGCACAGGTCGTGCTCATCGCCCGTATCATAGATCGTGACGATGTTTTGATGATTAAGCCGGCCGGCGGTCTCCGCTTCGCGGAAGAAACGTTCCTTCGCTTCGGTCAGCTCGTCAGCTTCGAACTCCTGCGACAGGGCCATGGTCTTGATCGCCACCGCACGGCCAATCTTCGGATCTTTTCCGAGATAGACGACCCCCATTGCACCTTTGCCAAGCTCCTTCTCGATCTGGTAACGGCCCAGCATCGGCTTTTCACCCTGACCGGCCGCATCGAGAATGCTGGCGTTGCTGCGCCCGCCGCCACCGCCGAGCATGACGGTTTCCGACAGGTTTTTGGCGCGCGCAATCTTTTGTTCCAGATCCTTGAACTTCGGATCGTATGCATGCATGTGCTCGTATACCGATTGCGCCTTGTTGAACTGGCGCTTGCGCTCAAAATCGAGAGCGAGGTTGTACAAGTTATCCATTACCGCGGCATCGAAAGGTACCTTGCGGAACTTGTCGAACGCCATGTCGAGTTGGCCCTGCCCCTGAAACGCCAAACCAAGCATGCGGTTGGATTCGGCCGAATCCGTGTCGGACTTCTGTTTTCCGGCCTCGGTTACGATGAAACGCTTGGTGGTAAGGAGCAAATGACCCACCAAAAGCAGCGCAGCGGGAACCATCAACTGGATCCACATCCCCGCAGACGTCATCAGCAGGAAGTGAATCGCAATCAGCGCGACCAGAATGCCGAGAGTAATGAGCCCGGCAGGCTTGGCCTTCAGTTTCGGCAAGAGGGCAACAATGTAGGCTGCCACTAGCAGAAACACCAACAGCTCCAGCCACAGCCCCCATGTCGGCACGACAAAAAAGTGTTCGGACAAAATGCTTGACACAGAGTGCGCCATTTTTTCAACCGGCGTCATGGCGGCGGAAATGGGCGTGGGGAAGCTGGTGCCAACGCCGGCCGCGGTTGGCCCGATAAGCACGATCTTGCCGGCATAGTTCTCCGCCTTGATCTTGCCGGACAGCACGTCGTAGAACGAATCGAGTTGGAACGCCTTCTTGCCTTCCCGATCTTTATAGTAGTACGTATACATCTGATTCAGGGGATCGGTCGTGATGGCAAGCTTGCCCAGCTTCAATTGCTCGCCCCAGGTAACCTTGATGTCGGAAATCCCCAGATTCAGGCTCTTTGCCGCAATCATGAGGGAGTACGAAGGAAAATACCTGTCGAAGTGCTGGACCACGAGCGGCTCGGTGCGAATCCCGCCGTCGACGTCCGGCAGGTCGTTGAGGTGCCCTACGCCTGCAGCGGCCACGCCCAGCGCGTCAATGGGCAACTGGATCGCTGCCGAAGGCACGGCATTGCCGTTTTTGTCTTCGAACGAACTCTTGTCGGTAAATTTGGGCAATGCCTTGTCCGGCTTGCCACGCGGATCGCCTAGCGTAAATACCAGAGGCAACATCACGTTGCCGGCCTTGGTGTAACTCTCGGCAAGCTTGCGGTCCGTATTGAGGGCTACTTCCGCCTCTTTCAGGAGCGCACCGAACTGCGCCAGATCACCGGACGGCGCACTCTGGGCCACTTGCGCAGCCGGTGCTTCCACGCCAGCGGCGCCGGAGACTGCCCCGCCAGCAGGCAAGGCGGTCGTGGCGCCCGGAACCCCCTTGCCATACAACTCCATCAGCTTGTTGATGTAAACGATGCCCGGGTCTTGCTGCGGCTCAAAAAAGAACACCGTGTTGCCGATCACCTTGACTTTGGCGCCAGCGAGCAGGTCGGTCATCTTGGCGTGAATGTCACGGCTCCAAGGCCAACGCCCGATGTTGTTGATGCTTTGATCGTCTATCGCAATGATTGCAATCTTGTCGTTCGGATTCTTGGAGGACGCCTTGACGCCCAGGTCGTAGGCTTTGCGTTCGAGGCTTTGCAGAAGGTCGCCGCCCTTTGCGAACAGAAAAACCAGCGCAATGACCACTCCCAGAAACCAGTCGGCTTTCCAGAAATCACTCTTAATTTTGGCCATTACTTCCTCCTCGCGCCCGACTCTTCTTGGGTCGTTGCGGAACCGAATCGAGTACCCGACCTGCATTGATTGCGTCGCCGTCGACCAGCGTAGGCGAACACAATCGGTACTATAACCCTGATTTTAAGGAAAAACCTGTCGAAAAGCGGTTTTTCGCAAAATAAACAGCATGATGATAGGCATTCTTGCAGTCGTCTATCAAGTCGATCAAGCCCGCCGCTCGTGGCGCAACCTGAATGAAAAACGGCATCGGAGGGACACCCGATGCCGTTCCATCCCTCCAGGACGCGCAAGGCCGGTTAATGCGCCTTTTTGCCCCTGCTGGCGAGCCACCTGCCCACCACCACCACGAGCACGGCGCATCCGGCCTTTACCACGTAGCCAAGCATCGGGTTGGCCTCGAAGTACGCCTTGAGCGAAACGCCCGCGATCTCCGCCACGTCGTGGGTAATGGCGTCACCGGCAACCCAGCCAATCAAGGCTGCCCCCAGCGTCACGATGACCGGGAAGCGCTCCATCAGCTTGATCATCAGGGTGCTGCCGAAGATGACCAGGGGAATGCTGATCGCCAGCCCCAGGACCAGCAGCGTAAAGTCGCCTTTGGCGGCCAGCGCGACGGCAATCACGTTGTCCAGGCTCATCACAAGATCAGCGATCAGGATCGTGCGTACCGCCGCCGCCAGGCTGCCGTGCTCTTTGCTGTGGCCTTCACCCTCCCCGCCCTCCTCACCCATCAACTGAAAGCCGATCCAGAGAAGGAGCGCACCGCCGATCAACTGCAAGTAGGGCAACTTGAGCAAAATGGCGGCGATAAAGGTCAATACGATACGCAGCACAACGGCTGCGCCCGACCCCCACATGATGGCCATTTTTTGCTGCTTGGGCGGCAGCGAACGCGCCGCAAGCGCGATGACCACGGCGTTATCGCCCGACAAAATAATGTTGATCCAGACGATCTGGCCCAATGCGAGCCAGAATACCGGGCTGTCAATGCTCATGTCTTTCCCTCCTGATGATTGGTCTTTGTTTTATTTAAGAACCGATTTGAGCAGATGCCCCATCTCTGACGGATTCTTGGTCGTCTTGATCCCGCACTCTTCCATGATGTCCAGCTTGGCTTGCGCCGTATCGGCACCGCCCGAGATCAGCGCCCCGGCGTGCCCCATGCGCTTGCCCGGCGGCGCCGTGACGCCGGCGATGAATCCGACTATCGGCTTCTTCATGTGGTCTTTGGCCCACCTTGCGGCATTGACTTCGTCCGGACCGCCGATTTCGCCGATCATGATGACTGCATCGGTATCAGGGTCATCGTTGAACATTTGCAGGATTTCAATGTGCTTGAGGCCGTTGATCGGGTCGCCGCCGATCCCGACTGCGGTAGATTGTCCCAGGCCGAGTTCAGTCACCTGTCCGACCGCCTCATAGGTCAGCGTCCCCGAACGGCTGACGATGCCGATGCGCCCCTTGCGGTGGATGTGGCCGGGCATGATGCCAATCTTGATCTCGTCGGGAGTGATGAGGCCCGGGCAGTTGGGCCCGAGCAGAATGGTGCGCTTGCCACCGGCCGCCTCTTTGGCATTCATCCGATTGCGCACTTCGAGCATATCCCGTACCGGGATGCCTTCGGTGATGCAAATCGTGAAGTCCAGATCGGCCTCGCATGCCTCCCAGATGGCGGCGGCGGCACCGGGAGGAGGCACGTAAATTACGCTCACGGTCGCGCCGGTCGCCGCTTTGGCATCCTTGACCGAGGCAAATATCGGGATACCTTCGAAATTCTCTCCGGCTTTCTTGGGATGCACGCCCGCGACAAAGCAGTTCTGCCCGTTCGCGTAGGCGCGGCTGGTGCGGGTGTGAAATTGCCCAGTCTTGCCGGTAATGCCCTGGGTAATGACGCGCGTGCCTTTATTGATCAGGATGCTCATGATTTTCTCGCTTGACCTTATTTGACAGCAGCGACGACTTTGGTGGCCGCTTCGGCCATGGTGTCCGCACTGATGATCGGCAATCCGGAGTCGGCAAGTATTTTCTTGCCCAGATCTTCGTTGGTCCCCTTCATTCGCACCACCAGGGGTACTGACAGACTCACCGCCTTGCACGCGGCAACTACACCCTCGGCAATTACATCGCAGCGCATGATGCCGCCGAAAATGTTCACCAGAATGGCTTTGAGATTGGGGTTCTTGAGCATGATCTTGAAGGCTTCGGTCACCTTCTCCGCAGTCGCTCCCCCGCCCACATCGAGAAAGTTGGCAGGCTCTCCGCCGAACAGCTTGATCGTGTCCATCGTCGCCATCGCCAGACCGGCGCCATTGACCAGACATCCGATATTGCCATCGAGCTGGATGTAGGCGAGGTCAAACTTCGATGCCTCGATTTCTGCGGGGTCTTCTTCATCGAGGTCACGATAAGCCGTGATTTCGGGGTGCCGATACAGCGCGTTTGCGTCGAAATTGAATTTGGCGTCGAGCGCCTTGATGTTGCCGTTACCCTCGAGGATCAGGGGGTTGATCTCCGCCAGTGAGGCATCGGTCTCGACATAAGTGGCATACAGCTTCTTGAGGACGTCGACCGCCTGCGCTTGCGAAGCGGCTGGTACGCCAATCCCGATTGCCAACTCGCCAGCCTGCGCATCGGTCAGCCCCTTGGCCGGATCAACAAATACCTTGATGATCTTCTCCGGCGTGCTGTGCGCCACTTCCTCAATGTCCATGCCGCCTTCGCTTGACGCCATCATGGCGACACGCTGGGTACCACGATCGGTCACGGCGGCGACATAGTATTCCTTGCGGATGTCGGCCCCGTCCTCAATCAGCAGGCGCCGCACCTTTTGCCCAAGCGGTCCGGTTTGATGGGTAACGAGCTGCATGCCGAGAATCTGCGACGCCGTCTCCTTGACATCCGCTATCGACTTGGCCAGCTTGACGCCACCGCCCTTGCCGCGTCCACCCGCGTGAATTTGCGCCTTGACCACCCAGACCGGGCCACCCAGCTGTTCGGCCGCTTTCACGGCCTCCTCGACCGAAAATACCGGGATACCGCGCGGCACCGGTACGCCGAATTTTTTCAGAATTTCCTTGCCCTGATATTCATGAATCTTCACGGAAGTCCCCTATGTGCAGAATGCTGCATACGCCAGCATAACCTGTGGCGCGGCAATTTCCTTAGCCAAAGTCAATACTGCCCCGATCTAACCCTAGCCTGATCACCCCCGCGTTTTAGCTCACCTCATCGTTTGCGCAGCGCAGCGCGTCACCGACATGCCAGACGGGATAATACTTTTTAACCGTCGCGGTACTGGTTTCCAGGGCATGGCACCGATCGAGTTCAAATGGCTTGCCACCCGCGCTTTCCCCAACCGCACCGGCGAAGGCCTGCACTGCCGCTGTCGGGAGAACGGCAGCCAGCTCGCTCATATGGGTACATCCCTTGATGCCACCGAGCACCGCCATCATCTGCCGCTTGAAATTGCTCAGGAGGTTCAGGCCGATCAAGCTTCGATACGCCGGCCCCGCCGTGCCGCAGGCATTAGGGTAGGGTATTGCCGAAAAGTTGGTGTCGATGGCGACAATGTCCAGGTTCCGGTTGATCGTCAACCGCAGGGACATGTCGTGTATGGGTACGCCTGCCCTGCGGACCCCCGACGCGAGGTCAGCATCCCGATCCTTGATGTCGGTCAAATGCGCGTCGAGGTCGAACAATCCGTCGTCCCGCTCGAACGCCTCAATGACAATGCTGCGGGTATGCAGGCGCTGACGGCGCGGCAGCAAACCCTGCGCACCGGCGCCCATGCTGCCGGAATTCATTGAATTTGACTCAAGTATGCGCCCTAGACGCAGGCCATTTCAGCAGGGCGCGCGACAAAAAAACCGCGCGGATCATAGCACAGAGGGACTGATACTCAGTCGGAAACAGCAGCCTCTTTGCGCGCAGCCGGCACCACTGCGCGAATCACGTCTGAAGAAAAGCCCCGTGCTTGCAAGAAGCGCATCTGGCGAGCCCGATCTGGGGCGTCAACGGCCGGGGCACCATACTTCCGTTGCCAAAGTGCACCTGCGCGCTCGACTTCGGTGTCAACCAGGCCACGCAGCATTTCACCGGCCAGCTCGCCCTCAATGCCGCGCGCACGAAGTTCACCCGCGACGCGCATCATGCCTTGGCGCGGCGACCGAGCCCGCACGATGCTTTGGGCTGCACGTCGTTCCGACAGGAGGTTTTCGGACGTCAACGCATCGAGCAGGGCGTCGATTGCTGCCGTGTCGCAGCTCAAACGCGCCAATTTTGTGGCTAACTCCGCCCGTGAATGTTCGCGCCGTGCCAGGAACGCAATTGCCTTGGCGCGCAAATTGACGGGCGGGAGTTCGGCGCCATCCGGCCGGTTTCGCGTAGGGCGGCCGAACATGGCGTTGGATCAGTCCTCTTCCGGATCCTGCGCCGCCACGACCGTGCCAGCCTGGACGCCGAGCACATCACGCACCCGCGTCTCGATATCCTTGGCAATCGCCGGGTTGTCCTTGAGCCACTTGCGCGTGTTGTCCTTGCCCTGGCCGATACGCTCGCCGTTATAGCTGTACCAGGCTCCGGATTTCTCGATGATTTTGTGCTCCACGCCCAACTCGATGATCTCGCCTTCGCGTGAAATGCCCTGCCCGTAAAGTATGTCGAAATGGGCTTCGCGGAACGGTGGGGCGACCTTGTTCTTGACTACCTTGACACGCGTTTCGTTACCGACCACTTCGTCACCATCCTTGATGGCGCCGGTGCGGCGGATATCGAGGCGTACGGATGCATAAAACTTCAGTGCATTGCCGCCGGTGG
>CANJDH010000078.1 GCA_947473125.1 Burkholderiales bacterium
AAGAGATGTTTGCCCTGATCGGCAAGCTCAATGCCGAGGGCCTGGCAATTTTGCTGGTTGAACAAAACGTCGCGCAGTCGCTCGAGATTGCGCATCGCGCCTACGTGATGGAAAACGGCGCGATCCGTTTCGAGGGCAAGCCCGATGCCTTGCTTGCCAATCCCGACCTCAAACGCGCCTACCTTGGTGTCTGACATGGCCGCTTCTCAGCACCCCCCCCAAACCCTGGCCCAGAAGCTGGTTGCAAAGGCGGCAGGCAAACAGCAGGTCGCACCCGGCGAAATTGTCACCTGCAAGGTCGACCTGGCGATGTTCCATGATTCATCGGGCCCGCGGCGCCTCGCGCCGATGCTGGAACGCCTGGGCGCTACGGTCTGGGACCGCGACAGGATCGTGCTCATCACCGACCACTACGTGCCGGCCTACGACGACGATAGCCGCAAGATTTTGCAGATCACGCGCGATTGGGCCAAGGCCAACCGGATCCGCAACTTCTACGACGGCGAAGGCATCTGCCACGTGGTGTTGCCGCAAAAAGGCCACCTCAAGCCCGGCCTGTTTGCAGTCGGCGGCGATTCGCACTCGCCGACCGGCGGCGCCTTCGGTGCCTACATGTTCGGCGTCGGCGCCACCGAAATGCTCGGTGTGGTGGTCACCGGTGAAATCTGGCTGCGTGTGCCCGAGACCATCCGCATGCACTGGGACGGCAGGCTCGGTGCCGGCGTGACTGCCAAGGACATGATGCTGTTCCTGTGCGGCAAGTTCGGCATGGACGGCGGCCGCTATCAGGCGGTCGAGTATGCGGGCAGCGCTGTCACCCATCTGTCGATGCAGGAGCGCATGACGCTCACCAACATGACCGCCGAACTGGGTGCCCAGACCGGCCTGATTGCACCCGACGCAGTCACGCGCGCATTCCTTGAAGCCGCCGGCGCGCGTGATGTGGACACCGCAAGCTGGCACACCGATGCCGACGCAGCTGTCGACGAACACCATGTGTTTGACGCATCCGCGCTCGCGCCGCAAGTGGCGGCACCGCACAGCCCCGCCAATGCGCGCGATGTAAGCGACTACAACGAAGCCATCGACACTGCCTACATCGGCGCCTGTACTGGCGCCAAGCTCGACGACCTGCGTGCCGCCGCCATGGTGTTGCGCGGCAAGCGTATTGCGACGGGTACGCAACTGCTGGTGGCGCCGGCGTCGAAGCAGGATCAGGCTGCCGCCGAGGCCGAGGGGGTAATGAAAGTGCTGGTCGATGCCGGCGCACGGGTGCTGCCCAACGCCTGCGGCGTCTGTGCCGGCTACAGCGAGGAGCGCTTCGGCGAAAACCTGCGCGTGATCTCCTCGACGGCGCGCAATTTCCAGGGGCGCATGGGCGCGGCCTCGAGCCAGGTGTATCTGGCTTCACCCTACACGGTCGCTGCCAGCGCCCTGACCGGCCGGATTACCGATCCGAGGAGCGTGCTGTGAGCGGCGCGGTGGGACGGGTCTGGAAATTCGGCGACAACCTCGACACCGACGTGCTCGCGCCGGGGCAGTACATGAAGTTCGGCATTGACGAGATCGCCAGGCACTGTCTTGAATCGGTGCGTCCGGACTTCGCCGCCACCGTCAAGTCGGGTGACGTGATTGTGGGCGGCCGCAACTTCGGCGTTGGCTCGTCGCGCGAGCAGGCGCCGCAGGCCCTGAAACATCTTGGTGTAGCCGCCGTGATCGCCGTGTCCTACTCGGGGTTGTTCTATCGCAACGCCCTCAACCTGGGGCTGGTGGTGGTGGTGTGCCAGGACGCGCAGCGCATCAATGAGGGCGACCAGGTGCGTGTCGACCCCGAAAAAGGCATCATCAACGTGGCCGGCGCCTTGATGCAACTGGCGTGCGAACCGATCCCCGCGTTCCTGATGGCGATGGTGCGCGATGGCGGCCTGGTACCGCATCTGGAAAAACGACTCAAGGGGAAAGCGGCATGAATTTCCGGCAACGACTCGGGCAGCCGCGCATCGTGCTCGCTCCCGGCATCTACGACGCGCTCTCGGCACTGGTGGTCGAGCAATCCGGCTTCGAGGCGGCGTATCTCTCGGGCGCGTCGATTGCCTACACGCGCCTGGGCCGCTCCGACGTCGGCCTCACCACCTTTAGTGAAGTGTGCGAAACGCTCGCGGCGATTCGCGAACGCGTGGCCCTGCCGCTGATTGTCGATGCCGACACCGGCTTTGGCAACGCCCTCAACGTGCAACGCACCGTGAAGGGTTTCGAGCGCGCCGGCGCGACCCTGATCCAGCTCGAAGACCAGGGCTTTCCCAAGCGCTGCGGCCACCTTGATGGCAAGACGGTGGTCGCGGCCGCCGAGATGGCGGGCAAGATTCGCGCAGCCGTCGATGCGCGTGCCAGCCGCGACACCTTGATCATGGCACGCACCGATGCGGTGGCGGTCGAAGGGTTCGAACCTGCGCTCGAACGCGCCGAGGCTTACCTTGAGGCCGGCGCCGACGTCCTGTTCATCGAGGCGGTGCGCTCCGACGAACAGATGCGCATCGTCAACCAGCGCTTCGGCGCGCGCGTGCCGCTGCTGGCCAACATGGTCGAAGGCGGCAAGACCCCGGTCAAGAGTGCCACCGAGCTCGAAGGCTTCGGCTATCGCATCGCGATCTTCCCCGGCGGCACGGTGCGCGCCGTGGCGCATACCCTGCAAACCTACTATGCCAGCCTGAAAACCCATGGCACCACCGCGCCGTGGCGCGAGCGCATGCTCGACTTCGACGGCCTCAACGAGCTGATCGGTACACCGGCACTGCTGGCTGCGGGGCGGAAGTATGAAGCGTAAGCGTGGTGCTGCCATGGCGCGGCGTCGAACCGCGGCTCCTGCACGCCGATGATCTCAGACTATTTCCGCGGCCCGGCGCAAACCTTCGATCATGGAGGTCTTGAGCAGATGCGCCTTGAGCCGGTCGTGATCTGCCGCCAGTGCCTGCAGGCCCTTCATCATGCTGCGTCGCTGGGCCGGATCGTTGCCGGACGGGCGGGCCCGCTCCCGCCCGGCTTCGGCCGACAGCAGTTCGCGCGCCAGCGGGCGGCGCTGCCGGTCATAGAGATCGAGCAGCGAGGCATCGGCCTTGCCGCGCGCCACAGCGGCGAGCTTGGATGCCAGGTTGAGGGCATCGTGTACGCCGCCATTGAGGCCCATGCCGCTCGCGGGGCTGTTGACATGCGCCGCATCGCCGGCAAGGAATACGCGGCCGACGCGATAGCGCTCGACGATGCCCTGATGCACGCGATAAGGCCGCAATTGCTTGACCTTGTAGGGCTTGTCGCGCGGCACGATGGCTTGCAGTGCCGCGTCGAAATCGGCCTCCGCAGGCGGCAAATTGATTGTGCCGCCCTGGTGCGGCGCAATCGATACGCGCCAGCGCCCGGGGATCTTGAGCAGGCTGAAACGCCCGTTGTCGTTCCAGCAGTGATTGACGTTCGACAAGCCGTCAAGGTGCTCGTCGAAGGGGAATTTGGTGGTCGCCACGAGCATGGTCTCCGCATCGAGGTCGCGATCGAACGCGAGGGCGAGCAGGCGCCGCACCGTGCTGTCGGCGCCATCTGCGCCGATCAGGTAATGGCCGCGCAGGGTGTCCTGCCGGCCGCGCGACTCGACCACCAGGTCCACCCCGTGCGCATCGTGCGCCAGGGCCACCACGCGCGTCTCGAAGCGCAGCGTCACATGGGGGATGTCGGTCAGTCGTTGCAGCAGGGCGCGCGACAAACGCGATTGCTCGCATTGCAGCCGGTACGGGTGCCGCGTTTCACCGGCCAGCAGCGACAGGTCGAACACGGCGCGCTCGCCATCCGGGTGCGAGCGCACCTGCCAGTCGCGGCAGATCAGCCCCTGCGCAATCAATTCATCGGTGACGCCGAATCGTTCCAGCATGTCCAGCGTGGGCGGGTGGAACGTGGTGGCGCGCACATCCTCGGCGATCGCGGGCGCGGCATCAAGCAGCGTCACGCGCACTCCCACGTCGGCCAGTACCAATCCGGCGGTGAGCCCCGCCGGGCCTGCCCCGGCAATCAACACTTCGCAAGTGGTCGGCATGTCGAATGCCTCACGAAAACGCCACACGGGCATGGTAAACCATCCAACCGGTTCACGAGTTCCGCAAGCCGCCCCGAAGCCGTTGCTGACACAATCAGAATTTGCATGCACGATGGCGCGCGCGCAATGCCTGGCGCCTCTTCGACAACTGAATGAAACCGATCCCAGACCCTTCCTGGTTGCGCTGGCAGGAGCACGCCGCGTCGCTCAAATCGGCTGCCACGTTGCGTGCCACACGGCCCGCGACCGAGCCGGCCTCCAACGCTGCGCGCCTGATCCTGCTCGACACCATCGGCTGCATGCTGGCCGGGCGCGAAGCACCGGAGGTGATGGCGTTTGAAGAAAACCTTTCATCGCTTGAATCGGGTCCGTTCACTTTTCCCGGCGGGCGGCGCCTGTCGCTGAATGCTGCGGCGCAGGTCGGCGCGATGGCCGCCACCTGGGACGAGGCATGCGAGGGCCACGCCTACGCCCACGGGCGCCCCGGGGTGCCGGCGGTCGCCGCCTTGCTGCCCCTGGCGATTGCGCGCGAGTGCGGGCTCGATGCCACGGTCGACGCGCTGGCGCTGGCCTATGAAGTCGGCGCGCGTGGCGGCGGTTGGCTGCGCATCCGGCCCGGCATGCACGTCGACGGCAACTGGCCGGCCCTGGGCGTCGCTGCCGGGGTGGCGCGACTGCTCGGGCTGGGTGCCGCAGGAATCCTCGGCGCGATCGACATCGCCGCCTGCCAGTTGCCCTCCAGCACCTACCTGCCGGTGACCCAGGGAAAAACTGCTCGCAATACCTATCTTGCACACAGCGCGTCGCTCGGCATGAGTGCCGCGTTCGCGGCGCAGGCATCAATCAGCGCGCCGGAGGATGCATTGGCCTACTACGCCGCGAATTTTTCGGCTGCCACGCCCGATGCCCTGCCGGCACCGCAAGACGACCTGATCCTCGACGCCTACATCAAGCCGCATGCGGCCGTGCGCCACGTGCACTATGGCGCCGAAATGGCGATGAGTGCGCGCGAGGAGCTCGGCGGCACCACCGCAGGCATCACGCGCATCGTGTTGTCGACTTATCGCGAGGCCACGGTGTACTGCGGCAATCGCGCCCCGCAAACGCCGATCCAGGCGCAGTTTTCCCTCTCGTATGGCATCGCCGCGATGCTGCGTTTCGGCGTGCTCGATGCGAGCGTGTATCGCAAGGAACGCTTTGACGACCCGGAATTGCGCCGCCTTGAGGCGCTGGTCGAGATCAAGCTCGATCGCGCGCTCGAAGAGCAGGGCAAGCGCGGCGGCTCGCTGACCGTGTCGAACGGCTATACCGACATCGAACGCGACGTGCGCACCATTCCCGGCGACGCGCGCATGCCGCTTTCCGCAGAAGAAATTGCGGCAAAATTCATGCGCTACGCCAAGGGCCGCGTGCCGCACGAAAAGTCGTTTGTATTTTCGAATGCGCTGCTGGCGAGCGAAGTGGACGTAAAAATGCGCGCTTTGTGGGACTTGCTGTTTTGAAAGGGGGCGGTCGCATGACGAACCTGACGGCCGCACTGTGTGCCGGCATTGCCTTGAGCATGGTGGCCGGTACGGCGCAGGCGCAGGCCGACGCCTTTCCGGCCAAGCCGATCCGCATCATCGTGCCGTTTCCGGCCGGTGGCGCCACCGACATCGCCGCGCGCGTCATCGCAGACAAGATGGGCCTGTCCTGGAAGCAGGCGGTGCTGGTCGAGAATCGTCCAGGCGCCGGCGGCAACGTCGGCGCCGACTTTGTCGCCAAGTCGGCACCCGACGGCTACACCCTGGTGATGGGCATCACCGGCTCGCACGCGATCAACACCTCGCTGTACGCGAAGATGCCCTATGACCCGGTGAAGGATTTCGAGCCGGTCACGCAGGTGGCGGTGGTCCCCAACGTGATCGTGGTGCATCCGTCGGTGCCGGCCCGGACCCTCAAGGAACTGGTGGACCTGGCGAAGCGCCAGCCCGGCAAGTACGACTACGCCTCGCTGGGCAGCGGCACCGCCGCGCACCTCGGCATGGAACTGTTCAAGACCAGTGCCGGCATTTTCATGGTGCACATCCCGTATCGCGGCAGCGCACCCGCCGTGGCCGACCTGATCGGCGGCCAGGTGCAGGTGATGATGGACGGCCTGCCTTCGGCGCTGCCGCATGTCAAGGCCGGCCGCCTGCGCGCGCTCGCGGTGACCAGCCAGAAGCGCTCGCCGGCAGCACCGGACCTGCCGACGATTGCGGAGAGCGGCTATCCGGGTTTTTATGCCGATGCGTGGTCGGGCCTGTTCGCACCCCGGGGAACACCCAGGGCGATCGTCGACAAGCTGGCCGCCGAGACGCAGCGCATACTGAACCTGCCAGACGTGCGCGAACGTTTCGCCGGCCTGGGCGCCGAGCCGGTCGGCTCGACGCCGGCAGAATTTGCACAGCACGTGCAGCGTGAAATCGACAAATGGGCCAGGGTCGTCAAGCAGAGCGGCGCCAAAGTCGATTGAATGCGTGCCGAGGGCCTGCCAGCATGATGACCACGAGTCTGTTGCCATGAATCTGCGCATGGCTTGCCTGTTCCTGGCATTGGCCGCGCCGGCGCTGCCGGCCTTCGGCCAGGCGGCGACGCCGGAATCCGCCTTTATCGGTGTGCCCTTTGTCGGCTCCGCCGCGGTCACGCACCAACCCGGCATGACCTTTCCGCCCGAAGCGCAGCGCCGCAAGCTCGGAGGCAAAGTGGTGGTGGCGGTGCTGGTTGGGCCGGACGGCGCGCCGCAGCGGCATCGCATCCTCGAAGCCGACCCGCCGCTGGTGTTTGACGCCATGGTGCGCGAAGCCCTCCCCGATTTCCGCTTTTCGCTGGCGTCAAGAGACGGCGTGCCGATCGCCTACGAAACCCGCCTGACGCTGCATCTTGCCCCCCAATGACAACCCAGCATGACCAAGGAGAAACCCCATGGAACAATCCGACAAGACCGCACGCGAGTTGTTTGAAGCGGTCAAGAAAAACCCGACGCGTAAGCGCTTTGGCTTCGGCGCGCGGCCTGCATTGATCAACGTCGATTTGCAAAAGGCCTATACCAGCCTCGGCGAATTCGCTACCGCTTACGAGACCGACCCGAAACAGCTCGACTATGTCAATCAGCTCGCCGCCGCGATGCGCGACAAGGGCTTCCCGGTAATCTGGACCTATGTCGCCTACATGGACTCGGGCGAAGATTGTGGTGTCTGGGGTACGCGCACCAACACGCCCGATTCGCTGCAGAACATCAAGGTCGGTTCGCGCCGCAGCGAGTTCGATGACCGGCTCGTGATTGATCGTCAACGCGACATCATCATCAACAAGCGCATGGCCTCGGCGTTCTTTGAAACCAATCTCGGCTCGCTGTTCAATTTCCACAAGATCGACACCGTCATCGTCACCGGCGGTTCGACCTCGGGCTGCGTGCGCGCCACGGCAGTCGACAGCCTGCAGCGCAGCTACCGTACCATCGTGCCCGAAGAGACCACGGCCGACAAGCACGAGAGCCCGCACTTCGCCAACCTCTACGACATGGCGCTCAAGTATTGCGACGTGATCCCGGTTGCCGAAGCGATCGCGCATCTCAAAGCCATGCCAGCCAACCAAGGCTGACCGGACAGTAAAGGGGGCCATGCCCCCTTTGTATCCCCCTCGTATCCCCCGAAGTTTGTCGAAAGTCCCATACCCAACGGAGTCTTCATGGCACGCGACCCGAATCTCTACGACTATCTGCCGAACGACGGCAGCCGCCCGAAAATCACCTGGCCCAATGGCGCGCGCGTCGCCTTCTGGGTGGCGCCCAACATCGAGTTCTACGAGCTTGACCCGCCGAAAAATCCCTCGCGCGGCGCGTGGGCGCGGCCGCAACCCGACGTGCTCAATTATTCGTATCGCGACTACGGCAACCGCGCCGGCTTTCAGCGCATGATGGAAGCGATGGATCGCTGCGGGATTCGCGGCAGCGTATCGCTCAACGTGGCGATGTGCGAGCACCACCCCGAGATCATCAAGGCCTGCGCGGATCGCGGCTGGGAGTTCTACTCGCACGGCACCTACAACACGCGCTACCTGTTCAATCTGACCGAGACACAAGAGCGCGAGGTGATCCAGGATTCGATCGATACCATCAAGAAGCACACCGGGCAGAAGCTCGACGGCTGGCTGGCGCCGGCGCTTACCTACACCGACAACACGCTCGATTTGGTCGCGGACATGGGCCTCACCTACGTATGCGACTTGTTTCACGACGACCAGCCGGGGCCGGTGAAGGTCAAGAAGGGGCGGCTCGCGTCGATTCCCTATTCGCTTGAAATGAATGACGTGATCGTTTACAACATCAATCTGGTGAGCCCGCGGCGCTACGCGGAAATTCTCAAGCGCCAGTTTGATCGGCTCTACGCGGAGGGGGCGGAGTCGGGCACGGTGATGTGCATTCCGCTGCACCCGTATCTGGTTGGCTGGCCGTACCGCATCAAGGCGTTTGAAGAAGCGCTCGAATACATCTGCGGCCACGACAAGGTGTGGCTCGCCACCGGGCGTGAGATTGCCAAACACTTTCTCGACAACAACTACGACGGGTTCGCCAAGGCGGCCCACCAGGTTGCGGAGGCCCCGGTATGAGTGATACCACGAAGACCGTTGGTGGGAGCGGGTTGCAGCCCAATGCGCAGGTCAATACGCCGGCCGGTGGCGCGGGTATGCCGGCTTCCTACCTGCAATACGACAAGCGCCGTTACGGCATGGACCACGAGCGCTATGCGTGGTCGCAACTGCACACGCGGCCCAGGGTGGTGTGGCCCAACGAGGCGCGCGTGGCGCTGTGGGTGATCCCCGCGCTCGAATGGTTCCCGCTCGACATGAAGGGCAAACCCTTCAAGCCGCCTGGCGCGATGGTGACGTCCTATCCCGACCTGCGCCACTACACCCTGCGCGACTACGGCAATCGCGTCGGCATCTTTCGCATCATGCAGGCGCTTGAAGCACGCGGCATCAAGGCGTCGGTGGCGACCAATGCGGCGGTGGCGGTGCGCTACCCGGCGCTGATCAAGGCTTGTGTCGACAAGGGCTGGGAGATCCTGGCCAACGGCCTCGACATGGACCATTTGCATTACGAAGGCCTGGCCCTCGAAGAAGAGCGGCGCCTCGTCACGACCTCACTCGACATTCTGCGACGCGTCTCAGGCCAAACGGTGCGCGGCTGGCTGTCACCTGCCAAGTCGGAATCGTTTGTCACGCCCGATCTGGTGGCGGCAGCCGGCTGTGATTACCTGTGCGACTGGGTCAACGATGACATGCCCTATGCTTTCACCACCAAGAGTGGCACGGTGACCGCAATGCCGCACCCGTGCGACATCGACGACTACCAGATCCTGATCAACAACCACCACACCGAAGACGATTTTCGCGATGCGCTGATCGACCAGTTCGACGTGCTCTATCGCGAGGCGGCCCACGGCGGCGGGCGTGTGATGGCGGTGTCGCTGCATCCGTGGATCACTGGGCAGCCCTATCGCATTGCTGCTCTTGAGCAGGCCCTCGATCACATCATGGGGCGCAAAGGCGTATGGGCTGCCACCGGTGCGCAAATTGTGGATGCATGGCGGGCACAGCCTGCCGCCGCTTGACGGGCCGGGCTGGGGAACCATCTGCGGTGTTCGGCGTCTCAGGAACTGACTTGCAATGTGACACGCCCGGCACCATGTAGCACGTGCCGTTGTCGCAGCCACCGTTGTCCCAGCCCGATCAAGAGTCAGTTTTTGCAGCCAACCAACCTCGTCAGGAATCGAACTACATGAAACGCATCGTGCTTTTCCTTGCCACCAACATGGCCATTATGCTGGTGCTCTCCACCACGATGCGCCTGCTTGGGGTCGAGCCCTATCTGAATGCGAGCGGCCTCAACCTATCCTCCTTGCTGATCTTCGCGGCGGTGATGGGGTTTGGCGGCTCGTTCATTTCGCTGGCCATTTCCAAGTGGTCGGTCAAACGCTCGATGGGCGTGCGCGTGATCGAGCATCCTTCCACGAGCACCGAGTTCTGGCTCACCGAAACCATCCGCAAGTATTCTGAAAAAGCCGGCATCAAGATGCCCGAAGTGGGCATCTATGACTCTCCGGACGTCAATGCCTTCGCAACCGGCATGACCAAAAACAGCTCGCTGATCGCCGTGTCGTCCGGCCTGTTGCAGCAACTCACCCGGCCGGAGGCCGAGGCGGTCCTCGGGCACGAAGTGGCGCATGCCGCCAACGGCGACATGGTCACGCTGGCACTGATCCAGGGGGTGGTCAACACCTTCGTGATGTTCCTGTCGCGGGTGGTCGGCTATCTGGTTGACAAGATCGTGTTCAAGACCGAACGCGGCCAGGGGCCGGCGTTTTTTGTCACCATGATCATTGCCGAGCTGGTGCTGGGCGTGTTGGCATCGATCATCGTCATGTGGTTTTCGCGCCGTCGCGAATTTATCGCCGATGCCGGCGGCGCCGGTTTCGCCGGTCGCCAGAACATGATTTCCGCGCTGCAGCGCCTCGGTGGCCTGCACCCGCAACCGCTGCCCGACAAGATGGCGGCGTTCGGCATCGCCGGTGGCGTCGGCAGCGGCATCAAGCGCTTGTTCATGACCCATCCGCCGCTCGAAGAGCGCATCGCCGCGCTGCAGGCGGCGCAGTCGGCCGGTTGAGGCCGCCCGCTTGACGTCCTCCGGTTGATGCGGGTCTTGGCTTGAAGCGTCCCGACTACGTTGCTGCGTCGCGTGGGTGGGTCAACGACCCTTGAATTGCGGTGCGCGCTTTTCCACAAACGCCGCCGCCGCACCCTTGTGATCGTCGGTTTCGAAGGTGCGGATCATGTGGATCGCCTCGGTATCGAGCACGTCCGAGAGCGATGCGCGCAACCCGAGGTTGAGGTTGCGCTTCATGTAGCCGACCGCCACGGTCGGCAGCGCGGCGAGCTCGAGCGCCCAGGCCCGCGCGGCCTCGGCCAGTTGTGCGGCCGGCACCACGCGGTTCACCATGCCGATCTCGCGCGCTTCGTCTGCAAGTACCACGCGCCCGGTGAAATACAGTTCGCGCGCCCGCGCCGCGCCGACCAGGTGGTTGAGGAAATAGCTGCCGCCAAAATCGCCCGACAAGCCGATCTTGGCAAACGCGGTGGTGAGCTTGGCGTCATGCGCCGCAATGCGCATGTCGCAGGCCAGCGCCAGCGACAGGCCGGCGCCGGCTGCCGCACCGGGCAGCACTGCCAGCGTCGGCTTGGGCATTTCGTGCAGCCAGCGGCTCGTTTCCATGCGCGCGCGCAGGTCGGTGACACTCTGGTCGAACGACATCGTCGCCATCGTGCCGGCGGCGCGCTTGGCGAAGTTCTTCACGTCGCCGCCGGAGCAGAACGCGTTGCCGGCGCCGGTGAGTACCACCACGCGTACCGCCGGGTCGGCGGCCAGGCGCGGCAGGGCCTCGGTCAGCGCGAACATCATTTCGCGCGTCAGGGCATTGCGCGCCTCGGGGCGGTTCATGGTGAGCATGGCGACTCCGCTTTCAATTGTTTCGATCAGCTCTTGCGTCACATCGGTCTCCTTGCGTGATTTGTCTGGCGGGCCATGCGTCGCATTATCGCGTGCGCCGGTAGAATCAGCGCCTGACCCGCCCGCGCGTTCCCCTCCTCGCATCCCCCGCCATGATTCTCGATTCCCCCGCAGCATTTTCCTCGTCTGTCAGCGTGCTGATCATCGGCGGTGGCGCTTGCGGCATGGTGGCGGCGTTGACGCTGGCCGACGCCGGCATCGAGTGTGTGGTGCTCGAGCGCGATGCGTTGCCGTCGGGATCGACTGCGCTGTCATCCGGCTTCATCCCCGCCTGTGGCACGCGCTGGCAGCGTGCACTCAAGGTCGACGATTCTGCCGAGTTGCTGGCAGCCGACATCGAACACAAGAACCACCATGGCTCCGACCCGGTGGTGACGCGCGCCGTCTGCGCCGTCTCGGGCCCGACGCTCGAATGGCTGGCCGATGCACATGGGATTGAATTTCAGGTGCTCGAAGGCTTTCTCTACCCGGGCCACAGCGTGGCGCGCATGCACGCGGTGGCCGAGAAAACCGGTGCCGGCCTGATGGGTCGCCTCGCGCAGTCGGCCGAGCGTGCCGGCGTTACCGTGCTCACTGAAGCGCAGGTCACGTCGCTCTACGCCAAGGCCGAGCGCATCACCGGCCTGCGCCTGCAACGTCCCGACGGCACGCACGAAGACATCGGCTGCGACACCCTGCTGCTCGCCTGCAACGGCTACGGCGGCAACCGCGCCATGGTGCAGCAATACATTCCCGAAATCGCCGCCGCCACGTACGCCGGCCATGCGGGCAACCAGGGCGACGCCGTGTTGTGGGGCCAGGCGCTCGGTGCGCAGATCGCCGACATGGGCGCGTACCAGGGCCACGGCTCATGGGCGATTCCGCATGGCGCGCTGGTCACCTGGGCCGTGATGATGGAAGGCGGCATCCAGGTGAACACTGCGGGCCAACGCTTCTGGAACGAACACGAAGGCTATTCAGAAGCCTCGCAACACGTGATTGCCCAACCCGGCGGCATCGCCTGGAACCTCTACGACGAACGCCTGCACCAGCTCGCCATGAGCTTTCCCGACTATGCCGAATTGTTCAAGACCGGCGCGATCAAGAGCTCTGAAACCCTTGGTGGGATTGCCTCGCAGGCCGGTATGCCTGAAGAAGAGCTTCTATCAACGGTTTCCGGGGTGGCTGCCATGCAAAATCGCACGCAGCGTTGCCCGTTCGGGCGTGACTTCACGGCAAAGCCCGCATTGCAGGCGCCGTACTACGCGGTGAAGGTCACCGGTGCGCTGTTCCACACGCAAGGCGGTCTCGCGATTGACGCACAGGCGCGCGTGCTCAAGACGGACGGCACACCGTTTCCCAATCTCTACGCCGGCGGCGGCGCGGCGCGCGGTCTCTCGGGCGCGCACGTGTGGGGTTATCTGTCGGGCAACGGCCTGCTCAGCGCGGTGACGCTGGGGCGGGTCGCGGCGCTGGAGATTGTGCGCAGAAGCCAGGCTTGACTACGAGAGCAGCGTCATACCTGAGCGCGTCGCGTTGCGGTCAAATGTGACAACGCGTGAGCAGCCGGCCTGGTGTGCGATTTCCGCGATCAGCGCATCGGCGATGTCATCAGATTTCAGCCGCGCGAGCGCGCGCATGACGGCACTGCGATTCTCGATCACGATCTGCCTGGCGTCGAGCAGGTCGCGCACGGTTTCCAGAATCTCGGCAGGTGTGATGCCGTAGAGGCGCTTAAGCACCCAACAGGTTTCGACCAGCACCACCAGGCTGATGAATCCGGGCGTGCGCTCCGTCAGTTCGCGTTCGATCAAGCGGGATGCACGCGCGGCCTGAGTCGCATCGTCCTGGGCCAGATAGCGCACCAGAACGTTGGAATCGAGGCCAATCAAGCGTGGCTCCGGGTTTTCTTGGCGGTGTAGCGGGCAGGCTTTGGCTCAGCCGCGATCAACCTCGCTCCATGCCGACGACGTGCGACGGCCTCGGTTTCAACGGCTGCCGCCATATCAGCGATGCTGACCGGGTGGAGCGCACGACCGGCAAACCGGCCGCGTAGTTCGCGCACGTCTTTGCGCAACGCCAGCACCCGGAATCCCCCGGCGGCGTCTTCCACAAAATCAACCTTGTCGCCGGCTTCGAGGCCAAGTGCATTGCGCACCGCTTGCGGCAGGGTGATCTGGCCTTTGGAGGTGAGGGTCGATGTTGCCATTTTAATTCCTTACGATTGGTAAGGAACAATAGCAAAGGTCGGACGACAGGTCAATACGGCCTGACACCAATAAGCCACAGATGCAGCCACAGCGCAAACGCCCCGTAAGCCACCAGCCCCGCCGCCACAGCCATCGCAGTGCGCGTAGCGCCCAGTGACGGATAGGTTGTTCCGGCGGCCCGGTCACGCCGGCGCGAAGCGATGAAATCGAGCACGGCCCACGCGAGAAACGCGCCGAACAGCAGCAGGTCGCCCGCGCGCCCGTTCGAGAGCAGGTGCGCAAATGCCCAGGTCTTGACGCCCGCAATCATCGGGTGCCCGATGCGCGCCTTGATGCCGTTGCCCGGTACGTAGGCAGCGGCCAGCAGGATGAATGACACGATCATCAGTAGCGCGGTGACGTGGCGCGTCCACAGCGGCGGGTACCAGAGCGCGGGTGCCGCGCGCGTCATGCCGTAGCCCCACACCAGCAGCACAAAGCCCGCAATCGAAGCGAGCGCGTACAGGCCTTTCCACGGGCCGATGCCGATGCGCGCGATGGTGGCGGTGCGCCAGCCGTCGGCGAAGATGCGAACCGAATGTATGCCCAGAAACAGCACCAGCCCGATGACGAGTATTTCCATGATGCCTCCTGGTGTAGCGACTGCTTGCTCGGGTCCGCTTATTCAGGCCCGCTTATTCGGGCCGAATATTGGCCGACTTCACCACCGCCGCCCAGGCCGCGCTCTCGGTGCGCATCATCGCGCGCATCTGCTCGGGGGTGGTGAGAAACGGCTTGAGCCCGGCCTTGTCGAGCCGCTCCAGGTAATCCTTTTCCTTCACGATCACGGCGATCTCGCGATACAGGCGATCGACAATGTCTTTCGGCGTGCCGGCCGGCGCGATCACGCCGAACCAGTTGCCCGCCAGCAGCTTGGGAAAGCCCAGTTCCTTCGACGTCGGCACGTCGGGGATGAAGGTCGAGCGCTCGTTCGACATCACCGCCAGCGCCTTCAATTTGCCGGCCTTGATGTGCTGCAAGGTGCCGGGCAGGGCGCCAAAGAACACCTGGGTTTCGCCGCTGACGATGCTCATCACCGCCGGTGCATTGCCCTTGTAGGGTATGTGCGTCATCAGCTCCAGGCCCAGTTCGCGCTTGAACATTTCGCCGATCATGTGGCCGGGTGAGCCGTTGCCGCCCGAGGCAAATGCCAGCGGCTTGGCTTTGGCCAGCGCGATCAACTCCTTCAGTGAGTTGACCGGCACCGACGGGTGTACCACCAGCGCCACCTCGCCGGCGGCAAAGGTGCAGACGGTCTGGATGTCCTTCTCGACGTCGTAGGGCATCTTCGGGTACAGCACCGGGTTGACCGTGATGTTGAAGTCCACCACCCACGCAAGCGTGTGGCCGTCGGGCGCGGATTTGGCGAGCGCGTCGATGCCGACGTTGCCGCCCGCGCCGGCGCGGTTTTCCATCACGAAGGCCTGGCCGAGGCGCTGCGCCAGCTTGTCGCCGATCATGCGGCCGAGAAAATCGGACGGGCCGCCGGCCTGGAACGGGTTGATGCCCTTGATCGGTTTGGACGGCCAGGCTTGCTGCGCAAACACCGGAGATCCCGGGAGAGCGAAGGCGACAGCGCTGGCAGCAATGAAAGTGCGACGAGTTTGACCCATGGTTGCCCCCTTATCTTTTGATGATCAGTTGCTTTGCGGCGAACGCCAATCAATCTTCACTCGACGGTTTTGCGCAAGGCAATCGCGCAAATACAGGTTGATAAGGCTTTGGTAAGGCACGCCCGCCTCTTCTGCCATGCCCTTGAAGTACATCACCACATCCTCGGAAAGCCTCATCGTGATGGACTTCTTCAACTTCGATGCGTAAGGATTCTTGCGGGATTTAAGCTTGGACAGATCGTATTCGGCTTTCATGGCTATTCACCTTTATAGAAGGCACTTTCGCGCTTGGTTGCTTTGCGGGCGGAAATGATGCGGATAGCGTCACCGGCTTCCCGCTCGCAGTGACAAACGATGAGAAGTCGCACCCCTGAACCCATGCCCAACAGCAGGAAGCGTTCTTCATCGACGGAATGCTCGTCGTCGAAAAACTGAATGGCGAACTCGTCGTAAAAGACCGATTGCGCTTCTTCAAAAGAAACGCGATGCTTCTTGAGGTTGGCAGAGGCTTTTGACGCGGCCCAGTCGAATTTGAGCATACATACATTGTATTGCAACGTACTGCTATTCTGCCCTAATTCCCTGCGCCTTGATGAGCTTGCCCCAGCGCTGGTCATCACTCGCGATTAGTGCATTCAACTCCTCGACGCTGCCGTTGAGCATTTCATTGCCGCCGCGCACCACTTCCTGCTGGATCAGTGCCGCATCCTTCAACGCGTCGCGCAGCGCCGCGTTGAGTTTGGCGACGATGGCAGGCGGCATGCCCGCCGGGCCGAACAATCCCACCCAGCCTTGCGAATCGAACCCCGGAATGCCCTGCTCTGCCAGCGTGGGCACATTCGGCATCGCGGCAGAGCGCTTCGGCGAAGTGACGCCTATCGCCACCACACGCTTGTCGCGTACCCAGCCCGCACCGCTGGCGAGGCCCGAGAACATCAACGGCACCCGGCCGGCGATCACGTCGGGCGCCGCCAGTGCCGCACCGCGATACGGCACATGCAGGATGTCGAGTTTCAAGACGTTTTTCAGGTATTCGCCGGTGAGGTTGTGCATGCTGCCGGCGCCCACGCTGGCATAGCTGAGCGTGCCGGGTCTGGCTTGTGCCGCGCGGATCAGGTCTTGCAGGCTGGTGAGCCCGCTCGCGTTGGAGGCGACCAGGATCAAGGGCAGGGTCGCGACGCTGCCGATAGGCGTGAACGATTTGACGGCGTCGAAGCTCATCGCCTTGAACTGCGGCGAGATGGTGAGCGGGCCGGAGTCGATCAGGCCGATGCTGTAGCCGTCCGGCTCGGCCTTGGCCACCAGCTCCGCCGCCAGCGCCTGCGCCGCGCCCGGCCGGTTTTCGACAATCACCGACTGGCCGAGCGCCTTGTTCATCGGCGGCACCATCGAGCGCGCCAGCGAATCCATCGCGCCGCCCGGCGGAAAGCCGATGATCAGGCGGATCGAGCGGTTCGGCCAGGTGTCCTGCGCGAGAGCGGTGGTGGATAGGGTCGCCGCGAGCAGGGCGACCAGCAGGATGCGATACCGAAGGTTCATGGTCTATGTTCGTGCAGTCCAATAGCCAGGTTCACGGCTTTGATGAGCGACCGCAAATATCTGCGGCCCCAGACCCAAGTGTTCCTCGTAGATCAGTGTGTAGGGAAACCGGTCGAAATGGTAGAGGCGAAGCCCATGTTCTCCGCGCGGTCCACGTTGCTGGTTCTCAACGATCAAATCGCGGACGCGTTCATATTCCGCTAGAAAAGCACCGGCGATAGCCGGACTGGCGTGCTCCGCGTAGTAGACCGCTGCATCACCGAGTTCGGCCTCGGCGTCCGGGTGCAGCCAGTGGCTCACGCAATTCTGGCGCGGACGCGCTCTAGCGCCTGGTCTCCCGAAACCATTTTTACCTTGCCGGAACGCACATCCGCCTGGCGACGCAAGGCAAGTTGCAGCCAGGCTTCCTGTGCCTTCGATTTCGGCTCAAAACTGGCGATGAGCTTTTCCAGGAGGTGTGCACGGTCATCAGGCGGCAAGCCCAGCACTTGCATCTCAAGGTCTTGAACAGGAGTTGACATGATTGCTCCAGACAGCACAGATACCTGCAAGCATGCCACAGATCAAACCAGCTCGCCGCTGCGCAGGTGCGGGATCGCTGAAAGAGAGATTGCTCTCTCCCTAGGCCTGTTCAATCCGCTCACGCAGCACCTTGAGTGCCTTGCGCTCGCCGCGCACGCTGAAATGCGCCCCGTCATTTTCGGCGCGCTCTTCGAGCACCTCGCAGTTGGCAAACAGCTCGCCGCGCAACTGCTGTGCCGACCACGGCAGGAACAGCTCGGCCTTGACCAGCTTCCTGGCAAAGAAGGCGCGAATCGACTTGTGCAGCTTGGCAACATCGTCCGCATTCACCGCGCTCATCACGATGCACCTGGGGTACTGCGCGCGCAACTCTGCGGCAAGCAGCTTTTGGGTTCTGGCATCGCCGACCTGGTCGATCTTGTTGAACACGCGGACGCGCGGCACCTTGGCGGCCTCGATCTCCTCGAGCACTTTTTCAGTCACCTCGATCTGGCGCTGATAGCCGGGGTCGCTCGCGTCGATCACCTGCAGCAGCAGCGAGGCCTCGGCCGCTTCTTCGAGCGTCGACTTGAAAGACGCCACCAGGTCATGCGGCAGGTTCTTGATGAAGCCCACCGTGTCGCTCACCAGCACGCGCGGCACGCCGTCGGGTACGAGGGCGCGCACGGTGGTATCGAGCGTCGCGAAAAGTTTGTTGGCGACCAACACCTCGCTGCCGGTGAGCGCGCGCATCAGCGTCGATTTGCCGGCGTTGGTGTAGCCGATCAGCGCCACCCGCGCCAGGCCCTGGCTTGCCAATCGCCGCGCGCGCTGCGTCTGGCGCTCCAGGTCAAACGCGATCAGCTCACGCTGCAACTCGGCAATCCGGTCGCGAATTTTTGCGCGGTCCGCTTCGCCCGCACCTTCGCCGGCACCCCGGCCACCCACACCGCTGCGCTGCCGCCCTTGCGGTCCGGCCAGCTTGGCCGCTTCGCGCAAGCGCGGTGCGAGGTAACGCAGCCGGGCAATCTCTACCTGCGCCCGTGCCGCATTGGAGCGCGCGTGGCGGTGAAAGATTTCGAGAATCACCATGGTGCGGTCCAGCACCTCGCAGCCGACCTCGTTCTCCAGGTTGCGCGCCTGCGAAGGCGAAATCTCGTGATCCACCAGCACGTAGGCGACGCGCTTCTGGTCCGCTTCGGCCAGCGCTTTCGCCGCTTCGCGGGCGGCTACCGCGCCGTGGCGTGCGGTGCGCTTCTCCGTGACAGAAGGTGCCTCGTCCTCCTCTTCGGCAGCCTCGCCCTGTACCAGAAGGCGCAGCTCCTGGCGCTTGCCGGTGCCCAGATACGCTGCTGCATCGAAGCTGGTGCGCTTCTGCGTCAAGGTGGCCACCACCTCGAAGCCCAGGGTACTGGCCAGCTCGCCCAATTCACTCAAGGAGGAAGCGAACTCGGCATCACTGACGGAAGGCAGCTGCACGGCAGCAATGACTGCATGTTTGGGTTTGGGAGGTGCGGCGCGAGGCATGCCGGAGGACGATTCATGTTGTGCTCAAGCCATGGAGTGTAATGTGGATGCGGGCATACAATTTGGGCAAATTCAAAACAGGGGCATCCACCATGAAACTACAAGGCATCCGCGTCATTGACCTCTCGCGCTTTCTGCCCGGGCCGATGTTGACGCAATTCATGGCCGACCACGGCGCTGAAGTGATCAAGATCGAATCGGTGGACGAAGGCGAGCCCACCCGCAGCATCGGCGAGATGCGCGACGACATCAGCGTGTTCTTTGCCAACACCAGCCGCGGCAAGAAAAGCCTGGCGCTGGATTTGAAGCATCCGGAAGGCGTGGAAGCCTTGATGCGCCTGGCCGAAACCGCGGACGTGTTCATCGAAGCCTTCCGCCCCGGCGCGACAGATCGCCTCGGCGTGGGCTACCGGCAGGTGGCGGCGCGGGCACCGCACATCGTCTATGCCTCGATTTGCGCCTTTGGGCAAACCGGCCCCTACCGCGATCTGGCCACGCATGATCTGGCCATCGAAGCCATGGCCGGCGTGCTCTCGATCACCCGCAGTCGCGATGGCGCCCCCGCCATTCCCGGCATGGCGGGCGCTGACATGCTCGCCTCCATGGTCGGCTTGTCCGGCGTGCTCATGGCCCTGTTGCGCCGCAAGGAAACCGGGCGCGGCGACTATCTCGACCTTTCCATGGCCGAATGCCTGCTCTCCTGCATTCCCAACAACCTCGGCAGCGCGATGGCAGAGCGCAAGCAACCCGATCTTTCTTCCGCGCGTGCGCTCGGCGGCAACGCGCTCTATGCCTTGTACGAAACCAAGGGCGGCGAGTGGATCGCGCTGGGCGGCCAGGAAATGAAATTCGCCGTCAACGTTCTCACGGCGCTGGGCCGGCCGGATCTGATCGAGTTGTGCAAGCTGCCGCCCGGCCGCGGCCAAGACCCGGTGCGCGCCTTCCTCGCCGAGGCGTTTCGCAACCGTACCCGCCCGGAATGGACCGCCTTCTTCAGCGGCAAGGACGTGCCCTTCGCGCCGGTGCAAACCCTGCCCGAAGTGCTGGATGATCCCCATTTCCGTGCGCGCGGCATGGTCACCACCGATGCACGCGGCTGGGACCACATCGGCAACCCGATCCGCTTTGCCGACGAGGCAGCGTGCCCCAACTTCAACTCCCCGGCGTTGGGGGAACACTCACGGGCGATTCTCCAGGAGCTGAACTACTCCGAAAGCGACATCACCCGCCTGGCTGCGGCCGGTACGTTCAAGGAAGCGAAGGCGGAGGAGATGGCGCGCTACCGCGGGCTACAAGCAACGGAATGAAATTCTTGTCGGGCGTCCACGCAGCTTGGTCAGCAATGAGGCCGGCAACCCGGCAAAAGAATTGGCGCGCTTGATGTCCGCTGCCGTCCACTCGGGATTGTCGTTGTCAAGCTTTTCCGGGGTTGATCGCTTCTTCATACCGCTTTACCTCACGTTGGTTCGCCTTGCCAATTACGTCGTTTTGGAAGCGCTCGCCTCAAGACGCTCCGCCAACCAGACCTTGATAACGGACTGCCGTGTAACCCCCAGTTTGCTGGCTTCACGATCCAGGGAATCAATCATCCAGGTTGGGAAGTCCACATTCACCCGCTTCTGCTCTTGTCGCGCGCGCTTCGCCTTGGACAAGTCCAAAGCAGCCGTCAGGTCAACGCCCGCGTCGAACTGTTGATCGAACTCTTTAGCTTTCATAGATTGCCACCTCTTCTGTGCGTGCACGACGAACGGATATCAATCGGACATTGGCCCCGCGATACGCAATAACGGCTGACCAATGCTTCCCATCAATCAGCCCAATCATCAGATATCGCGGTTCATCATCGGTTTTTGCCGGAATTTCCAGCAGCATCGGGTCATTCCAGAGGCTCTGTGCTTCCACAAAGTCGATGCCATGCTTCGCGCGATTGGATTCGCTCTTGGCGGGGTCAAACTCGAAGGAAACCATGGTATAGAAAATATACCTTAATTGTTATCAAATGGCCAGTCCGCTTGGGCTTCCAACGTTTTGTTTACCGCCCAACCCGCAGCTTGGTCTGGCGACTGCCGTCCACGGGGAATTCCTTCCCACTTTTGATGAGATTTTGGCTGGAAAAGCCTGAAATAGGCATCGGCCGCAAACCCTTGGTACACAACGGTTTCGGCCATCAAGAGCAGTAAAACCCTTGGTGGGGGCGGCCCGCAGGCCGATGCCCTATCGGCTTTTTGCAGCCTTTTTGTTCGGCTTGCGCGGGCGCGCAGCCACCACCGCGGCATCGGGAGCGGCCGCCCCGGCCTTGAGCACGATGTTGCTGGTCTTTTGCATGTGCTGCGTCAAGGACTTGATCGCAGCATCTGCATCACGCTTGAGCGCCGCCTTGAGCATCACGGCGTGTTCGTTCTGCCGGTCGGCCACGTGGATGCGGCGTGACAGGTAGCGGTAGCGGTCGGCGTGGTCGAACAGTTGTTCGCAATACTGCAGCAGCCAGGCCGAGCCGCAGGCGGAGATCAGCGCCAGGTGAAAGGCGCGGTGCGCGGGGTCGAAGGCGGGGTTGATGCGGCGCTTGGCGGCGTCGAGGTAGCGCGGCTCCTTGGTCATGCGGTGGTAGGCGATGATGAGACGCTCTTCCCAGGCGGCGTCGCCGTGGGCGATCGATTCGCGCAGCGCTATTTCGTTGAGCCAGGTGCGGGTGCGGGTGAGGTCGAGCAGCGCTTCCTGGCTGATCGGTGCCACCGCAAAGCCGCGCTGCTCGGAGTGCACCACCAGCGCTTCGGCGGTGAGGCGGTTGAGGGCTTCGCGTAAGGGGATCGCGCCACTCTTGTAGCGCCGCGAGATGTCCTGGATACGCAGCTTTTCGCCGGGTGCCAGGTCGCCGCGCAGGATATCGGCACGCAGGCGCTCGAACGCCGAGCCGATGGCGGTGCGGGCGGGCGCGGGTTTGGCGAGGCGCAGGGCGGCGGCGTTCATGCGCCAATAATATAGAAGCTGCTGCCTTTTTGCCAAAAAATATATAAAATGCCGATTCCGGTTTTGCCCGGCTTTGAGCAGCTTTCAGCATTCATTTTTGATAAAGGAAATCCCATGCGTCTCGTCTCTTACCAGCAGGATGGCCAAGCCCATACCGGCGTCATGTCCGGCGCCGATGGCGTCATCAACGTGTCGGACCTCATGCCCGATTGGCCCACCGACATCGTCGAGATCCTGCAGCTTGGCCCGAATGCGCTGGTCGACCTGAAAAAAGCGCTGGACGCGCGCAAGAGCGCCGCGACCACGCCGCTCAAATCCCTTGACCTGCTGCCGCTGGTGCCGAACCCGCCGAAGATCATCTGCATCGGCCTGAACTACGCCGACCACGCCAAGGAGGGCGGCCGCGATCGCCCCGACCACCCGAGCTTTTTCATGCGCGGCGCGACCTCGCAAGTGGCGCACGGCAAGCCGATCATCCGCCCCAAGTGCTCGCCCAAGCTCGACTATGAAGCCGAGATCGCGGTCATCATCGGCTCCAAAGCCAAGCACCTCACC
>CANJDH010000079.1 GCA_947473125.1 Burkholderiales bacterium
AGACAGCAATTGCGTTGGCTTCGTTCAATATTGCCGGCTCGGTTCCCCCGGCCTGCAACGCTGCGTAAGCAAGTTTCAGGCACGGGAAGCGCACAAGGTCTGGGGCTTCGAAGGTAAATTGCGCAAGTTTGAAAATATCAAATGCGGCAGTTCCTGCCTCGATTCTATCCGGGTAGGCAAGCGTCTGCGCGATCGGGGTACGCATGTCCGGGTTCCCCATTTGGGCGAGCACCGAGCCGTCTGCATACTCAACCATCGAATGGATCACGCTTTGCGGATGAATCACCACCTGGATCTGGTCGGCCCCGACGCCAAAAAACCAGTGTGCTTCAATGACTTCAAGCCCTTTGTTCATCATCGTCGCGGAATCAACCGAAATCTTGCGACCCATCACCCAATTGGGATGGTCTACGGCCTGGTCCGGCGTGACTTTGTCGAAGTGCTGGACGGCTAACTCGCGAAATGGCCCTCCCGAAGCGGTCAGCAAAATGCGACGCACTCCCTCAGCCACCAGCCCACGACGAAACCCCTTGGGTAGTGACTGAAAAATCGCGTTATGTTCGCTGTCCACTGGCAAGAGTTGTGCGCCACTATGCTCCACGGCAGCCAGAAACAGCGCGCCTGTCATGACCAGCGCTTCCTTATTGGCGAGCAGGATGCGCTTGCCGGCATGCGCCGCAGCCAGGGTCGTCGTCAGGCCAGCCGCCCCGACAATGGCAGCAACCACGGTATCGGCCTCCACAGCTCGAGCGACGTCGATTGCCGACGCTTCGCCCGCCAGCACTTCCACCGGGCATTGCGCGTCGCGCAGTCCCTGAGACAGGCGTTTCGCGGCCTGTGGGTCGATCATCACCGCAAACCGAGGACGATGCACCCTGCATTGCCGCAGCATGATGTCATCGCGGTTATTGGCCACCAACGCATACAGGGAAAATCTATCCGGGTGGCGCGCGACCACGTCAAGGGTGTTTTCACCAATCGACCCAGTACTTCCAAGAATTGTGATGCATCGCATCACAGCTTGCCGCCCCAAATCAGCAGGAGTGCCGCCAGTGGCAATGTAGATGTCAATGAATCGATTCGATCCAGCACGCCGCCATGACCCGGCAGCAAATTGCTGCTGTCCTTGAGGCCAGCAGATCGTTTCATCGCCGACTCAAACAAGTCTCCGATAACGCTGACCGCCGTCAGCAAGGTGGCCGCAATCAAAACTCCACGCCATACCGGCTCTTGCCCAAACAGGGGATTCCCCAGGTAGACATTCGCCAGTGCGTACACCGTAGTCGCCAAAACGGCACCCGCCACGCCTTCCCAGGTTTTTCCCGGGCTGATAGCAGGAGCCAGTTTGTGTGCGCCAAAGGCGCGGCCGAAAAAGTAAGCCGCAATGTCGGCAACCCATACCAGCGCCATTACCGATACGAGCAGCCAAGGCCCCATTTCGCGCAAGTCGACCACCGCAGAAGCAAATGGAAGCAAAACGCACCAGCCTGCAATCGCGGCGAGCCAGCCCGACGGGCGCAGCGCAGTGAGGAACATGATTGGCACCACAAGTACCCAAAACACAAATGCAATGCCATAGCTTGCACGCGCAGCGCCGGGAAACACTGCTTGCAGAATGCCTCCGGCGATCGCGGTCAGGATGACAAAGGCCCACATGTATTTGCCAGAAAATCTCGCCAAGCGCGCCCATTCCCAGGACGCTACCGCCAACACTAGCAACACCGCATACCGCCATAACGCGGATGGGAGAAAAAACAGCGCCGGCAATAACACCATCAACAGCGCTGCCGCGGTGATGACCCGCGTACCGAGCATTACTTGTCCGCTGACATGGCCCGGAGACTTGCCGCCGGGGCAATTCTCGGAGCAGCGTCTTCGCGGCGTTCCGCCTCGCGTACCTGCTCGCTGGTCCGGCCAAACCTGCGCTCGCGAGATTGATAAGAGACGATGGCCTGATCAAGGGTGCGCGCATCAAAATCCGGCCAGAACGTTTCAGTGAACCAGAGTTCGGAATAGGCCAATTGCCATACCAAAAAATTGCTGATGCGCTGCTCACCGCCAGTGCGAATGAAAAGGTCTGGTTCGGGAGCGTAGGCCATGGATAAATAGGGTGTCAACTCCGCCTCTGTGAAGCTAGTGGCCAACTCTGGACGAGCCGCCAACATGGCACGCGTAGCCTGCATGATGTCCCAGCGTCCACCATAGTTGGCGCATATTGTGAGGGTCAGCTTGCGATTCCCCGCCGTTTTCGTTTCCGCCTTCTGAATCAACTCGATCAATTTCCTGTCGAATCGCGCGAGATCACCAACCACTCTGAGCTTGATGCCATTCGCGTGAAGCTTGACGATTTCCTGCTCAAGCATCATCACAAACAGTTGTATCAGTACGGAAACCTCTTCCTCGGGGCGGCGCCAATTTTCGGAGGAAAACGCAAATAGGGTCAGATATTCAATTCCACGCTCGGCGCACGCACGCACCGCTTCTCGCACCGCCTCAACCCCACGTTTGTGACCCGCCACACGCGGCAAATAGCGGCGCGTCGCCCAACGCCCATTGCCGTCCATGATGATCGCAACGTGCCGGGGAATGGACGACACTTCGGGAATGGTCTGGGTCGAACTGGTCATGATGAAGGTCGGCGCAAACCCGGTCAAACCGCGAGGATTTCGGCTTCTTTGGTCACCAGCATCTTCTCGACTTCGGCAATCGATTTGTCTGTCAGCTTCTGGACTTCGTCCTGAGCCTTCCTCTCCTCATCCTCGGAGACTGCTTTGTCCTTGAGCAATTTCTTCAGTTGTTCATTGGCTTCGCGACGCAGGTTACGAATCGCTACGCGCGCCGACTCTCCCTCGCCTTTGACCACCTTGACCAGTTCCTTGCGACGCTGCTCCGTCAGGCCAGGCATGGGTACGCGAATCAGGTCTCCCTGAGTGGAAGGATTGAGCCCGAGATCCGAATCGCGGATCGCTTTCTCTACCACGCCGACCAATTTCTTTTCCCAAGGCTGAACGCCGATCGTTCGCGCATCGATCAGAGTGACGTTGGCCGTCTGGTTGATCGGCATCATGGTGCCGTAATAGTCGACCTGTACGTGGTCCAGCAAGCCCGTATGGGCACGGCCGGTCCGCACCTTGCCCAAGTCGTTCTTGAATGCCTCAATCGACTTTTGCATCTTTTGCTCAGCCGATTTCCTGATGTCGGCAATCGTCATTGCGCTCTCCCGCCTATTGCTCACACATGCACAAGTGTACCTTCGTTTTCACCCATCACGACCCGCTTCAATGCACCTTGCTTGAATATCGAAAACACGTTGATCGGCAATTTCTGGTCACGACATAAGGCAAATGCCGTCGCGTCCATCACCTTAAGGTGTTTGATGATCGCCTCATCGAAAGTAATCGACTCATAGCGCGTCGCGGTCGCATCCTTGTTCGGATCCGCCGTATAGACACCATCCACCTTCGTCCCCTTGAGCACGATTTCCGCACCCATTTCAGAGGCACGCAATGCCGCGGCGGTATCAGTCGTGAAAAATGGGTTGCCGGTACCTGCAGCAAAAATCACCACTTTCCCCTCCTCCAGGTAGCGTAGCGCCTTGCCACGAATGTAAGGCTCGACAACCTGCTCGATATTCAGGGCGGACTGCACCCGCGCAACGATGTTGTGCTGCTTCATGGAATCCTGCAACGCCAGCGCATTCATGATGGTTGCCAACATGCCCATGTAATCTGCGGTGGCTCGGTCCATCCCTTGCGCGCCAGGCGCGACACCGCGGAAGATGTTTCCGCCCCCGATGACGATACTCATTTCCACCGGTAGTTTGGCAACCGATGCAATTTCATCGACGATCCGCTCAATCGTGCTGCGATTGATACCGTAGGGATCGTTGCCCATCAGCGCTTCACCGGAGAGTTTGAGCAGGAACCGTTTGTATTTGGGAGTCTCTGGCATGTCTAATTGGACTTTCCGTCTCGGAATCTATACAAAAAAATGCGGGCTCGAGGCCCGCATCGTCGTTACTTTTTCGCGGCCGCCGCTTGCGCCGCAACCTCGGCGGCAAAGTCATTGACCACTTTTTCGATGCCCTCACCGACGATGTACAGCGTGAAGGCCGCAATCGACGCAGACTTGGCCTTGAGCAACTGTTCGATAGTCTGCTTGCCGTCTTCAGCCTTTACAAACACCTGGCCGAGAAGGGTGACGTCCTTGAGGTATTTCTGCACCGTACCTTCGGCAATTTTTTCCAACATGGCTTCGGGCTTGCCGGCTTCGCGGGCTTTTTCGATGGCGATGCGACGCTCTGTGTCGAGCAGTTCCTTGGGTACGCCGGTGGCATCAAGGGACTTCGGTTTGGACGCAGCAATGTGCATCGCGATGTCCTTGCCCATTTGCTCTTCACCGCCTACCAGATCAAGCAGCACTCCAATTTTGGATCCGCCGTGGATGTAGCTTACCAGCCGGCCTTTGGCCGCGATACGGGCAAAGCGACGGATCGACATGTTCTCGCCAATCTTGCCGACCAACGCCTGGCGGGTCTCCTCGACGCTGGAACCAGCCAGCGATGCGACAGACAGGGCGGCCACATCAGCGGGATTCGATTGCGCAACAATTTCCGCCAGATTGCGGGAAAAAGCCAGAAAGTCATCGTTCTTTGCGACGAAATCAGTTTCTGAATTCACTTCGACGATGGCGCCCAGTTTGCCGTCTGCTGAAATATGAATCGCCACGACGCCCTCTGCAGCCACCCTTGACGCTGCCTTGGAGGCCTTGTTGCCCAGCTTGACGCGCAGGATCTCTTCTGCTTTCGCCATGTCGCCGGCCGCTTCGGTCAACGCCTTTTTGCACTCCATCATTGGCGCGTCGGTCTTTTCGCGCAATTCCTTGACCATGCTTGCGGTAATTTCCGCCATTTCTCTACCCTGCTGTTTGATAAGTTAAAAAATTAAAATCACTGGACATTAGCTTGAAAAAAAGGGGCAGTAACGTGCCCCTTTTTATGTGCCCGTTACGGCGAAATCAGGAAGCCTCGACCTCGACGTACTCCTCTTCGTCCGCGCCCACGATCTCAGTGATTACCTGCGCACGCCCTTCCAGGATCGCGTCGGCCACGCCGCGCGCATACAGGCGAATTGCGCGCGACGAGTCGTCGTTGCCGGGGATAACATAAGCGATGCCATCCGGGGAATGGTTGGTATCGACCACGCCAATGACTGGGATACCTAGTTTTCCGGCTTCCGTCACGGCAATCTTGTGATACCCAACGTCAATCACGAAAATCGCATCCGGCAGGGAGGTCATGTCCTTGATGCCGCCCATGGACTTGTACAACTTGTCGAGTTCGCGCTGAAACATCAGCCCTTCTTTTTTACTCATTTTTTCCAAAGCGCCATCCGCCTGCATGATTTCCATTTCCTTGAGGCGCTTGATGGAAGCTTTGACGGTCTTGAAATTGGTCAGCATGCCGCCCAACCAGCGGCTGTCAACGTAAGGAATCCCGGCGCGCTGCGCCTCCTCGGCCACGATCTCGCGCGCCTGGCGCTTGGTACCGACCATCATCACGGTACCCTTGTTCGATGCCAACTGGCGAATGTGCTTCATCGCCACGTTGTAGAGTTCGAGAGTCTTCTCGAGGTTGACGATGTGAATCTTGTTGCGATGGCCGAAAATATAAGGGGCCATCTTGGGGTTCCAGAACCGGGTCTGGTGTCCGAAGTGGACGCCGGCTTCAAGCATTTCGCGCATGGTCGTGGCCATGAAAAACTCCGTTTCGATTAGGGTTATCCACCTTCCGCCAAGAGCCCCCCGGCATCACTGCCGAACGACACCCTAAAGTGGCAAAAGTGCGTATTTGCTCCAAGTTTTCGACAGAAGACCAGCCAGCGCAACCGAAAAAATCAACTCTTTTCAGATTCCGCTTTTAATTCCCAGAGCAGCCCGATATTATAGCGCGTTTTCACAAGCAAATCAAAGGTTTTGCTGGCTCGCGGGGATCGGCGGCGGCAAACCAATACGCATGGCCATCCAACTAAAAAACTCGCTCGATATCGAAAAAATGCGCATTGCGGGGAAACTCGCTGCGGAAGTGCTCGACTTTATCGGCCCACACGTCAAGCCTGGCGTTACGACGGGCGAGCTTGATGCGCTATGCCATGATTACATGATGGACGTACAGGGTACGATTCCCGCCCCGCTTGGCTATTGTCCACCAGGCTACCGGCCCTACCCAAAATCAATTTGTACCTCTGTCAACCATCAGGTTTGCCACGGCATCCCAGGCGATAAGGTACTCAAGAGCGGTGACGTGGTGAATGTCGACATTACGGTCATCAAGGATGGCTACCACGGCGACACCAGCCGGATGTTTTATGCCGGGGAGCCTTCGATTGCATCACGTCGCTTGTGCGACGTGACCTTCGAGTGCATGTGGCTGGGAATATTGGAAGTTAAGCCAGGCGCTCACCTTGGCGACATTGGTCAGGCCATCCAGATTCATGCCGAGAAACACGGATTTGCCGTGGTGCGGGAATTTTGCGGCCATGGCATCGGACGCAAATTTCACGAAGATCCGCAAGTACTCCATTATGGTAAGGCCGGTACCTTGGCGGAATTGAAGGCCGGCATGATATTTACTGTTGAGCCGATGATCAACGCCGGGCGGCGCGAAATCCGCGAGTTGGCCGATGGCTGGACCATCGTCACAAAAGACCATAGCCTCTCCGCGCAATGGGAGCACACGGTCCTGGTGACCGAGAGCGGTTTTGAGGTGCTGACCGTCTCACCGGCAATGCCGGCAATGCCCCAAAGCCTGGAGCCGCGGATTGCGGCTTGACGGTTCATCGAGCCGTTTGTCGAGCCACACGCTGCGCCATGTCCGCCATACTTAAGCCCGTCGCGGCTGTTTCAGTGGCCGGGTTGCGCCATGAACTGGGCGTCGGACGCAAAGCCCTGTTCGACGCCTTTCAGGCTGATCTGAATACCAAGCGACTGCTACGGCGCCACTGCGCCTTGGTGGACAGTGCGCTCGCCAAATTGTGGCGTAGTTCCGGAATCGGCAATCGGGCCTCCTTGATTGCAGTGGGCGGTTACGGGCGTGGCGAACTGTATCCGTACTCTGATGTCGACGTGTTGATCCTGGTATCTTCCGGCAGCAATGCAGAAATCCGCAGCAGACTCGAGCTTCTGATCGGGCAGTTCTGGGACATCGGCCTTGAAGTAGGCCACAGCATCAGGACACTCGACGAGTGTTTCGAGACCGCAGCGTCGGACATCACGATCCAAACCAACCTGATTGAGGCGCGGCGCATCGCCGGCGACGCCCGGCTCGCCCGCGAGCTCGATGTCGGGGTGCGCCTGCATCTTGACCCGAAAACGTTTTACACGGCAAAAAAACTCGAACTCGAGCAGCGCCACGCAAAGCACCAGGACACTCCCTACAGCCTGGAGCCCAACTGCAAGGAAAGCCCGGGCGGCCTGCGCGACCTCCAGGTGATCCTCTGGATCGCGCGGGCGGCCCAGCTTGGACTCAAATGGAGTGAGCTGGCGGCCCGCCAAATCATCACGCGCGAGGAAGCACTCCTGCTGGCGCGACGCGAGGCATTTCTGCAAACCTTGCGTGTGCGTCTGCACCTGGCCACAGGCAGGCGCGAAGACCGCCTCTTGTTCGACCACCAGACCGCGATGGCTCAAGCGTTCGGATACGAGGCAAAAGGCGCCAAGCGCGCTAGCGAGCAGCTGATGCAGCGTTACTACGTGAATGCCCGCTGGATCATCCAGTTAAACACTATCTTGCTGCAAAACATTGCGGCACAGCTGTTTCCGGGAGCAGCTTTTGAAGCACGCCCGATCAACGACCGCTTTCATTCGGAACGCGACCTGCTCGCAGTCAATGACGTCGCGGTCTTCAAGGAGCATCCGTGCGCATTGATCGAATGTTTTTACCTGCTGCAGGTACATCCCGAACTAAAGGGCATGACTGCGCAGACCTTACGCGCCCTTTGGCGGGAGCGTGACCGCATTGATGCCGCATTCCGGCGTGATCCGGAAAATCGCCGCATGTTCCTGAAAGTACTGCAAGCGCCCCAGGGTATCACCCACGAATTGCGGCGCATGAACCAATGGGGCATTCTTGGTCGCATCATCCCCGCGTTCAAGCACATCATTGGCCAGATGCAGCACGACCTGTTCCACGTCTACACCGTGGACCAGCACATTTTGCAAGTAGTACGCAACGTGCGGCGCTTCACAATGCTGGAACATGCGCACGAATATCCACTGTGTTCGCGGCTCATGGCCAATTTTGACCGGTACTGGCTGATTTACGTGGCAGCGCTGTTCCATGACATCGCCAAGGGGCGTGGCGGTGACCACAGCCAGTTGGGAAGAGCTGACGCGCGCCGCTTCTGCACGGATCACGGCCTGACGCGTGAAGACACCGGCCTGGTGGTATTCCTGGTTGAGCACCACCTGACGATGTCCGCGGTCGCGCAGAAGCAGGATTTGTCCGATCCCGAAACGATCGAAAGGTTCGGTGCCATCGTCAAGGACGAACGTCGCCTGATTGCCCTGTACCTTCTGACCGTGGCGGACATACGTGGCACCAGCCCCAAAGTCTGGAATGCCTGGAAGGGCAAACTGCTCGAAGACCTGTTTCGCGCCACCCGCCGACTGCTTCGGGGCGGCAAGGTGGACCTGGATGCCGATCTGCAAAAGAAGCAATCCGACGCGCTCGAGAACCTCAAACTGTACGGCCTGTCTGCACAGTCGCACGAGGCTCTCTGGAGCCAGCTCGACATGGCATACTTCATCCGTCATGACGCCAAGGAGATCGCCTGGCAGACGCGGACCCTCCACTATCGTGTCGATGCCTCGCAACCGGTGGTGCGTGCCCGCCTCGCCTCCATCGGCGAGGGTCTGCAGGTGATGGTCTACGTAAAGGATCAACCCGACCTGTTTGCGCGCATATGCGGATTTTTCGAGCGCTCCGGCCTGTCAGTTGTCGATGCAAAAATCCACACGACGCGGCACGGCTATGCGCTGGACACTTTTCTGGTCATGGAAGCCGCCGGCGGACGCCAGGAGCACGGACTCCCGGAAGCGGTGGAGCGAAATCTCGCTGCCATCCTTGCCGCACAATCCCCTTTGCCCGAACCGCTCACCGGGCGACTATCGCGGCAGGCACGCCATTTCGCCATCGAGCCGTCGGTAAACCTCCGTTCCGACGAGCGCGGCCAGCGCCATATTCTGAGCATCACGGCGGGAGACCGCCCCGGGTTGCTGTATCGAATCGCGCGCGTCTTGGGCGATCACAAAGTGAACCTGCAAACCGCCAAGATCACCACGCTCGGCGAGCGCGCCGAGGACGTATTTCTGGTCGAAGGGCCGGGTCTGAGTGACACGAAAAATGCGCTAATGGTCGAGACCGCCCTGATTGATGCCCTGCGATCCTGAACCCGCATCAAGCCCTAGACTTTGAGAAAATGCTCGCGGTAGTACTTCAACTCTTCGATCGATTCGTAAATATCGGCAAGGGCCTCATGCTTGCCATGCTTGACAAGCCCCTTGGCCAGCTCGGGGCGCCAACGTTTGCACAACTCCTTTAGCGTCGAGACATCAAGGTTGCGGTAGTGAAACCAGGCTTCGAGGTCTGGCATGGCCTTCGCCATGAAGCGCCGATCCTGACACACTGAATTGCCGCACATCGGCGATGCGCTTTTGGGCACATGCAATTTCAAGAAATCGAGCATGCGCAATTCCACGGCACGCTCGTCCAGCGTCGATGCCTTGACCTTATCAATCAATCCGGATTTGCCATGCGTCGACTTGTTCCAGTTATCCATACCATTGAGTACCGTGTCGGCCTGGTGCACGACCAGCACCGGCGCTTGGGCAACCGTATTGAGTTGTGAGTCGGTAATCACCAACGCAACTTCGATGATGCAATCGTTTTCGGGGGACAGCCCGGTCATTTCCATGTCCAGCCAGATCAGGTTGTTTTGGTCTTGAGGCATACTATTCCTTGGGCGAGCAATGGTCGATGGTGAGCGCAAATTGGCGACGCGGAAACAAAGTAGCGTCCGCAATTGGGTGATAATTCGCGTTCGATCGATTGTCGCATACGGCATGACCCCCACTCTTTTCAGCTACCTGTTTGTCTTCGCTCTCGCACTGATGCTGGCGCTCAAATGCTGGCTCGCATTGCGCCAGGCACGGAGCGTGGCAGAACACAGGGAGCATGTCCCGCCCGCATTTGCAAACGCCGTCGACTTGCCCGCCCACCGCAAGGCTGCTGACTACACCAGGGTCAAGCTGGCATTCGGGTTGATCGAGACCATCGCTGGCGCACTCGCCTTGGTCGCCGTCACGCTCGGTGGCGGAATTGACGTGGTTTTCGATGCCGCAAGCGATTTTGCACACGGGCTGTGGCGCGACGTCATCGGTGCCGGTGCCATCTTTGTGCTGCTCGCCTTGATTGATTTGCCCTTTGCCGCGTATCGCAGTTTCGTGATTGAAGCCAGGTTCGGTTTCAATCAGATGACCTGGAAGGTCTTTGCCTTCGATTCCGTCAAGGGAGCACTGCTGGGCATGGTGCTCGGCGGCATCGTGTTGACGGCAGCAATCTGGCTGATGACGTCACTCGGCCCTTACTGGTGGCTATGGGCATGGGTCGCCTGGATGGGATTCAACCTGCTTCTGCTGTGGCTATTTCCCACCTATATCGCCCCCCTGTTCAACAAGTTTGTACCGATGCCCGATGGCTCGCTCAAATCACGCATCGAAACGTTGCTGGCAAAAACCGGCTTCAAATCACAAGGGCTCTTCGTCATGGACGGTTCGACACGCTCAAGCCATGGCAATGCCTATTTTTCGGGATTGGGCAATGCCAAGCGCATCGTCTTGTTTGACACTCTCATTTCCCGCCTGGATGAACCGGAAATCGAAGCCGTGCTCGCGCACGAATTGGGCCACTTCAAACGCCGGCACATCATCAAACGCATCGCGGCACTGTTTGCGTTATCTTTGTTGTTCCTATGGATTCTCGGACGACTTGCCAACGCCGAATGGTTTTACATCGGCCTCGGTGTCACCCAAATGAGCGCGGGCAGTGCGCTCACCCTGTTTGCGCTGGTACTCCCGGTGTTCACGTTCATCCTGCACCCGCTGACCACCATCACATCACGCAAGCATGAGTACGAAGCAGATGCCTTCGCAGCCGACATCACGGGGGCGCGGCCGTTGATTACCGCGCTGACCAAACTCTACAAGGACAATGCGGCGACACTGACGCCTGACAAGTGGTTCTCGGCGTTTTATGACTCGCACCCGCCGGCGCCATTGCGCATCGCGCGTTTGAGAAGCCTGGCGCCGTGAGCGGCACGACATCCGACCTTGCCACACGCCACTGCAGTCCCTGCGAGGGCGGCACCCCCCTGGCACTCGGGGCGGCGCGCGAGCTGCTACTCGGCCTCAAAGCTTGGGAGATTCTTGATGGCAAATTGGTCAAAACCTATGCATTCCGGAACTATTACGAGACCATGGCATTTGTAAACGGCCTGGCGCTGGTGTCGCATCGCGAAGACCACCACCCCGAGCTGATTGTCAATTACGACAAGTGCGAGGTGCGATACCACACGCACTCAACCGGCGGAATGACCGAAAACGACTTCATTTGCGCGGCGAAGGCCGACGCATTGCTCAGGTTTTGAGTACCCTTCCGGACGACAAAATCGGTACCGTCGTCGCCGTTTTCGGTCGACGATACGAAATTGAGATCGCTTCCGGGGAACACTTGGACTGCGTCACCCGTGGCAAAAAGCATATTGCTGCCTGCGGTGATCGCGTCGAATATGGCGCAACCGGTCCCGCGCAAGGTGTGATCGAAAAGGTCCTGCCGAGACGCAACTATCTCGAGCGCTCAGATGCCTACAAGCAAAAAGGCATTGCCGCCAACGTCGATCAGGTACTGGTGCTGGCCGCGGTCGAGCCACGCGCTTCCGAGGAGTTCATCACGCGTGTACTGCTGATTGCCCATGCGGCAGGCGTACCCGCACTGATCGCACTTAACAAGACCGACATCCCCGGCACCGATGGCGCGCGTACTCGACTGAGGATGTTCTCCTCGGCCGGATACGAGATCATCGAGGTCAAGGCGAAGCCGCGTGACGGCACCTTGCCATCGGCTCAAGAAGCCCTACTGGCAAGGCTTTCGGGAAAATCTACGGTCCTCGTAGGGCAGTCGGGTATGGGCAAGTCAAGCTTGATCAATGCGCTCGTTCCGGATGCAGCGGCTGTCATCGGTGAACTTTCGGCGGCACTCAAGGCGGGGAAGCACACCACGACCTTTTCGCGCCTGTATCGCATCGATGGGAACAGCACCATCATCGACTGTCCCGGCATGCAGGAAGTCGGCATCCACCACTTGAGCCATCGCGACCTCGAAGCCGGATTTCATGAATTTGCCCCGTATCTGGGCGGATGCCGCTTCGCCAATTGCCGCCACCTCCACGAGCCGGATTGTCCGATCCGTACCCATGCACAAAGCGGCCAGATCAACAGCGAGCGTCTCGCCCTGTTTCAGAAACTGGTAACCGAAACCGGCACATGAAACACGCTGCTTCGAGTATGCGAGCCATTGCCCCCGTCAGGCAGGCAAACACACCGTGATGCGAATTTGGCGGACCCACAATGTGGTCGAGGCGATCCATTTGCGCAATGTTCTGGAGTCAGCCGGCATTGGCTCGTTGTTGCGCAACGAAAATCTCAGTCGCCTCGCTGGCGAAGTCCCGCTGGATCAGACCTGGCCCGAAATCTGGATCGTGGATGAATCAAGATCCATGGAAGCATTGGCCCTGTTGCAAGAAGTGCAGCGACCAAGCAACAGGCACCACTGGACCTGCGGCAAATGTGGCGAATGGCTTGAAGGCCAGTTTACGTCCTGCTGGTCCTGTGGTTGCGAAACCTGATCATCAAACCCAGTTCGCCACGGCGAGCATGGCCAGAAGCAACATCCAAAGTACTAGAGCACGCCATACCAGACCTACCGTGCTCGACAGAAACGCTGCGTCAGCATCGATGCCGGTACCAATTTCGATTCGATCGTCGAACGCCACACCGCCCGCGCCCATACCGCCATGGACCGGCTTCCCCAGTTTTACGCCAATCGCGCCGGCGCCTGCGGCCAGAACGATTCCGGTTTCAGGGTCGTGCCAGCGCGAGGCCTGGGTACGCCAGCAATAGACCGCGTCCTCGAAATTGCCTACAACCGCAAACCCCGCCGCAGTGAGCCGCAACGGCAACCAGTCGATGAAATAGTAGGCCTGATTTGCAAAATGACCGAAACCGCCGTGCTCCTGCCCGATCTTCGTACCCCATTTTGCCTTTAAGAGCAGGGACAACCGATACAGCAGGGCCCCGGCCGGACCGGGCAATATCGCAAACCAGAACAACACGCCAAATACGTGATGGTGCGAAGCTGTCAGCGCCTCCTCGATCGCGAGGCGAGCAATTTCCCCCGAATTGAGGTCATCGGCAGGTCGTCCCCGCCACGTCCCCATCAAAGCGCGTGCGCGCGCCAGATCGCCCGCCGCCAAGGCTCTATGAATGTCGGTGAAATGGTGGCTGAACTGGCGAAAACCCATGGTGAGATACAAAATCGCCACGTTCCATGCCCAGGCCAGCACCACCGATACCTGAGCGCTCAGGTAATAGACTGCGAGAGATACGACGATCGCCGGAACTACCGCAATCAGCCATGCCGTCAAACCGTGATGCCGCTCTCCGGCATTAAGGTGAAGTTCGACAAATTCAAGGGCTGCATCAAGTGTTCGACCGAGCCGTCCGCGATCCGGTAGCGGGTGAACCTGTTCAAGCAGAAGCGCCGCCAGAAGAGCCATGACCGTCATGCGCGCGAAGATACCACATGGATCGCGCGCACCGTGTTGAAAAATCGAGCCTGAACAGGCAGGTACAATCGTTGCACATTGGTTGGGGAACAGCATGCAGATTACCGCGCCGTTTGGCTACGGGGAGATCATTCCGCTTGAAAAGACGCACAAGGTCCTCCTGCCCAACATGGGGTCGGGTGGCGGCAATTCGACGCCGTCTTTTTGCCGCAAGCTCAATGCGATGGCGATCTCGTTTTCCGAATTCATTGTGGCCTCGCGGGATTATCCGATCGTGTTTTCAACCGGCGATGCCGGGCAAACTTTTGCGCCGCTGGTGGTGCTGGGCCTGGGCAACGAGCAGAACCTGTTTGTCAATCCGGACGGCGAGTGGACGGCCGACACCTATGTCCCAGCCTTCGTACGACGCTATCCATTTTGCATCTCAAAGGTGTATGTCGATGGGGTAGCGCAAACCGACAAGGTCGTGTGCATCGACAAAGCGTATCTCGACAAGGCTGGCATTGCCCTCTTCGACACGGCAGGCCAACCTGAACCCCAGTGGATTGAGCGCGAAAAATTGCTGTCTGAATACGAGACCGACCTCGACCTGACTGCGCAAATGTGCGCGGTCTTTTCCAGGCTTGAACTGTTTTCGCCGTTCAGCATGCAGGTCACCGAGGGGGGAAAGCAGGCCCTCGAACTGCAGGGCATGTACCGCATCGATGAGGCAAAATTTCTGGCGCTGAAAGCCGCGAACCACAAGGCGCTGGTCGAAAAAGGTCTGTCAGGACGCATCTACGCGCATTTCTTTTCGCTCGCCAATTTCGCCCGGCTCTACGATCGCGCCGTCAGGCAGACTCCGGCCCGGAAGCGCACATCGCGTAACAGCAAGTAATCGTCGGCAGAACCGCTTCGCAAGCTGCTTTGAGGCTATGCCGCACGCAAGAAATGGTACAGGTTGCGCAGCATCGCAGCTGTGGCTCCCCAGATGAAGCGCTCTTGGTATGGCATTGCATAGAAATGTCGCATACGACCCTGCCAAGCTCGGCTGCGGCGCTCGTGATTTGCCGGATCGAGAATGAAATCAAGGGGCACCTCGAAGGCGTCTGCCACTTCATTTGCATCGAGCGTCAGGGCAAAAGGCGGATGCACCAAGGCCACCACTGGCGTCACCGCATAGTTGGTCACCGTGTGATACGGTGGCAACCTGCCCACCACTTCAATATTCCCGGATGGGAGACCAATCTCCTCTTCAGTCTCGCGCAGTGCTGCGGCAATGACGTCACGGTCGAATGATTCGACGCGCCCGCCCGGAAAACTGATCTGCCCGGGGTGGTGCTTCAGATGCAATGGACGCTGTGTGAGCAGCAAGCTAAGCGCATCGCGTTGCACCAACGGCACCAACACGGCCGCCGGCTTGTAAAAGTGGCCTGCGGGCAGGTCTAGCCCTTCGAACTGGCCATCACCAAGCATTTCGTGCTGCCAATGCTTCTCGTCGGCAAAGCGTTCGCGCAGTCGCCGCGCGTTCATGCCCTGCACCGCCGTCAAGCCGGTGTTGTACAAGGAAGGATCCTGCGGCAGAATGGCACGCGCTTCATCAGTCGACAGGGTTGCTGAGCGTTCAACGGTCATGTTTCAACTATACGAAATTGTAGCGTGCATCCTTAGCGTGCATCCGCGTTAGATGCGGCGGGATCGGAAAAAACAAACGGGGCGCCCGTTTCCGGTACGCCCCGCTCGACACCGACCGCTGCGAATTACTTTGCAGCAGGCTCTGCCGTTGCCACTGCGGCCACTTCTGCACGCTTGTGAAGTTTCTCTTTGATTCGCGCCGATTTCCCCGAGCGCTGGCGCAAGAAATAAAGCTTGGCACGGCGCACATCGCCCTTGCGCTTCACTTCGATCGACGCGATCAGCGGCGAGTACAGCTGGAACGTGCGCTCAACGCCCTCACCCGAGGAAATTTTGCGCACGATGAAGGATGACCCCACACTGCGGTTGCGGCGCGCGATCACCACGCCTTCGAAGGCCTGGACCCGCTTACGTTCGCCCTCGACCACGTTGACGTTGACGATCACGGTATCGCCAGGCGCAAACACCGGAATGTTCTTTGCCAGACGTGCGATCTCTTCTTTCTCAAGTTGCTCAATGATGCTGCCCATGACATGTTGCCTTTCATTTCAAGTGGACCGATTTCTGCAACGCCCGCACCACAAGGTACAAACCTGCCTCGGCTTCATGGTGCAAGAGCAGCCGGGAAAATGCCCCGGTTGATTGCACCGTTTGTATTCGAGACTCAATTTCCGGAGCGCCCTGCCTTGGCCCGCACTTCAACTTCGGCCTCGCCCAGAATCCTTGTCTCGTCCTTGCTCAATGCCCCGGCGGCCCATGCCTTGGCCAGTTCAGGCCGCCTTTGCATCGTCCGCACCAGCGATTGCTTCAACCGCCAGCGCGCAATTTCATTGTGGTTGCCGGACAACAACACGTCCGGCACCCGCGTCCCCGCATCGTCCTCGGGGCGCGTGTAGTGCGGACAATCGAGCAGGCCGTTCACGAACGAATCCTGTTCAACCGACGCGCCATGGTTCAACACGCCGGGCAACTGCCGCACCACCGCATCAATCAGGACCATCGCAGCCAGTTCACCACCGGAAAGCACAAAGTCACCGATCGATACTTCTTCGTCTACTTCGAGCTCAATCAGGCGCTCGTCGATGCCTTCGTACCGGCCGCAGAGCAACACCACCCCACAACCCGCCTGCATCTCGTCCCGCAACCGGATCACCCGTGCATGATCCAGCGTCTTGCCTTGCGGCGACAGGTACAGGACCTTCGCCTTAAATCCTGCCGCATCCTGCTCAGCCCTGGCAGCCCCGATTGCAGCCTTCAGGGGTTTGGCCAGCATCACCATCCCGGGACCACCGCCGTAGGGCCGGTCGTCCACCCTGCGATACGCGTTGTCGGCATAATCACGCGGGTTCCAGCAGGCCAGGCTCCAAGCCCTTTCTTCCAGCGCCCGCGAAGTGATGCCATGCGCCGCGATGCTCGAAAACATTTCCGGAAACAGCGTGATCGCATCAAAACGCACCATCACCGCTCTCCCGTCACCACCAGCGTCCGACCCTGCCGGCGGGTCAATAATCCAGACCCCAATCCACCCGTATGACGCGCCCGTCGAGATCCACACCATCAACATACTGCGCGACAAACGGTATCAATTTTTCATCCGGCGCGGCCGGTGCGCCGGCCGGTGTACCCGGTGCCTGCACCCGCAGCACCTGATGCGGCCCCAGGTCAAGCAAGCCCACCACCTGGCCCAGCGCATCATCCTGCCGGTTCCTGACGTCCAAGCCAATCAGGTCAGCCCAGTAAAACTCGTTCTCGACACTTGCTGCAAACTGAGACTTCGGTACTGCAACCTGCAAGCCCTTGAGCGCGAACGCCGCATCGCGGTCTTCCACTCCCGGCCATTTAGCCACCAGCGTGCCGCCATGGTCGGCAACCGCCTCAGGAACCACCAATTGCCAATCGGGCGTTACCTCTGACCCGCGATTGCACCACCACTCACGGAACCGACCCAGACCGTCACGTGCCTCCCCATAGCTATACATTTTGACCCAGCCCTTGAGGCCGTACGGCTCTTTGACCTGAGCCATCACCACCAGATCAGACGGTACCGGGGATTTCCCCGGTGACACCACGGTCTTCCGCCTTAATTAGGCTGCTGCTATGGCCGCAGGTGCTTTTTTGGCAAACTGCTTGAGCAGCCGGGACACCGAAGGCGACACCTGGGCACCAACGCTGGTCCAGTGATTAACGCGCGCCATGTCGAAACGCAAACCTTCTTCTTTTTCAGTGGCGATAGGGTTGTAAAAGCCGACGCGCTCGATAAACCGGCCATCACGCGGGTTGCGCGAATCGGCTGCGACGATGTTATAGAACGGACGCCCCTTAGCGCCACCACGTGCCATACGAATACTGACCATTGCGCTTACCTCACAAATATCAAACCATCAAATTGGCCGGACGTGCTTCGCGACACCCACGAAACCCTGCCCAATCCGAAACCCGGAATCGGTCAGCGCGGATCAGACCTTTAGATACACCACGCACCGAACCCGGACGAAAATCTTAGAAAGCCTTGAATTATAAACGCTTTCCCGGATTTTTGCAATTGCGCGGCGGTGGATTCACGAAGATCCGCAAAAACCCTTACACTCGATACCCTATGGTCGCCATGAACTCGTCTCCCAGGTGAAACGCGCGCTAAACGACACGCAGGCGCTGGCGCCTTACTTTGAAACCGAATCGGGCGGTTCGGGCCTCGATTTTCCCGAACAACCCACCTATCAGAGCGTCCCGGCGGGGGTATCTGCGAACTGGCGCCTGGCGCAGGGGCGCGACGAACTGATCGGGGCACGCGCGCAAGGCGCGCGGCTCTGGGATGTGTCAAATCGCGAGTACGTCGACTACGTGTGTGGCCTCGGCACCGTGTTGCTCGGCCATGCCAACGCCGATGTCAATGCCGCCGTTTCCGCGCAACTCGAACTCGGGGTGCAGACCGCGGCGACGCACTATCGCGAAATCCAGCTTGCCGATGAATTGTGCGCGGCGATGCCCGGCATGGATGCCGTACGCTTCCAGAGCAACAGTACTGCGGCCATCCAGACCGCGCTCAGGGTCGCCCGGATTGCCACCTCGCGCGAGTTGATCATCCGTTTTTTCGGTCACCAGCATGGCAACCAATCCTTAGGCAGCGCCATCGTTTTGCCCTGGAACGATACCGAAGCGTTAAATCGTACCTTCACCGAATTGGGTTCGTCGGTTGCCGCCGTGATCGTCGAACCCGTCATGGCAAACTGCGGGGGATTCGAACCTGCGCCCGGGTTCTTGAGCCTGATTCGCCAGCTCTGCAGCGCGCACCAGTCCGTATTTATTCTCAATGAATCGATCACCGGATTGCGCATCGACTTTCAGGGCGCCATCGGCAAATACCTGTTGACCGGCAATCTGGGCCCCGATCTGGTCATTTGCGGCGAGGCGCTCGGCAATGGCGTGCCGATCGGCGCGATCGCCGGTCGCTCAAAACTGATGGAATTGCTGGTCAGCCACGCCGTTGAGCATTCCGGCACGTTCAGCAGCAACAGCATCGGGATTGCCGCCGGGCTCGCCGTCTTGTCGCGATTGCGTCTTGCCGGGCAGCGCGCCTACCAATCACTGAACACGCGCGGCCGCAGTCTGATGGCAGAGCTTGAGCGCATCGGGCGCGAAGTGGGTACGCCAGTCGTGGCTCGCGGTCCGGGGCCGGTGTTCTGGATTGACCTGGCGGCGCATCCGCTGGCCATTCCCACGGCTGACGCGCCATTTATGGAGCACTCGCGTTACACCCGGTTCCGCCGCGGCATGCTGAGCCGGGGCGTGCGCATCATGCCCGAGGGCGCGTGGTACCTCAGCACCGAACATTCCGATGGCGACATCGAATTCACCCTGAGGATGGCACGCGCCGCGCTAGTTGAAGTCGGAGCATCAGCTTGAGTCCGTTACGCTGGGCCGGCCTGGCATTCCTGATCGCCGGCGCGGTCGCAGCCCCGCTCAATGTGCTGCATGCCCGTTTGTTCAGCGGCGCAGAGCTAGCCAGGGTGCCCTTGGTTCGCGCCGGCGCTGCCGATACGCCCCAATCCTACCCCCCGTTGATCATCAGCCTGATTCCCGAGCAAAGCCCGGTCGCAGTGTCTATCGAGGGGGAGTTTTCGTCCCCGGCTGGCAATGCACTGGTGGCCAATCGCTATGTCGCTTACCTGATAAAAGCGAACCAGATCGCAGCCAAGGCCGAAGCCGCGCTCGCCGCTGGCAGCAGCACCCTGCGCACGGATACCTTGACCGTGTTACGGACAAAAATCAACACGGCGGGGCTTTATACGGTGCTCCTGAGTGAATCGGCGCCACCGGCGTTCGCCGTCTCCAAGACTTTTCTCACGGTGCGGGCGAATACGCGCCGCGCCGACATGATCAACGTACTTGCCGGCGTTGCCATGATGCTGATTGGCGCGGTAACCCTGTTTGCCACGGGCCAGCGACGCTTGCGCCGCCCGGCCGGTTGACAGCGCCTCGACCCGACAAACCTCAGAAACCGACGTTGTTTCTGCCCTTCAACTTGAGGATGTCGCGCGCTTCGTCGGGCGTAGCTACCTCGAGCGAGAGCGCCTCCAGAATCGTGCGAATCCGGCGTACCTGATCGGCATTGGTCTTGGCCAGGGTACCGGGGCCATCCCACAAGGAATCTTCAATGCCGACCCGGCAATTGCCACCCATGATGGCCGACATCGTGATCAACGGCATCTGGTTGCGCCCGGCGCCGAGCACCGACCACACATAGTCGTCGCCAAACAGCCGGTCTGCCGTGCGTTTCATCTGCATCACGTCTTCCGGGTGCGGGCCAATGCCCCCCAGCAGACCGAACACCGATTGAATGAACAGCGGCGGTTTGACGATCTGGCGTTCGAGAAAATGCGCCGCCGTGTACAGGTGGCCGATGTCGTAGCATTCGATCTCGAAGCGCGTGTTGTTCGCCGAACACGATTCGAGGATGTACTGGATGTCCTTGAACGTGTTCTTGAAAATCCGCTCGTCCGAGCCAGCCAGGTACGGCACCTCCCAATCGTGCTTCCAGTTCTTGTAGCGCGACAGCATCGGGTACATGCCGAAATTCATCGAGCCCATGTTGAGCGACGCAACCTCGGGCTTCAACTGCAGTGCCGGCTGCAGCCGCTCCTCAATCGTCATGGTCGGTGCGCCGCCGGTGGTGAAATTGATCACCACGTCGGATCGGCTGGCGATGTCAGGTGCAAATTGCTTGAAATACTTCGGATCCTGGGTCGGCCTGCCGTCGATGGGATCGCGCGCGTGCAGGTGCACGATCGCTGCCCCCGCCTCCGCCGCGCCGACGGCCGCATCGGCAATTTCTTTGGGCGTGATCGGCAAATGCGGCGACATGGTCGGCGTGTGGATCGCGCCGGTGACAGCACAGGTGATGATGACTTTGCGGTTCTGGCGCAGTGCCATGTTGTTTCCTCGGAAGTGGGGTGGGGAGTTGTTGGGCGGGAACCAGAAACCCGCAGTGCCGCAGACATTTTACGGCCGGTGCGTGAAGCCGGGCGATAGCCAACAATCACTCCACTTGTGCGAACATTGCCAGCCCGCGATTCAAGCCCGCTACGAAGGAACGTTCCATGAGCATTTCGATGTACCAGTCCAGCGCCCCCGTCTTCATTCGTATGCTCGGCAACCTCTCGGCTGTTCTGGACAAGGCGCAGGCACTCGCCGACGCCAAGAAATTCGACAGCGCCAATTACCTTGCGGCGCGCCTCGCGCCCGACATGCTGTCCCTCACAAAGCAGGTACAGATTGCCTGCGACGCGGCCAAAGGTTGCATGGCCAGGCTCGCCGGCGTCGAGATCCCCAAGCATCCGGACACTGAAGCCTCGATCACCGAACTCAAGGCCCGCATCGCCACCGTGACCGACTACGTCAAGTCCTTCAAGCCCGAGCAGATCGACGGCAGCGAAAACAGGGAAGTCGTCATCAAGCTCGGCCCGAAGCAGGATCGCATCCCCAACTTCACCGGCATCACGTTCCTGCAGGCGTTCGCCATGGGTAATTTTTATTTCCATGTGACCACCGCCTATGCTCTGTTGCGCCATCAGAGCGTGGACCTCGGTAAACAGGACTTTCTCGGCAAGCCCTGAGACGGAAAACAGGCCAGGAATGGCTCCCACCAAGGGTTTCCGGAACATCAATTGACCACTACAACCCACAAGAGGCATCCATGAAAGGTATTCTTCTCACCAAGGGCGACGCAGTTAACGCCGCCGTTACCGAGATCGACGAGGCGCAATTACCCGAAGGCGATGTCACCGTCAAGGTCGACTACTCCACCCTCAACTACAAGGACGGCCTCGCGATCACCAACAAGAGCCCGGTAGTGCGCAAGTGGCCAATGGTGCCCGGCATCGACCTCGCCGGCACGGTGGAACAATCGAGCCACGCCGACTTCAAAGTAGGCGACAAGGTACTGCTCAATGGCTTCGGTGTCGGTGAAACACACTGGGGCGGCCTCGCGCAAAAGGCGCGCTTGAAAGGCGACTGGCTGATCCCCCTGCCTTCCGAATTCACCCCCAGGCAGGCAATGGCGCTCGGTACTGCCGGTTACACCGCGATGCTGTGCGTGATGCGCATGGAACAACTCGGCGTCACCAAGGAGCAAGGCGAGATCCTTGTCACCGGCGCCTCCGGCGGTGTCGGCAGC
>CANJDH010000080.1 GCA_947473125.1 Burkholderiales bacterium
CACGACCAGGGTGTTGGTGCGCTTGATGTTGCCGGTCAGCTTGCGCAAGGCCTGGCTCATCAGCCGCGCCTGCAACCCGGGGAGCTGGTCGCCCATTTCACCTTCGATCTCGGCACGCGGCGTCAGCGCCGCAACCGAATCGATCACCACCACGTCGACACTGCCAGAGCGCACCAGCATGTCGGCAATTTCAAGCGCCTGCTCCCCCGTGTCCGGCTGCGAGATCAGCAGGTCCTCGACATTCACGCCAAGCTTCTTGGCGTAATTCGGGTCGAGCGCGTGCTCTGCGTCAATAAAGGCGGCCGTGCCGCCCAGTTTTTGCATTTCGGCAATCACCTGCAGGGTCAGGGTGGTCTTGCCCGACGACTCCGGGCCGTAGATTTCCACCACGCGGCCGCGCGGCAAGCCGCCAATGCCCAGCGCGATGTCGAGGCCAAGCGAGCCGGTCGAGACCACTTGCAGGTTCTCGCCGATACCCTTGTCGCCCAGCTTCATGATCGAGCCCTTGCCAAACTGCTTTTCGATCTGCGCCAGTGCTGCGCTCAGTGCCTTTGATTTGTTCTCGTCCATCATTTTCATCCCGATTCTCCTGTACAGGTTGTGCTGCCACGATTCGCACAACCAGCCCCGGATCAACACCTGTATGGGCCATCAGTTGTACGTATGTACAGTACTCTATACAGGTTTTCCCAATTGTGCAAGCAGCCCTTGCAAAGCATGTACTACCGAAGCCCTGCGCACGGCTTCGCGATCCCCAGAAAAATGTTTAGTTTCAATGGTTTGGGATAGATTTCCGGCTGCCCATCCGAAGCAGACTAGGCCCACCGGCTTGTCCGCGGTGCCACCCCCCGGCCCCGCCACGCCGGTGATCGACAAGGCAATCTGCGCCCGGCTGTTACGCACCGCGCCCAGCGCCATCGCACCCGCAACCTCCGGGCTCACCGCCCCGTGGCGCTCGATCAGCTCGCGCGGCACCCCCAGCATTTCGCTTTTTGATTCGTTCGAGTAGGTGACAAATCCGCGCTCGAACCACGCAGAACTGCCTGCCACGGCGGTGATGGCCGCCGCCACCCACCCACCGGTACACGATTCGGCTGTCGCCAGCATCCAATGTCGCGCCTGAAGGCGCGCACCGACCTGGAGCACCAATGCGGTCATGCCGTCGACCATTTACCCAGCCAGCCTTTGCCAGAACGCCACCACCAGAACCGCGTAAAAAGCCGCGAGCGTGTCGTCAAACATCACACCGAAGCCGTTTTTTAGATTGGCATCAAAATAACGAATCGGCTGGGGTTTGACAATATCAAACAGGCGAAACAGTACAAACCCCGCCAGCTGCGCCTCAAAACTGTCCGGCAGCAGCGCCAATACCAGCCAGAAGGCCGCCACTTCATCCCAGACAATCCCGCCCGGATCGGCGACCCCCATGTCTCGCGCCGCCTTGTCGCAGGCCCACACGCCGATCAGAAACGCGCCAAGCGGCGCCCACAGTACCGCGACCCCGCTCAACCCGGCCGTCACCGGCCCAAAGCTCGCCCAGGCGAACAAGGTGCCCCAGGTGCCCGGGGCCGGGCGCAACAAGCCGCTGCCTGCGCCAAACGCAATGAAGCGCGCCGGATGTTTGACGATCCATGCAAAAGTGGGGGTCATGCCAACGCCTTGAAGTGGTCGTATCCGCAAACCGTTGTGGCGCAAGGGTTTCCATCGGCATCCACCACGACAAGCGCTGCTGTAGCGCCTCTCCGGCCTACCATCCTGCCGATTTTTGTCACGGCCACGCCGCAGCGCGCGCCAGTCTCTAGCACCTGCTCCGTCGCTGCCGACGGGGCGCTGAAACATAACTCGTAGTCGTCCCCGCCGCCAATGGCAAAGCCGAGCCGTTGCGCCAGCGGCATGCGTGCCAGCGGCGCTCCCACGGGCAAGACCGCAGCCTCGACCCGGGCACCCACTCCCGAAGCCTCGGCGAGATGGCGCAGGTCGCCGGCAAGCCCGTCAGACAGGTCGATCATGGCAGTCGCAATGCCGCGCAACGCCACGCCGAGGGCGACACGCGGCGTGGGGGCTTCGAGGCGCGACACCGCGTGTGCGGCTTCATCCGCACGCAACGCGGCGCGTTGCTGCAAGTGCGCCAGGCCCAGCGCCGCATCTCCCAGCGTGCCCGATACCCAGATATCGTCGTCAACCTGCGCACCACTGCGGCGAATCGCCCGTCCTGCCGGCACTTCACCAACAATCGTGACGCACACGTTCAGCGGGCCTTTCGTGGTGTCGCCCCCGACAAGCTCCACCGCGTGAGCCTCGGCAAGCGCGAAAAATCCACTCGCAAACGCCGCCAGCCATGCTTCATCCCCGCCTGGGAGCGCCAGTGCGAGCATCGCGTAACGGGGGGTCGCCCCCATGGCTGCAAGGTCCGAGAGATTGACCGCCAGCGTCTTGTGGCCGAGGCGGTACGCATCAGTTCCTGCCAGAAAGTGGGTGCCCTCGACCAGCATGTCGGTCGATACGGCCAGTTCCACCCCCGCCTCGGGCGCAATCAATGCGCAGTCGTCACCCACGCCAAGGCGCGCATGCCGGGCCGGCCGTTTGAAATATTTCTCGATGAGGTCGAATTCGCCGGGCACGCCGCAATGACTCGGTCTGAACGTACGGACAGCGCGTCAGCGCCGCCCGGCCCTGGACTCGGCGGTTTCAACCGGCCGCAACTGCACGACAAGCTTGTCAAGCACGCCATTGACGAACTTGAAACCGTCGGTACCGCCAAAGGTCTTGGCAAGCTCCACCGCTTCGTTGATCACGACACGATAGGGAATCTCGATGTGGTGCTTGAGCTCATAGGCGCCGAGCAGCAGAATGGCATGCTCCACCGGGCTCAAGCCCTGCACCGAACGGTCCAGGCATGGGGCGAGTTGCGCATGCAAGTCGTCGACGTCACCGATCACGCCGTGCAACAGCGCGCGAAAATGCTTTTCATCGGCCTCGGCGAAGCCCTTCGCCTGCATCAGGTCATCCGCAATCAGGGTCGGGTCCACGGCATTGATCTGCCACTGGTACAGCCCCTGCACGACAAATTCGCGCGAGCGGCGGCGTGCGCTTTTCATTCCGACAAATCCTCGAGTGTGAGGGCCATTTCGACGGCAACCCGCGCCGCCTCCATGCCCTTCGACAGGCGCGCCTGCGCCTGCGCTTCGTTCTCCACGGTCAGGATCGCATTGGCAATCGGCAAGCCGTGGTCGAGCTGCACCATGGTAATCCCCCGTGCCGACTCATTGCAGACCAGTTCGAAGTGATAGGTCTGGCCGCGGATCACGCAGCCGATTGCCACCAGCGCATCGAACTCGTCCGAGGCGGCAAGCACCTTCAGGGCCAGCGGCACTTCTAGGGCGCCGGGTACCGTCACCATTTCAATATCGTCGTCCGCCACGCCGAGCGCCTTCAACTCCGCCATGCAGGCATCGCGCAACTTGTCGCCAATGTGCGCGTTGAAACGCGCCTGTACGATGCCGATGCGCAGGTTCGCGCCGGACAGCCCTTCAGAGAATGTCGTGGTTACCCCGCTCATGCAGCCTCGGGGGCCAGGTAGCCGGTCACTTCCAGGTCAAAGCCGGTCATCGAGGGCATTTTGCGCGGATTGGACAGCAGCTTCATGCGGCGCACACCAAGGTCACGCAGGATTTGCGCCCCGATGCCGTAGGTGCGCAGGTCCATTTTCACCCTCGGGCGCGCGCCTTCGTTGAGCGCGTGGAGCTTGCCGACCAGGGCATCAGAGGTCTCGGCCGTATTGAGCAGGACCACCACGCCGGCACCGCCCGCCGCGATGACGCGCAACGCCGCATCGACGCTCCAGGAATGCGTGCCGGCACCGGTGTCGAGCAGATCCATGATCGACAGCGGTTCGTGCACCCGCACCAGGGTTTCCGCCTGCGCGCCGAGTTCACCGCGCACCAGTGCAAGGTGCGAGGCGCCACCGGCGCGATCCAGATAGGCCACCGCATGGAACCTGCCATGCGCGGTGCTGATGTCGCGTTCCGCCACGCGCTGCACCAGGCTTTCGGTCTGGCTGCGATAGTGGATCAGGTCGGCGATCGTACCCACCTTGAGCCCGTGAACCTGCGCAAATTCGATCAGGTCCGGCAGGCGCGCCATGGTGCCGTCGTCTTTGAGTATTTCACAAATCACGGCAGCCGCACTGGCGCCTGCCAACGTCGCCAGATCACAGCCGGCTTCGGTATGGCCGGCACGCATCAACACCCCCCCGGCCTGCGCCATCAGAGGGAAGATGTGCCCGGGCTGGACAATGTCGGCAGGTCGGGCATCTTTCGCTACGGCGGCCTGCACCGTGCGTGCCCGGTCCGCGGCGGAGATACCGGTGGTGACGCCTTCCGCGGCTTCAATCGACACGGTGAAGTTGGTGCCATGCTTGGTGCCGTTGTTCGACACCATCAAGGGCAAATTGAGTTGCCGGCAAATCTGTTCGGTCAGCGTCAGGCAGATGAGCCCGCGGCCATGCTTGGCCATGAAGTTGATCGCCTCGGGGGTCACGAATTGGGCCGCCATCAGCAAATCGCCCTCATTCTCGCGGTCTTCGTCGTCGACCACCACAACCATGCGGCCGGCCTTGAGCTCGGCGACGATGTCGGCCGTATTGCTGATCGCGCCATGCGCCGAAGCCGGGGCAGGAATCATGTCGTGGGGAGGAGAGCCGGATACCACGGCAAGTCGTTGCGACATCGCGGTTCCTTCTATGAATGGCTGGGGGACCGATTTTACCGCACGGGCCCGATTGCACCGCACCACGCACGCCTCGCCGGACCTGCGTGCGCGACCCAAGCCGCCGCCTACGCCACCGCGTCGGCCCGGTTCTTGATCAGGTAGGCAATCTGCTCGAGCAACTCTTCCTCCTGATACGGCTTGCCCAGAAACACGTTGACACCGATTTCCATCGCGTAGTTGCGATGCTTGTCCGCAGTGCGGGACGTGATCATGATGATCGGGATGCCCTTCAGTTTTTCGTCGCCACGCACGTTGCGCGTCAGGTCGAATCCGTCCATGCGCGGCATTTCAACGTCCACAAGCATCACGTCGGGACGCAAATCCTGCAGTTGCTCAAGGGCGTCAACCCCGTCCTTGGCGGTGAGGACCTGATAGTTTTCGCGCGACAACAGGCGTGAGGTGATCTTGCGAACCGTCAGCGAATCGTCCACCACCATTACCGACGGCTGGCTCGACACCGGGCTGGCCACGGCCGCCGGCGGCGCTACCGCAATGTCCGTCGCGGCAGCCGTCGCAGGCGCCAGCGTCGCGGCCGGCACCACCAGCGGGACCGGGTTGAGGATCAGCACGATCTGCCCGGTGCCAAGCACGGTGGCACCGGCGATACCCGACACGCGCGCCAGTTGCGGGCCGATGTTCTTGACCACGACCTCCTGGTTGCCGATCAGTTCGTCGACATGGATAGCGGCACGCTGCGTACCCGAACGCAGCAGCAGCACCGGCGTGAAGCGCTGTGTCTCCGCGGTCTGGCCCGGCTCTCCGAGCAGGCGCGGCAGGAAATGCAGCGGGTATTCGCGCGCGAGCCAATCGATCTTGCCGGCCGCGTAGGCCTTGTCCAGTTCGTCCACCTTGATCTGCCGCACCTGCTCGACCATCGCCGAAGGTACCGCAAATACGCGACTGCCGGCACGGATCAGCACCACTTGCGTCACTGCCAGGGTCAGCGGCAGGTAAATGGTGAAGCGCGAGCCTTTGCCAGGGGTGAAATCAATCTCGACACGCCCGCCCAGCGCGGTCACCTCGGCGCGCACCACGTCCATCCCGACGCCGCGCCCCGACACTTCGCTCACTTCGGACGCGGTCGAGAACCCGCTGGCAAAGATGAATTCGGCAATCTGCACATCCGCCAGCTGGTCTGCAGCCGCCATCAGGCCATTGGCTACCGCTTTCGCCCGAATCCGGTCGATGTCCAGGCCGCGCCCGTCATCCTCGAGGACCAGGACAAATTCATTGCCTTCCTGGCGTGCCGACAGGCCGATCTGGCCGATCTCGGTCTTGCCCGCTGCCGCCCTCCCTGCGGGGTCCTCCAGGCCGTGGGCAATCGCGTTGCGCAACAGGTGCTCAAACGGCCCGGTCATGCGTTCAAGGACCGAACGGTCAATCTCGGTCTGGGTACCCTTGATGTCCAGGTTGGCGCGCTTGCCCAGTTCCTTGGCAGTCTGGCGCACCACCCGGTAAAGCCGTTCGGCGACGTTGTTGAACGGCACCATGCGCACGCGCATCAGGTCGTTCTGCAGGTCCTTCGAGAGGCGGCCCTGCGACAACAACGCCGCTTCCGCGTCGTAGGCGTTCTTAAGCAGGTTCTGCTGCACGGTCGCGACGTCATTGACCGACTCGGCCATCATCCGCGTGATTTCCTGAAAACGCGAGAACCGGTCAAACTCAAGCGGATCGAAGGACGCGTGCTTTTCTTCGACCTCGCGCTGTCGCGACTGCATCTGCGATTCGGCAGCGATTTCGATCTCGCGCAACTGTGCGCGCAGGCGAATCAGGTTTTCGGTCAGGTCCTTGAGGCTCGACTTGATGGCGCGTACTTCGCCTTCGATGCGCGATCGCGCAATGGCGACTTCCCCGGCTTCGTTCACCAGGCGGTCGATCACGTCCGCGCGCACCCGCAACATCGCACGCGCATCGTCCGCGGCCTTGGCGGCGGCGCTCGCCGGCGCGACTTCCGAGGGCGCCCCCAGCGGTGCGGCCGCCGGCACGGCCTCGTCAAACGCTCGCACCAGCTTGGATGCATCGTCGTCGGCCAGCAGCGCCTGCGCCGATTGTTTCGCTGCCCCCTGCTTGGCCGGGTCAAAGTGCTTCAACTGCTCGACCAGCATGGTGTTGCGATCGAACGACGAGAACAAACCCTCGAAAATCGCCGGCGGGATGCTCGGCAGCTGCAGCGCGTTTTCGACGCGGGTTTCCATGCTGTGGGTCAGTTGCCCGAGCGCCATCGCCCCGGCCATCCTGGCACTTCCCTTGAGGGTGTGCAGGGAGCGCTGCAAGGCCTGCGCGTCACCTCCCTCAGCCCAGGCGCGCAACTCTTCGCCGATGCGCGGCATCAATTCGTTGGCTTCTTCGATGAAGATCGGCAACAACTGCTCGTCGATCTCGTCATCCAGTCGTTCCTGGCGGCGCTCCGACGTATCGAAGCCGCGTGCGCGCAGTTCCTCGTCACTCGGCATGGCCGGTGCCGCAAGCGCTACAGCTTCGAGGGCGCTGCGCGTTTCCTGCTCGCGCTGCTCCGCCGCGACGCTATCGAGAGCGCCGCTCGCCGCGACCAGAATCGTGCGGTCTCCGAGGCCGGGAAGTTCAATGCGCAATGCCTCTGCGGCTGCGGGAGGTGCGGAAGCGTCGATAAAACGTAGCGAAAGGTCGTGGCCCGCGTCTACCAGCGGCGCTTCGACCGGCGTCGTAGCGGCCACCGGCAGAGTCATGTCCTCGATGTGGAACGAGAAGTCGCCGGGTGCATCCTGCTCGGACGGTACAGGTGGAGCGACATCGGCTGGCGTGCTCGAGAACATCCCGACGTCGAAGGAAAATTCAGCCTCGACAGGTGCAGCAGCCGGTTCGGGCGCCGCTTCATTGACTTGCGCCGACAGTGCGGCAAAATCGATCTCGGGCGCCGCCGACTCTTGCTCAACGGCGGGAGCCGCGCGCGTCTCGCCCGTCGGCAATACGAACCCGGCAAGCAAGGGGTCGGTTTGTTCGCCAACACCCTGCCATTCGGCACGACGGATCTCCAATTGCATTTCAAGATGGTCTGCCGCAGGCGGTGCGCGCAACTCCCGGACCGCGGTGACCATCGCCTCAAGCGCATGCGTGGTCTCCTGGGCCAGCTCAAGATCGGCGGCCACCAGCGTGATGCCGCCGCCTTTTGCCGCAAGCAGCATGCGCTCGAACGCACGGCCCAACTCGTTGAGCTTCCTGAAATTGACCGTGCCGGCAATGCCCGCCAGCGTGTGCGCCGCCCGCACCAGTTCGTCACGCGGCGGCTGCGCGTCTGACTCAAGCAGCGCCAGTTCGCTTTTCATGGCGACAAGATGGTTACCCGCTTCGTCGACAAAGATCGTGTACAGCCCGCGACTGACCCGGATGTCGCCGATGACCACCGTCTGATCGGTCGCGACGACCGGTTCTGCAACGCTCGCGCTGCTGACAGCCGGCTCTACCGGCGGCGGCGCAGGCGCAGCCGCGACCGGTGCGGGCGTCGGCGTCGCCACGGGCTCTGGCGCTGCCGGTACTGCGCCCACGGCGAACGGCTGTCCAGCCTGCACCCGCTGCGCAGCCGACATCAGCGGTTTGGCATCCACCGCCGAACCACCGGTCGACGACAGGTCGCGCACCCAGCGATCGAACAAATCGTGGCCCGCGCTGACCAGCGCAAGCAGATCTGGCGAGGCCGGCTTTTCTTCCTGCATCCACTGGTTCAGGGTTTGTTCAACGCTCCATGCCGCATCGCCGAAGCGCATCAACCCGACCATGCGACCGCTGCCCTTGAGGGTATGGAAAGCGCGTCGGATGGTCGTCAGGGTTTCCTTGTTCGCAGGTTCGCCGCTTGCCAATCCATTCTGGTGCGCGATGGTCTGTAAAACCTCCTCGGCCTCCTCGAGGAAAATCGCCAGCAACTCGGCATCGACCGCTTCCTCCGGCACCTGCGCGGGTTCCGGCGCGGCTTCCGTTTGGGTCGGGACGGCCGCCAAGGCAGCGGGCGCGGGCGTGATCCGCGCCATGGCCTGGTCAATCGCAGCCATATGCGCGGCGTCCACGTTCTGGATCGCGGCGAGCAAATCGGCTGCATTCATGCGCAAGGTCGGGTCGTCGACCAGGTCGGCATCATTCTTGATGGTTTGAATGCTTGCCGTCAATTCCGCAGTCAGAAGCGCATCGCCCGGCTCGCGGCGCCACGCATCAAACAGGATGCGCGCGTCTTTTTTCTCCTGCTCAAGCTCCGCTTCGACAGTGCCTTCGGCAATACCGTTCGCGCCGGCAGCGTTTTGCGCCCCCGTGCCGGCAGCATCGCGTAGCGCTGCTGCATCGTCATCGGCCGGCTCCGCCGCCCCGGCCTGCCTGGCGCTGACAGGGCGCACCACTGCATCGAAGTCGGCGTGGCCGTGCTGCAGCGCGTCGACATAAAAGCCCAGCCCGCTGAGCGTGTTCGCGACCTGTTCGAAGTCGGCTTGTTCCGGAACATAGCCCGGCTCGCTGAAGCGCGTAATATCCGCTTGGCAACCCTTGAGCGCGGTTACGGCCTGGTCGGATCCGAGGATCGTCAGTGCGCCCAGCACCTGCCGGATCTGGGCATCGAGCCCGGGCAGTTCGCCGCGCTTGGACGCATCCCTGAAAAAAGCATCCAGTGCCGTTTCAATTCCGCCCAGGTTGGTTTTGATTTCGCTCACGACCTGCGCCATCAACAGGCGCTCCTGCGCCTTGCGCGACATCTCGTCGAGGAGCGGCACGGCCGGCAGATCGACCGCCTGGCCGCTCAGGCTGGCCTTGAGGCGGGCACCCATGGTCGCCACCTGCGCGGCGAACTCGTCGCCCAGGCGCGCAAAATTATCCACCGCGTTTTCGGCGAACAGCAGCGCCGTGGCGGTCTCGAGGGCGATCGCCTCGGTGACCTTGGTCGGGTTTTCCGCAACCCACATGGTCACGCTCGATATGGCATTGGCGAGGCGCGCAAAATCAGCGTGGCCGAGGGCGGTGGTCTTTTCCTTCAACTGCACAGCCTGGCCCCGGAAACCGGTCAATTCGTGCGTGTGGCCGGCGGAAAACTTGTTCCATTTGTCTTTGGCGGCGCCGAGAATTTCACGGATCGCGCGCAGCGTTACCTCGTGCGGTTGCGCATTCGCATCACCGGCAAGTGCCTGTGGCACCACGCCCTCAAGCTTGTAAAACGCGCGCAGCTCCTTCACGGACGGGCCCGATCCCTTGCCCTTGGCCACAAAGTAGAGCGTGTCGCGCATCAGGCGCTGCGCAACGTTTTGCGAACCCTCCATCAGGCGCTTCATCTGCATGTCGATACGGGCGCACAAGCGCTTGGCCTCCAGATCGACGCCCGCTCCGGCATCCTGCAGGGTTTCGGCGAATCCGATAGTGATCCACCAGAATGCCCGGTGTGCCGGCAGCGCCTGGGTGCGCTCGATCGCACGCACCGCCTCGCCCATGTCCTTGAGGGCGGCGGCGTCGCCGTTGTTGCGCAACCAGCGCAACAGGCCGCTCTGGAAACGCCGGCGTTGCGCCAGCACGTATTCGCGCATGTCCGCCGGCGGCTCCGGCACTTCGCGCTGCGGCGGACGCGCCGAAAGATCCGGAAAGAACAAATCTGACTCGGCGATGCGCTCCGCACCACGCGCCTGCATGACGGCCCGATACGAGGGGAACAACCTGACCGGCTGGTGCGGCGCACCGTCCACCAATTCGTTCAGATAGCTGGGCAGCGCTTCAAACGCCTGTGCCAGAGCGGCGCCGCGCGACGCATCCATCGGGACCCCGCCGGTCTCGGCGCTCTCCAGGATGCGCTCGCACTCTTCAGTCAGGCGGGTAACGCCTTCCAGGCCGACAATTTCGAGCGCACCGTGCGCCTGATGCAGATGTGTCCGGCAAAATTTGAGCTGGGTGGCATCGGCGGGATTGGCCAGATAGGCGGCGAGCGCCACCCCGGCCTTGGCCAGCGCCTGCTCGATTTCACCCTTGACCCAGGTCAGTGGGCCGATATCAAATTCTGCCGCCGCACCCATAGTGCTTACCCCGCTGTTCGCGCGTGCTTCGCTTTGTCAACACCAGACATCAGGCGACCTTGAAGCCGGATACCGACTCCTTGAGCTCCTGCGCCAGCGACGCCAGCTGGCGCACCGAATCCGCCGTCTGCTTCGTACCCACCGCCGTTTGCTCGTTGATCTTGAGAATGCCCTGAATATTCTGCGCGACGGTGCCGGCCGACTGCGCCTGCTGCGACGTGGTGGTCGAAATGTTTTCAATCAGGTCCGAGAGCTGTCGCGACACCTGGCCGATCTCCGTCAGCGCCTGGCCGGCCGCGTCTGACAGTTTGGCGCCCTCGACCACGCCCTGGGTCGACTGTTCCATGGCCGATACCGCATCCTGCGTGTCGGTCTGAATCGTCTTCACGATCGCTCCGATCTGCTTGGTCGCCTCGGCCGACCGTTCCGCCAGCCGCTGCACCTCTTCCGCAACCACCGTAAAGCCCCGTCCTGCTTCACCGGCCGAAGCGGCCTGGATAGCGGCATTGAGCGCCAGCACGTTGGTCTGCTCGGTAATGTCCGAGATCAGTTCCACGATCTCGCCGATCTCCTGCGACGATTCGCCGAGGCGCTTGATGCGTTTCGAGGTTTCCTGGATCTGCTCGCGGATCTCGTTCATGCCCGAGATCGAGTTTTGCACCGCCGCCATGCCCTTTTCGGCGGCGGAAAGCGATTGGCGCGCAACGTCGGCCGACTGCTTCGCACCCTGTGATACCTGGTCGATGTCGCTTGCCATCTTGAGCACGGATTCTCCCGTTTGGCGGATTTCGGTCGACTGCTTGTCTTGCGCCGACAGCAGCATCGCCGAGGTTTTCTGGGCGGTCTCCGAGGCGGTCGTCACCTGCGCAGTTGCCTGGTTGATGCGCAACACCACGTTGCGCAATTCCTCAATCGTGAAGTTCACCGAGTCGGCGATGGCGCCGGTGATGTCCTCGGTCACGGTCGCCTGCACCGTCAGGTCGCCGTCGGCCACCTCTGACAATTCATTCATCAGGCGCAGAATCGCCGCCTGGTTCTGGTCGTTGACCTGCTTGGCACCGGCTTCCTGCTTTTGCGCCTCCTGGCTGCGTCGCTCCGCCTCGAGCTCGCGCCCGCGCTGGTCAAACCGGTAGACCATGAACAGCAGGTAGAGCAGCGCCGCTGCGAGCAGCGCCAGCACCAGCATGGCGGCGAAGTTGACGTTGCGCGTCTTGATTTCATTTTGCAAGGCGGCGTCGAGTTCGACCAGGGAATCCTTGAATTTCTCGTTGTCGTTGAAGATGTTCAAGGCCGATTGCTTGGCGTTCACCAGGCGCTGCATGTTGCCCAGGATGCCGGACACCGCCGCCTGGTAGCCGCCGAAGGACTTCTCGAGTTCGGCAAGGCGTTCTTTCGTGTCCGGATCGACCGTCGCCGCCAGGCGCATCGCGTCGTTGCCCTTCATCATGCCTTGCAGCACGTCGCGAAACGTGTTGGTGTCCTTGCCCAGCAGGAAGGCCGCCTCGGGGTCAATCGATTCGCCAGCCACCAGCGCATTGGCGTTTTTCGCCATGCGCTGTGTCAGCATCACCAGCTGGCCCGAAGCCGTCAGTTCACGCGCGTTAGCCCCGGCCTGCTGCTTGAGCGCAGAAACCTGCTCGGCCAATTCGAGCAATTGCGGATTATTGGTGTTGATGGTGCGTATCGCCTGCCCAAGTTGGGTCAGGTTGCGTTGTTGCTGCAGCACCACCGACGCGTTGGTCTCGGTGCGGGTCCACTCCTCCCGCACCTTCTCAAGCACCGGCGCGACGCCACCCAGGCCCGACACCTTGTTTTCGCCTTCGCCGGCGAGCGCCTGCAGGTTCAGGGCGATCTTGTCGCGGCTTTCCTGGAGCTGCTTGAATCCGGCCGCATTACCCTGGACGGCGTTGGGTACCGCCTTGGCAAGCCGCTGCGAGTGCATCAGCGTCTCGCCGGTGATCGACACGCCGGATGTCAACTGGCTTGCCTGGTTGATGTCGACGGCAATGACGATACCAAGCGACACGATCACCAGGATCACCAGGATCGCAAGGGCCGAATATTGCTGGGCCACCGGTTTGGTGCCGATCAGCGGAATCCCCGAGCTGGCTCCCGGCTGTTTGGGAGCCGCCGCCGCGCCAGGCGCCTTTTCCGCCGCCTTCTTGTCAAAGGGTGATTTGATGCTCAATGCCATTGTTGCCTCCTGTACCGCAAGATCAGGGCGCAAAGCGCCTACACGCCTACATTCAAGAAATCCGGGGACTCGATCAAATGCTCGAACTTGAGTTCACGCCACACCCGCGCGGCGGCGGCATCCTTTGCCGCGCCCTCGCGCCAGGCCCGCCCTGACCAGGACGCCGCGACGGCACTGCCGGCATCGTCCGCCACCGGGTTCAGGTCACGCGCATTGCGCAGCCCGAGCATGCGGTTCACCAGCAGCGCCGCATTGATGCCGAATCGCGGCCCGGCCAGCACCAGCCGGCTGTCGGCGCCGCGCGCGGCCGGCTCGCCGCCGGCAAACGCGGAAAAGTCCACCACACTGAACAGGCTGCCACGAATGTTCGCCAGGCCCAGGTACCAGGGTTTGCTCAACGGCACCGGCAGCAATTCCGGGACCGGCACAATCTCGCCCGCATCCTCAAGTGCAATCAGCCAGTAAGATGCGCCGCATTGCACACCGAGGCGCGCCAGCGACACCGGCTCGGTCTTGGCCGAAGACAAGCGCTGTGCCAAGTCCTGCTGGAACTGGCGAAGGCTGACTTTGGTGGCCATGGAATGAAGGGGTTCGCGGTGGCGACTGCTGCGGGTTGGCGGTTACTTGAGCGCCGCGATTTTCGCGAGCAGTTCGTCCGCATTGATCGGCTTGACCAGGTAATCCTTCGCGCCCTGGCGTACGCCCCATACCTTGTCGGTTTCCTGATCCTTGGTGGTGCACATGAAGATCGGGATGTTGGCCGTCTCGGGCGCCTTCGAAATCTGCCGCGTTGCCTGGAAACCGTTGAGGCCCGGCATCACCACATCCATCATGATGAGGTCGGGCAACTCGGCCTTGGCCTTGGCCACGCCCTCTTCACCGTTTTCGGCCGTCACCACGGTGAAGCCTTTTTTGGTGAGCAGGTCCTGGAGGAAAAAACGCTCGGTTGGCGAGTCGTCCACGACCATGATTTTCTTGACTGGCATGATGCCCCTTCCGAATTGAAAATGGAGTTAAGTCGCGCGATGCGAATGTATGCCGACGGTCTTGAGCAGGCTGTCCTTGGTGAACGGCTTGGTCAGGTATTCGTCAGAGCCCACCATGCGGCCGCGGGCGCGATCAAACAGTCCGTCCTTGCTCGACAGCATGATCACCGGCGTGGCTGAAAACTTGGCATTCTTCTTGATCAGTGCGCAGGTCTGGTAACCATCGAGCCGCGGCATCATGATGTCGCAAAAAATGATGTCCGGCGCGTGGTCGGCGATCTTCGAGAGCGCATCAAAACCGTCCTCCGCCAGGATCACCTGGCAGCCGGCCTGCACCAGGAAGATCTCCGCGCTGCGGCGAATGGTGTTCGAATCATCAATCACCATGACCTTGACCCCCGCCAGATTCGCTGCGTCTGCCATCCCCTCAGGTCTCCGCTTGTGTGCGAGTTACCGCATTTTTGCCGTTTACCGCAATTCTGCCGGTTACCGCCTGTTTGCCAGTTGCTACGACATTCCCGCAGCACCGTGGCGCCGTACGAACAGCGGCACTGGTCTGATCCTTATAGTGAGCCAATTATACGCGCGGCTATGAGAGTGTCATATTTCGACCAACTCGAAATCATCCTTGCGCGCACCGCATTCCGGACAGGTCCAGTTGATCGGTACATCAGCCCAGCGCGTACCGGCGGGCAAACCTTCATCAGGGGCACCCTGCTCCTCGTCGTACACCCAGCCGCAAATCAGGCACATCCAGGTTTTGTAGCTATTTTCCATATATATTCATCAGGAGCGTTGGGACAGGTCTATTTTGGATAGAATTCAAATCATAGCATCTGCCCCGGGCGCGCCCCTGACGGCGCACCCGGCCCGCTGCAGACCCTTCCGCACCTCCTGATCCTTCACCCCTTTCACCGCTTCCGCCCGTTCCCCCCGTTCGCCTCTGCGCCGCTTTCGCTTCTTCGCCCATTTCTTCTACCGGCCCGCCCGGCCCGCCCATTGCGTTCCATGTCCTCGTCGTCCAACCTCGCTGCACCGATTCCCCCGATTGTCCTGGTGTTTGCCGGTTCCGACCCGTCCGGCGGCGCCGGCATTCAGGCCGACCTGTTGACGCTGGCGAGCCTGGGCTGCCACGGCCTCTCGGTGATCACCGCCCTCACGGTGCAGGATACCGAACGCGTCTCGGCGGTCGACCCGATAGATGCCGCCTGGGTCGAAGACCAGGCGCGCCAGGTGCTCGAGGACATGCGTGTCGACGCGTTCAAGATCGGCCTGATCGGCAGCGTCGAGAATGTCTCGACGATTGCCGAAATCATCTCAGATTACCCGGACATTCCGCTGATCCTGGACCCGGTGCTCGCCGCCGGCAACGGCGACGAGATGGCCACCCGCGACATCATCGAGGCGATTCGCGAGTTGCTGATTCCGCAAACCACGGTGCTCACGCCGAACAGCCTCGAGGCGCGGCGCCTGGTTGCGCGCGATATCGACGAAGAATTGCCGCCCCTCGAGAGCTGCGCCGAAACCCTGCTGATGCTCGGCGCCGAGTACGTGCTGATCACCGGCACCCACGAAAACTCCCATCAGGTGGTCAACAACCTGTACGGCCCGCTGCCGGATCGGCAGATTGCCGACGACGCCGACAGCGCCATCGCCCATGCCGTCGGGCTGGTACGCAGCGACGCCTGGACGCGCCTGTCGGGCAGCTACCACGGCTCGGGCTGTACCCTGGCGTCGGCCATCGCCGCACTGGTCGCGAACGGCGAATCCGTTCCCGAGGCGGTGCGTGCCGCGCAGGAATACACCTGGAACGCCCTCAAGGCCGGGTTTCGCCCGGGCATGGGCCAGTTCATCCCCGACCGGTTTTTCTGGGCGCGCCAAATCGCCGAGGACGAAGGCGATGCCTGACAAGATAGCCGGCCTGTATGCGATCACGCCCGAGGCTGACGACGGCGTCGCCGGCACGGCACGCCTGCTGGCCGCCGTGGCGGCCGCGCTGCAGGGCGGCGCCCGGGTAGTGCAATACCGCAACAAGCGCGCCGCACCGGCCGCGCGCCTCGAACACGCGCTCGGCCTTTCGGCGCTCTGCGCAAAGCACGGCGCCGTGTTCATCGTCAACGACGACGTCGACCTGGCGCTCGAGGTCGAGGCCGACGGTGTGCACCTGGGCAAGTCGGACGGCGACATCGCCCGCGCGCGCAAGCGCCTCGGCCCGTCGCGCCTGCTCGGCGCCTCCTGCTACGACGACCTCGCCCTGGCGAGCGCGGCGCACGCGGCGGGCGCCGACCACCTCGCCTTCGGCAGCGTGTTTGCCTCCTCCACCAAGCCCGGCGCGGTGCGTGCGCCGTTGTCGCTCTTTGCCCAGGCTCGCGCGTTCAACCTGCCGCTGGTCGCCATCGGCGGCATCACCACCGGCAACGCCGGCGACGTCATCGCCGCCGGCGCCGATGCACTCGCTGTCATTTCCGACCTGTTCGACGCACCCGACGTGCGCGCCCGGGCCGCCCGATTCACCCAGCTTTTCACAACACCATGACCCACACCAACGACTCCCTGTTCACTCGCGCCCAAGCCATCATCCCCGGCGGCGTCAACTCCCCGGTTCGCGCGTTCCGCTCGGTGGGCGGCACGCCGCGTTTCATCGTGCGCGGCGAAGGCCCCTACCTGTGGGATGCCGAAGGCCGCCGCTACATCGACTACGTCGGCTCCTGGGGGCCGATGATCCTCGGCCACGCCCATCCGGCAGTGGTCAAAGCGGTGCAAGACGCCGCCGCCCACGGCCTTTCGTTCGGCATGCCCACCGAAGGCGAAATCGAGATCGCCGAGGTCGTCACCGGCCTGGTGCCGTCGATGCAACGAATCCGCTTCGTCAGCTCCGGCACCGAGGCGGCGATGACGGCGATTCGCCTGGCGCGCGGCTTCACCGGCCGCTCGAAGATCATCAAGTTCGAGGGCTGCTACCACGGCCACGCCGATTCGCTGCTGGTGAAAGCGGGATCGGGCTTGCTCACATTCGGCAATCCCAGCTCGGCCGGGGTGCCGCCGGAAATCACCCAGCACACCCTGGTGCTCGATTTCAACGACGCGCAGCAGTTGCACGACGCCTTCAAGCAATACGGCGACCAGATCGCCGGCGTGATCGTCGAACCGGTCGCCGGCAACATGAACCTGGTGCCCGGCTCGAAGGAGTTCCTGAACGCGATGAGCACGCTCTGCACCCAACACGGCGCGCTGTGCATCTTCGACGAAGTGATGACCGGATTTCGTGTCGCCCTGCACGGAGCGCAATCGCTCTACGGCATCACACCCGACATCACCGTGCTCGGCAAGGTGATCGGCGGCGGCATGCCGGTGGCGGCGCTCGGCGGGCGGCGTGATGTGATGGAACACCTGTCGCCGCTCGGCGGCGTCTACCAGGCCGGCACGCTGTCGGGCAATCCGGTGTCGGTAGCGGCGGGCCTCGCCACCCTGGCCGAAATTCAGAAACCCGGCTTTTACGAGGCGCTGAGCGCAAGCACCGCCTCGTTCGTGAATGGCATCAATGCGGCTGCGGGCCGCACCCACCAAGGGTTTTCGGCCGCTTCCGTGGGCGGCATGTTCGGCCTGTTCGCAAGCCCGAAGCCGCCGGCCAGCTACGCCGAAGTGATGCAGGCGGACAAAGAAAAATTCAACCACTTCTTCCACAAGATGCTCGACGCCGGCGTGCATCTCGCGCCATCGGCGTATGAAGCCGGCTTCGTTTCGGCCGCGCATACGAAATCAGTCATCGACGAAACACTCGCCGCTGCGGAACAGGCGATGCAATCGCTTTAAAGCGTTCACCATTTGCCAGTCGCAAAGTAAAACACTCTTGGGTCTGATGTATTACAATTAATCGATGGAAGTAATACTTTCTGGAGAATCGCCATGACCCTTACCGTCCGCCTTCCTCTCAGAGTTGAACAAGAACTGGCGCGTTACTGCGTCGAACGCAAGGTAACCAAAAGTGCCGCCGTCAAGCAGGCGCTTGATGGCTTGTTGCGTAACGACGCCGGCGGCGCCAAGCCCAGCGCATATGAACTTGGCATCGATCTGTTCGGTGCTTCGCCGCGCAACGACGAAGAGGCCGTGGATATCGCCCTCAACAGCAAGCGATTGCTGCGCGAGCATTTCCGGAACCGCAAGGGGTGACCCGCACGCTGGTTGATTGCGGATTTCTGGTCGCAGCCTTTCGCAAGCACGATCGGCTCAGCGACTTTGCAAAGGCGTACCTCGCGAGCAACCGGCACGGATTCATCACGGTTGCGCCGGTCATCGTCGAAACCTGTTTTTTTTTGGACGCCCGGGAGAAGCGCAATTTGCTCGAATGGGTGCAGCGCAGCGGACTGGAGGTAGCCGAATGGCCGGTGTCTGCCTACGGTCAAGTGGATGTCATCATCGCAAAATACGCTGATCGCGACATCGACCTGGCCGATGCCGCGCTGATTTGGCTGGCAGCCAAAACCGGAACGCGCGCCATCCTTACGGTCGACGTCAAGGATTTCTCGGTGTACCGGCTCACCGGCGGCAAACGTTTCGAGCTGATTGACTGGCGCACCTGATTCACGCGATGAAAATCCAATATTTTCAGCATACCAATACCCTCCACATCGAGTTTCGCGCCGCTCCGGTTGCCGAAACGAAGGGCCTGGACGAGAACACCTTGCTCGATGTGGATGCCGAGGGTGGAATCTGCGCGATTACGGTTGAACACGCCAGCACGCGTGCCGGCATTCCCTAGTTTTCGTTTGAACAAGTGGCAGCTTGAGTCGAACCTGCCCCCGGATCGCCAGCGCGCGATATAGCGGGCGTCACTCGGAAATCCATCGGCCTGAAACCCTTGGTGGGAGCGGATCTGCGGCCGATGCTAGATCAGGAACAGCGTCGCCAGCCCGAGGAAAATGAAAAAGCCCATGGTGTCGGTGGCGAAGGTCAGGAGCACGCTCGAGCCCACCGCCGGGTCGCGCCCCATCCGGTAGCGAATCAGCGGCACCAGCATGCCTAGTGTGGCGCCGACGATCAGGTTCAGCACCATCGCAGCCATCATCACCGCGCCCAGGCCGATGCGGTGCGAGATCGCGTAGGCGAACAGGCCCGCGATCAATCCGCCGCACACCCCGATCAGGAGGCTCGTCGCCAGTTCCTTGGTGATCAGCCGGCGCACGTTGGAGGAGGTGATCTGCCCCAGGGCGAGGGCGCGGATGATCAGCGTCATGGTCTGGTTGCCGGAGTTGCCGCCGATGCCGGCGACGATCGACATCAGGAACGCCAGCATCACGATCTGGCTCACCGTGCCCTCGAAACGCGACGCCACGTAGCTGGCGATCGCGGCGGTACACAGGTTGAGCAGCAGCCAGGGCGCGCGGTTTTTCACCGAGCGGCTGATCGGCGCGAAGATGTCTTCCTCCTCCTTCAAACCGGCCTTGGACAGCATCTCTTCTTCCTGCGCGTCGCGGATGAAGTCCATCACCTCGTTCACCGTGACGCGCCCGATCAGCTTGTTGTCGGCATCGACCACCGGCGCTGACACAAGGTCATAACGCTCGAACGCCTGCGCCGCTTCGTCGGCCTTGTCCCAGGGGTTGAGGGTCAGCATGTCGGAGGTCATCACGTCGGCCACCAGGGCGTCGGCGTCGGTCACCAGCAGCTTGTTGATCGGCAGCGTGCCCTTCAACACCTCGTCGCGGTCGATCACGAACACCTGGTCGGTGAGGTCGGGCAACTGGTCGAGCCGGCGCAGGTAGCGCAGCACCACTTCGAGCGTCACGTCCTCGCGCACTTCGACCATCTCGAAATCCATGATCGCCCCGACCGCGTCGTCCGGGTAGGACATCGCCGCGCGCAGCTGCTCGCGTTCCTCCTGCGACAGGCCCTCGCGTACCTCCTCGATGACCTCGCGCGGCAGGTCTTCGGCGATGTCGGCGAGCTCGTCGGCGTCGAGGGTTTCGGCAGCCGCGACCAGGTCTTCGCGGTCCATCGAGTCGATCAGGGTTTCGCGCACCGAGTCGGACACCTCGACCAGGATCTCGCCGTCGCGCTCCGCCGTCTTGATCAGGTCCCACAGCACCAGCCGTTCGGCGACCGGCAGCGCTTCGAGCACATAGGCCACGTCGGCCGGGTGCCACTCGTTGAGGCGGTTCGAAAGCTCGTCGAGGATCGGCTGCACCGCCGGGTTCGGCTCGGCGTGCGCCACGCCCGCTTCGGCGTCGCTCTCCTTGGCGGTGATCTCGATCAGCCGGTAGCGCGCCAACAGGCCCTGCGCTTCTTCAAGCGCCTCCTGCGCCTGATCGGCCTCCATGGGCTCCGCCTTGGGCTCCGCCTTGGGCTCCGGGGGCTCAAGATTGGCGGTTGCTTCGATGGGGCGCGGATCAATCATGGCGGTGGCTCTCGGTTCGCCGGGGATTTTAGGCGCTAAGGCCCCGCCCTGACCAATGAATTTTTTGTGAATTGTCATTACACATCGCCAAACCGGCCGAACTCGTTGTAGAGTGGCCGCAACATCTGAAGCCGCAAGCCAGCCAACATGGCGCGGCCCAACAAGAGGGGGCAACATGACAGGCCAACCAGCGTCCGAGCGGCCCAACGCGAGCCCCGAGCGACTTGGCGCCGGCCCTGAGCGGCTCAGCGCCGGCGAATTGCGCGCCATCTCGGCCCATGCCGTCACCCGCGCCTACCCCAGGAACACGGTCGTGCTCTCCGAAGGCGACGCCACCAACTCGCTCTATGTGGTGGTGTCGGGCCGCGTCAAAATCTTCCTCGCCGACCCTGCCGGCCGCGAAATCGTGCTCGGCGAAGCCGGCCCCGGCGAGTACTTCGGCGAAATGACGCTTGATGGCGGTCCCCGTTCGGCCTCGGTCATTACCGAAGAGCCGACCCGCCTCTCGGTGATTCCGCAAGCCGACTTCAAACACTTCATCGCCGCCAACCCCGAATTCGCCTTTCATCTCGTCAAAAAACTCATCGGCCGGGTGCGCGCCCTCACCGACAACGTCAAAAGCCTCGCCCTGATGGATGTTTACGGCCGCGTCGCCCGCGTGCTGCTCGACATGGCGCATGAGGAAAACGGCCTGCTGGTCATCGCCGACAAACCGACCCAGCAACAACTGGCGGGGCGCATCGGCGCATCGCGCGAAATGGTCAGCCGTATCCTCAAGGAACTCGTGGCCGGTGGCTACATCTGCATCGAGCCAAAACGTATCGTCATCGCCAAGAGCCTGCCGCGTGGCTGGTAACCTATTCCCATGACCGACACCCTCCCGCCTCCCCCTTCCCCACCCGCGCGCCCCACCCTCATCGGCGGCCGCTACCGCCTCGGCAAGGAACTCGGCCGCGGCGCCAGCGCCGTCGTGTATCTGGCCGAAGACGGCCTCGGCGGCGGACAGGTGGCAATCAAGGTGCTCGACGACGCACCGACCAACGACGCCGAGGCGGCGATGTACGCGAAGCGCTTTTTCCACACCGAATCGCAACTCGCGGGGCGTCTGCGCCACCCGCACGTGGTGAGCATCCTCGACGCCGGCATCAGCGACGGGCTGCGCTATGTGGTGATGGACTATGTCGCCGGCGGCACCCTGCAGGACTGGTGCGAACCTGCCCGGCTGCTGCCGGTGCCGCGTGCGGTCGATATCTTGTACAAGTGCTGCGGCGCCCTGCACCACGCCAGCCAGATCGGCGCGGTGCATCGCGACATCAAGCCGGCCAACATCCTGGTCACGCCCGGCTTTGACGTGAAGATTTCCGACTTCGGCGGCGCCATGATGACGCGCGGTGACACCACCCAGGTGAGCGGCGTCGGCTCACTGGCCTACATGTCGCCCGAGCAGGTGCGCGGTGACGAGCTGTCGTACCACAC
>CANJDH010000081.1 GCA_947473125.1 Burkholderiales bacterium
AATGAATGGCAGCCTCGCGTCCAATCGCGAGTTGGTGGCTGCCATTGAAGCAGACCTCGCCGGGTTTTCCGGGGCCGACGTTGCTGTGTGCGTGCCGACGCCGTACCTTGCCCAGGTGGCCGCACTTGTCGGCCACACGCCGCTGTTGATGGGTGCCCAAAATCTCAGCGAGCATGCCGGTGGTGCCTTTACTGGCGAATCCTCCGGCCCCATGCTCAAGGAAGTCGGATGCACCTGCGTCATCGTCGGCCACTCTGAACGACGCGCGCTGTTCGGGGAGACTAATGCACAGGTTGCGGCGAAGTTCGCTGCAGCACTTGATGCCGGCTTGCAACCGGTGCTTTGTGTCGGTGAATCACTTACGGAACGCGAATCGGGCACGATGGAAGCGGTGATCGCGGCGCAGCTGGATGCCGTACTGCGTGTGGTTGGGGTGGCCAAGTTGGCGGGCGGGGTGATTGCCTACGAACCGGTGTGGGCAATTGGAACCGGCAAAACAGCATCGTCCGAGCAGGCGCAGGCCGCACACGCTTTCATTCGTGCGCGCATTGCCTTGTCCGACAACGTTGTTGCCGCGGGCATTAAAATTTTGTACGGAGGCAGCGTCAAAGCTGCCAACGCCAAGACCTTGTTTGCCTGCGCAGACATCGATGGCGGGCTGGTCGGGGGTGCCTCCCTTCAGGCGCAGGAATTCGTGGCGATTTGCAAAGCCGCAAGCTAAGGAAGACTGATGGATATTCTGTGGAACGTAATGATCGTGATTCATGTGATTGCCGCGCTCGTCATCATCGGGCTCGTGCTGATCCAGCATGGAAAAGGCGCCGATATGGGCGCGGCATTTGGCAGCGGCTCGTCGGGCAGCCTGTTCGGCGCGACCGGGAGTGCGAATTTCTTGTCGCGTGCCACCGCGATACTCGCCGCCATTTTCTTCATGACTAGTCTGGGCATGGCCTACGTCGCCACGCACAAGCCGCGCTCCGGTAGCAGCGGCGTGATGGATGGCGTTGCCCCTAAACCGGCTGCGCCGATACCGTCGGTACCGGCGGTCCCGTCGCCGGCTGCGATTCCCGGGCAAGAGCCCGGTAAAGCTGCGGCCGCCGCTACACCACAAGCGGCGTCAGCCAGCACCGAACCGTCAAAAGATGGTTCCAAGGCCAACCAGATACCAAAGTAACGCGATATAATTTCACTCTGAAATCCACGAGCCGTCGTGGTGGAATTGGTAGACACGCTGTCTTGAGGGGGCAGTGCCGAAAGGCGTATGAGTTCGAGTCTCATCGACGGCACCAACAAATCCAGGTCCTGGCCGCAAACCGGGGCTGATCCAGAGCTTCATGAACCTCGAATCCTATTTTCCGATCCTGATGTTCATCTTTGTCGGGATTGCCGTCGGCGTTGCGCCCATGGTACTTGGCTCGGTTCTGGGCCCGAACCGCCCTGATAGCGAGAAGCTCTCGCCTTACGAGTGCGGTTTCGAGGCATTTGAAGACGCGCGCATGAAGTTTGACGTGCGTTACTACCTGATCGCTATCCTCTTCATTCTGTTCGACCTGGAAACGGCCTTGCTGTTCCCGTGGGCCGCAACGGCGCGCGAGCTCGGTTCCGGCGTGTTCGTATCCATCACAATATTCATCCTCGAGCTGGTGCTTGGGCTGGTCTACCTATGGAAGAAGGGCGCGTTGGAATGGGAGTAGCTCAATGAGCATTGAGGGCGTCCTGTCTGAGGGATTTGTCACGACCACAGCGGATAAATTGATCAATTGGACCCGTACGGGTTCTCTTTGGCCGATGACTTTCGGCTTGGCCTGTTGTGCGGTCGAAATGATGCACGCCGGGGCGTCCAGGTATGACCTTGATCGGTTTGGCGTGGTATTCCGTCCCAGCCCGCGCCAGGCCGACGTGATGATCGTGGCCGGTACCTTGTGCAACAAGATGGCGCCGGCCTTGCGCAAGGTATACGACCAGATGTCTGAGCCACGCTGGGTCATATCAATGGGCTCTTGTGCAAACGGCGGCGGCTACTACCACTATTCCTACTCGGTGGTCCGCGGATGTGACCGCATTGTGCCCGTGGATGTCTACGTACCAGGTTGCCCGCCAACCGCCGAAGCGTTGCTGTACGGCATCCTGCAACTGCAGAACAAGATCAAGCGCACCAACACAATCGCGCGTTGACCGCCCACCGATGACAAAGCTCGAGACCCTTCAGTCCAATTTGCAGGCAGCATTAGGCGACAAGGTCCAATCGCTCGCAGTTGCACTTGGCGAGGTGACGCTGGTGGTTGATGCATCAAACTACCTCGACGCGTGCGTGGCGCTGCGTGATGATCCGGGGCTGCATTTTGAAGAGTGCCTTGACCTTGCCGGGATGGACTATGCAACCTACGGCGAAGGTGCATGGATCGGCCGTCGGTACGCTGCCGTGACGCACCTGCTGTCCATCAAGCACAACTGGCGGGTCCGGATCAGGGTGTTTTGCCCGGATGATGATTTTCCGGCAGTGGCATCGATCACGCCGGTCTGGAATTCGGCCGGCTGGTACGAGCGCGAGGCATTCGACCTGCTCGGAATTGTGTTTGACGGGCATGCCGATTTGCGTCGCATCCTCACCGACTACGGCTTCATCGGGCATCCATTTCGCAAGGATTTTCCGGTATCCGGCCACGTCGAGATGCGTTACGACCCTGAAAAGAAGCGCGTCATTTATCAGCCGGTGTCGATTGAACCGCGTGAAGTGACGCCCCGGGTCATTCGTGAAGAGAACTATGGTGGCTTGAAGAAATAGCATGCCGGAAATCAAGAACTACACACTCAATTTCGGCCCCCAGCACCCGGCTGCCCACGGCGTGCTGCGCTTGGTGCTTGAACTCGACGGCGAAGTCGTGCAGCGTGCAGACCCGCACATCGGCCTGTTGCATCGTGCTACCGAGAAGCTGGCAGAGCAAAAGACTTTCCTGCAGTCGGTGCCGTACATGGACCGCCTCGACTACGTGTCGATGATGGTCAATGAACATGCCTATGTGATGGCGATCGAAAAATTGATCGGCGTCGAGGTGCCGATACGCGCGCAGTACATCCGTGTGATGTTCGACGAAATAACGCGTGTACTGAACCACCTGCTTTGGCTTGGGGCACATGCCATTGACGTCGGCGCGATGACCGTTTTCTTGTACGCGTTCCGTGAGCGTGAAGACTTGATGGACTGCTATGAGGCAGTTTCCGGCGCACGCATGCATGCGGCGTATTACCGGCCTGGCGGGGTATATCGTGACCTGCCTGATGCCATGCCGCAATACCAGGCCTCGAAGTTGCGCAATGCCCGGGCCATGAAAGAGCTCAATGCCAACCGTCAGGGATCCTTGCTTGACTTCATTGAAGACTTTACGACGCGCTTCCCAAAATGCATTGACGAGTACGAGACCTTGCTGACCGACAACCGTATCTGGAAGCAGCGCCTTGTTGATGTCGGCATCGTGACGCCGGAGCGGGCCCTGCAGATGGGCTTTAGCGGGCCCATGCTTCGGGGTTCCGGTATTGCCTGGGACTTGCGCAAGAAGCAGCCGTACGAGGTCTATGACCTGCTCGATTTCGACATCCCGGTCGGGACCAACGGTGATTGCTACGACAGGTATCTGGTGCGGGTCCATGAGATGCGCGAGTCGAACACGATCATTCGCCAATGCGTCGAGTGGTTGCGCAACAATCCCGGACCTGTCATGAGTGACAACCACAAGGTGGCACCCCCTTCCAGGCTCGCCATGAAAACCAGCATGGAGGAGTTGATCCATCATTTCAAGCTGTTTACCGAGGGGATCCATGTCCCGCCGGGAGAGGCCTACGCAGCGGTGGAACACCCCAAAGGAGAGTTCGGCATCTATCTGGTCTCGGATGGTGCCAACAAGCCATATCGGCTGAAAATTCGCGCCCCAGGTTTTGCCCATTTGCAGGCTCTGGACGAAATGTCGCGCGGCCACATGATTGCCGATGTCGTCACCATCATTGGGACACAAGACATCGTCTTTGGCGAGATTGACCGATGAGCACAGTCATCCAGGTGCTGAGCGCCGCATCTTTGAAGCGGATTGACCGCGAGGTTGCCAAGTATCCGGCCGACCAGAAGCAGTCTGCCGTGATGTCGGCCCTGGCCATTGCGCAGGATGAAAAGGGTTGGCTTGCACCAGATACCATGCAGGCGGTGGCTGACTATCTGGGCATGCCGGCGGTGGCAGTGCAGGAAGTCGCCACGTTCTACAACATGTACCACCTCAAACCCATGGGGAAGTACAAGATCAGCGTCTGCACCAATCTGCCCTGCGCGCTATCCGGCGGTGAGCGCGCAGCGGAACACCTCAAAACCAGGCTGGGCGTGGGTTACAAGCAGACAACCGCCGACGGGCGTTTCACGATCGTCGAAGGCGAATGCATGGGGGCGTGCGGCGACGCGCCAGTTCTGCTGGTCAACAACAAGCGCATGTGCAGCTTCATGTCGCACGACAAACTCGATGCCCTGATCGAGGAATTGAAATGACCTGCCTGCACGATCGTCATATCAATCCTCTGATCCTTGCCGGCATTGACGGCAAGAACTGGCGGCTCTCCGACTACGAGAAGCGCGGCGGCTACGACGCCCTCAAGAAAATCCTGTTAACCGGGTTGAAGCCGGAAGACGTGATCGCCGAAGTCAAAAAATCCGCATTGCGTGGGCGTAGCGGGGCCGGATTCCCCACGGGACTCAAGTGGAGTTTCATGCCGCGCGGTTTTCCCGGAGCCAAATACGTGGTGTGCAACTCCGATGAGGGAGAGCCTGGTACCTTCAAGGATCGCGACATCATTCGGTACAACCCGCACATCCTGATCGAAGGAATGATCATTGCCGGCTATGCCATGGGCGTGCCGGTCGGCTATAACTATATCCACGGTGAAATTTGGGCCGATTACGAGCGCTTTGAAGAGGCGCTCGATGAAGCTAGGTCCGTGGGCTATCTGGGCCAGAAAATTCTCGGCACCGAATTCAGTTTCGAACTTCACGCGCACCATGGCTTTGGGGCCTATATCTGCGGCGAAGAAACCGCGCTGCTCGAGTCGCTGGAGGGCAAAAAGGGCCAGCCGCGCTTCAAGCCACCGTTCCCCGCCAGTTACGGCTTGTACGGCAAGCCGACCACGATCAACAACACCGAAACGTTCGCGGCGGTACCGTGGATCATCCGCAATGGCGGCGATAAATTCCTCGAAATGGGCAAGCCGAACAACGGCGGATCGAAGATATTCTCGATCTCCGGTGATGTGGAGAAACCGGGAAACTACGAAATCCCGCTCGGTACGCCCTTCGCCAAGCTGCTGGAACTTGCTGGCGGCATGCGCGGCGGCAAGAAGATCAAGGCTGTCATCCCCGGCGGCTCCTCCATGCCGGTTCTGACTGGCGATGTGATGATGGCAACCGACATGGACTACGACTCCATTGCCAAGGCCGGGTCGATGCTCGGGTCCGGTGCGGTGATCGTGATGGACGAGACCCGCTGCATGGTGAAAAGCCTGTTGCGCCTGTCGTATTTTTATTTTGAAGAATCCTGCGGCCAGTGCACGCCATGCCGTGAAGGCACTGGCTGGCTCTATCGCATGGTGCACCGCATCGAACACGGGCAGGGCAGGCCGGAAGATCTGGACATGCTCAATTCGGTCGCCGACAACATTCAGGGGCGCACAATTTGCGCTCTGGGTGATGCTGCGGCAATGCCGGTCCGGGCATTCATCAAGAACTACCGGGAAGAATTTGAGTATCACATCGAGCACAAGCATTGCCTCGTGCCGGCTTACACATAGCTAAGGGCTGGGCGCACACTCATGGTTGAACTGGAAATCGACGGCCACAAGGTCGAAGTGCTGGAAGGCAGCATGGTGATGGATGCCGCGAACAAACTCGGCACCTACATTCCGCATTTCTGCTATCACAAGAAGTTGTCTATTGCGGCGAACTGCCGCATGTGCCTAGTGCAGGTCGAAAAAGCACCGAAGCCGCTGCCGGCGTGCGCCACTCCGGTCACGGCTGGCATGAAAGTGTTCACTGCCTCCGAGCAAGCCCGGAAGGCGCAAGCAGGCGTGATGGAGTTCCTGCTGATCAACCATCCCCTGGATTGCCCGATCTGTGACCAGGGCGGCGAGTGCCAGTTGCAGGATATCGCGGTGGGATACGGCGGCTCGGGTTCGCGCTATACCGAAGAGAAACGCGTAGTGTTCCACAAGAATATCGGGCCGCTCGTGTCGATGGAAGAGATGAGCCGCTGCATCCATTGCACGCGCTGTGTCCGGTTCGGCCAGGAAATCGCCGGTGTAATGGAACTGGGCATGCTGGGTCGCGGCGAGCATTCGGAAATTACCTCGTTTGTCGGCAAGACGGTTGATTCCGAACTCTCCGGAAACATGATCGATATTTGTCCGGTGGGTGCCTTGACCAGCAAACCGTTTCGCTACTCAGCACGTACCTGGGAGCTCGCGCGACGCAAGAGCATCAGCCCGCACGACTCGCTCGGCGCCAACCTGGTTGTCCAGGTCAAGGGAGACAAGGTAATGCGCGTCGTCCCCTTGGAGAACGACGACGTCAACGAGTGCTGGATTTCCGACAAGGACCGTTTTTCGTACGAAGCCCTCAATTCGGCAGATCGACTCACCTCGCCCATGATCAAACAGGGTGGCCAATGGCATGACGTCGATTGGCAGACTGCGCTTGAATTTGTCGTCAAGGGTATGAGTGAAGTCAAGTCCCAGCATGGCGCAGCAAGCATCGGTGCGCTGGTATCGCCCCACGCGACGCTGGAAGAAGCGTACCTTGCTCAGAAGCTGGTACGAGGGTTGGGGTCGGAGAACATCGATTTCCGCCTGCGGCAAAGCGACTTCTCGGCCGATGGCAAACTGGCCGGCATGCCGTGGCTCGGCATGAACGTTGCAGATATAAGCCGGCTCGATCGTGCTCTGATTGTGGGCTCGTTCCTGCGCAAGGATCACCCGTTGATCGCGCAGCGACTGCGCCAGATCGCCAAGAAGCGCGCGCAAGTCAACTCCGTACATGCGGCGCATGACGATTGGCTGATGAAGGTGGCCAACCAGGTGACGGTGGCGCCTTCGCAGATCGTCGCTACTTTGGAGGCGATCATTGCGGCCCTCAACTCAAGCGACGATGGCACCGTGCCTTCCAAGATTGCCGCCAGCCTCAAGTCAGGCAAGAACGTTGCACTCTTCATAGGCAACTTCGCCGCTCAAGCGTTGGAGGCGGCCCAGATACACCTGCGCGTCCAGGCGCTTGCCGATGCCCTGGCGGCCCTCAACAGCGATGCGCAGGTTCGATTTGGCTTTCTCGGTGAAGCGGTCAACTCCGTCGGTTGCCATGTCGCCAAGGCATATCCGGGAGCAACCGGGATGAACGCAGCGGCCATGATTTCGTCGCCGCGCAAAGCCTTTCTGGTGCTGCACGCGGAAGCGGCACTGGATACAGCATACGGCGCGCAGGCGCTCAAGGCATTGCAGGGTGCGCAAATGTCAGTCGTGCTGACGCCGTTCAGGCAATCCCTCGATTGTGCCGATGTGCTGTTGCCGGTCGCGCCGTTCACGGAAACGTCGGGTACCTTCATCAATCTGGAGGGCAGGGCGCAGTCGTTCAACGGGGTTGTCAAGCCGCTTGGCGATACCCGGCCGGCCTGGAAGGTTCTCCGCGTCCTCGGCAACCTGCTTGGCCTGACCGGTTTTGATCATGACACCTCCGAAGCGGTGCGCGCGGAATGTCTGGAAGCGGAATGGGTTTCAAAACTCGATAACCGTAGCAATGTTGAGCAAACAGGTGTCGGAAGAACGGTTGCAGCGGGTGCCTTCGAACGCATCGCCGATGTGCCGATTTATTTTGCCGACATCCTGGCACGGCGTGCAGATTCACTGCAGCGCACGGCGGATGCCCGGTTGCCGCGTGCGATGATCAGTGGCACCGATCTTGCCAAGCTTGGCATTGCCGAAGGCACAAGCCTGATCGTCAGCAATGGCGCCGGGGAGTTGCGCATCGGTGCAGCTCGCGACGACGAGGTACCTGCCGGCTGTGTGCGCATTTCGGCCGGCCATGTCTCCACGATCAATGCCGGTCCCCTCTCCGGCACTGTCACTCTGGAGCGCGCGTGATGGGCGAGCTAGTCTACGGATTGCATGCCTGGGGTACCGCCCATCTCGGCGCGGCCTGGCCGTTCCTGTTTGCATTTGCCAAGACCCTGATCCTGATCGTATGCATTGTTGCCCCGTTGATGCTGTCGGTCGCTTACCTGACCTTGTACGAACGCAAATTGATCGGCTGGATGCAAGTGCGTCTCGGCCCCAATGTCGTGACCTTTTTCGGCATCAAGTGGCTCGGCGGCCTGGCGCAACCGATCGCCGACGGCATCAAGCTGCTGTTCAAGGAAATCCTGGTGCCGTCCAGTGCAAGCAAGGGCTTGTTCGTGCTCGCCCCGATCATGATCATCATGCCTGCGCTGGCGGCGTGGGCCGTGATTCCGTTTGGTCCCGAGCTGGTGCTGGCCAACATTGACGCGGGCATGTTGTACATCATGGCCATTTCGTCGCTCGGTGTCTACGGGGTCATCATTGCCGGCTGGGCCTCGAATTCCAAATACGCGTTTCTGGGCGCCATGCGTGCATCGGCACAAATGGTGTCATATGAGTTGGCGATGGGATTTTCCCTGCTGATCGTGCTGCTGGTCAGCGGTAGTCTCAACATGGTGACCATCGTTACCGGGCAGGGCCAGGGCACGTTTGCCGACATGGGCCTCAATTTCCTGTCATGGAACTGGCTGCCTTTGCTACCGGTATTCGTCATCTATCTGGTGTCGGGCGTAGCCGAAACCAATCGGCACCCGTTTGACGTCGTCGAAGGAGAGTCCGAAATCGTCGCCGGACATATGGTCGAGTATTCTGGCATGGCGTTCGCCTTGTTCTTCCTGGCGGAATACGCCAATATGATCCTGATCGCGGCGCTGGTCTCGATTTTCTTCCTTGGCGGCTGGATCGCGCCGATTGATGCGCCGCTTCTCAAACTGATACCGGGATGGTGCTGGCTGTTTGCCAAAACCTTCGCCATCCTGACCATATTTATCTGGATCCGTGCTTCCTTTCCGCGCTATCGCTACGACCAGATCATGCGCCTGGGCTGGAAAGTCTTCATCCCCTTGACCATCGTCTGGCTGTTCGTTGTCGGCGCTTGGTTTGTGTCACCTTTGAGCATCTGGAAATAGCCATGTCCGCCGTTACCACCGTCAAGGATTTTCTGGGCAGCCTGTTGTTGACTGAACTGTTCAAGGGCCTCGCCCTGACCGGGCGACACGTGTTTGCGCGCAAGATTACGGTGCAGTTCCCGGAAGAAAAGACGCCCATGTCGCCACGCTTTCGCGGGCTGCACGCCTTGCGCCGTTACCCGAACGGCGAAGAGCGTTGCATCGCCTGCAAGCTGTGCGAGGCGGTGTGCCCGGCCATGGCCATTACTATCGAATCGGATGTCCGTGATGACGGAACCCGGCGCACCACGCGTTATGACATCGACCTCACCAAATGCATTTTCTGCGGATTTTGCGAAGAGTCGTGCCCGGTCGACTCGATCGTGGAAACCCACATTCTCGAATACCACGGCGAAAAACGAGGCGATCTGTACTACACCAAGGAAATGCTGCTTGCGGTAGGCGATCGATACGAGAATGAAATTGCCGCCGCGCGCGCCGCCGACGCGGCATACCGGTAGAAGAGCATCATGGAATTCAAAGGTCTGTTATTTTATTTCTTCTCGGCGATCCTGATCTTCGCGGCATTGCGTGTGGTGACGGCAAAAAACCCGGTGCATGCGGCACTGTTTCTGGTGCTGTCGTTTTTTTCCGCAGCCGGGATCTGGATCCTGCTCAAGGCAGAGTTCCTGGCGATTTCGCTGGTGCTTGTGTACGTCGGTGCGGTGATGGTGCTGTTCCTGTTCGTCGTGATGATGCTAGACATCAACATGGACAAGATGCGCGAAGGCTTCTGGAAACACTCCAAGCTGGGCTTTTTTGTCGGCGGCCTGATGCTGCTTGAAATGGCATTTCTCCTGATGAGCCGCCCCTTTGATGCGCCTGCCCCGCTCAATGTTCCCGCCAACCAGCCGGGCTACAGCAACATCAAGGAAATCGGCCGGCTCTTGTACACCGATTATGTGTTCCCATTCGAGATCGCCGCCGTGATCCTGCTGGTTGCCATCGTTGCGGCAATTGCATTGACGCTGCGCGGCCGCAAGGACAGCAAAGCACAGCATCCCTCCAGGCAGGTATTGGTTCGATCACGTGACCGCCTCAAGATCATCAAAATGGCGGCCGAATCGGACCGTGCCAGGGAGGGCAAGCCATGATTACCCAATCGCACGTACTGGTTCTGGGCGCCATCCTGTTCGCCATCTCGATCGTCGGTATTTTCCTCAACCGCAAGAACCTGATCGTGCTCCTCATGGCGATCGAATTGATGCTTCTGGCGGTCAACATGAATTTCGTCGGGTTTTCATACTTCCTTGGCGATCCGGACGGTCAGATATTCGTGTTTTTCATTTTGACGGTGGCGGCGGCGGAATCCGCTATTGGATTGGCGATTCTGGTGGTGCTGTTCCGCAATCTGAACACCGTTGATGTCGACGAACTTGATCAGCTCAAAGGCTAACAACAAATGAGCTTGCAAAACCTGTTACTGGTTGCCGCCTTCACGCCCCTTGCGGGCGCAGTGCTGGTCGGATTGTTCGGCACGCAGTTTCTTGGCGCAAAGCTGGGCCGCAAGGCGTCGCACCGAATTGCGATTCTGGGCGTTTTCATTTCGTTTATCGCGTCCTGTCTGGTTGCTCAACAGGCATTTGAGGCAAAAGGAGCCATTTTCAACCAGGCCATATACACGTGGGCGGTGGCGGATGGCATCAGGTTTGACGTCGGCTTCCTGATTGACCGCCTCACTGTGACGATGATGCTGGTGGTCACCTTCGTATCGTTGATGGTGCACGTGTATACCATCGGCTATATGGAAGAGGATCCTGGCTACCGACGGTTCTTCGCCTACATCTCGCTGTTCACGTTCTCGATGCTGATGCTGGTCATGAGCAACAATTTCCTTCAGCTGTTTTTCGGCTGGGAGGCGGTTGGTCTCGTGTCCTATCTCTTGATCGGGTTCTGGTACACGCGCCCCACGGCAATTTTTGCCAACCTCAAGGCGTTTCTGGTCAATCGCGTCGGGGATTTTGGTTTCATCCTCGGCATCGGCCTGGTATTGGCCTGGTTTGGCAGCATGAACTACACCGAGGTGTTCAACCACGCCGACCTGAAGAAAATTGCCGCGACCACCTTGGCCTACCTGCCGGGCGACCCGACGGTTCTCACCGCGGCCTGCATCTGCCTGTTCATCGGCGCGATGGGAAAGTCAGCGCAATTCCCGCTGCACGTGTGGCTGCCTGATTCGATGGAAGGGCCGACGCCGATTTCTGCACTGATCCACGCGGCCACAATGGTGACAGCCGGGATCTTCATGGTGGCGCGCATGTCACCGCTGTTCGAATTGTCGGATGCTGCGCTGTCCTTTGTGATGGTGATCGGTGCCATCACGGCCTTGTTCATGGGGTTTCTCGGCATCGTTCAAAACGACATAAAGCGGGTGGTGGCGTATTCCACCCTTTCGCAGTTGGGCTACATGACCGTTGCGCTCGGTGCGTCTGCCTATTCAGTCGCGATCTTTCACCTGATGACACATGCTTTTTTCAAGGCTTTGCTGTTCCTGGCCGCAGGCTCGGTGATCATGGGTTGCCACCACAACCAGGACATGCGTTACATGGGCGGGTTGCGCAAATACATGCCGGTGACACATTGGGTCAGCCTGATCGGTTCGCTGGCGTTGATCGGCACGCCGTTCCTGTCCGGCTTCTACTCCAAGGACCTGATCATTGAAGCTGCGCACGCCGCCCATGTGCCAGGCGCATCGTTTGCCTACTATGCGGTTCTGGCAGGCGTGTTCGTGACGGCGTTCTATTCGTTTCGCATGTACTTCCTGGTGTTCTGGGGCAGGGAGCGCTACGACGAGGTGCCGCATCACAATGGCGATGACCACGCACACCATGGCGGCAAGCCGCACGAGTCTCCGTGGGTGGTGACCTTGCCACTCGTTCTCCTGGCGATTCCTTCCCTGTTGATTGGTGCCTACACGGTCGGACCGATGCTGTTTGGGAGCTATTTCAACGGCGTCATCGCTGTGCTTCCGCAACACCATGCGATGAAGGAGCTGGCGCTCGAGTTCCACGGCTGGGCAGCAATGGGGATGCATGCATTTCAGACGGCGCCGTTCTGGCTCGCGATGTCGGGCGTGGCAACGGCATACCTGTTTTACATGGTCAAACCGGAGATCCCTGCGGCGATCAAGCGGCGCTTCAGTGCGGTGCACGCACTGCTCGAGAACAAGTATTACCTCGATGATTTCAATCAGGCATTTTTCGCGGGCGGGGCGCGTTTGATCGGCGCGGGGTTGTGGAAGGGCGGGGATCAGGGCGTGATTGACGGCATCGTCATCGGCGGCTCCACGCGTCTGGTCGGTTGGGTGTCATCGATTACGCGGATGTTCCAGACCGGGCATCTGTATACCTACGCGATCGTGATGATTGTGGCGGTCCTGTTTTCACTCACCCTGTTCGGGTTCCCCGGCGCAGGAAAATAGATCATGCCGTCGAATCCCTCCGCTATTCTGAGTCTTTCCATCTGGGTGCCGATTCTGGCGGGCCTGATCGTCTTTGCCACGGGCAATGACCGCAATGCCAAACTGGCGCGCATCATTGCCCTGGTTGGTTCGATTGCCGCATTCGTCGTTACGCTGCCTTTGTTGACCAGCTTTGACCTTGCCACCGAAAAATTCCAGTTCGTCGAGAAGTGGCTGTGGATAGAACGCTTCAACATTCACTATCACCTTGGCGTCGACGGCATTTCGATGTTGTTCATCCCGCTGACGGCATTCATCACCGTGCTCGTCGTGCTGGCCGGCTGGGAAGTGATTGAAACCCGGGTTGCGCAATACATGGGCGCGTTCCTCATGTTGTCGGGCTTGATGATCGGTGTATTTGCGGCGCTTGACGGTGCACTGTTCTACGTATTTTTCGAAGCGACGCTGATCCCGATGTACGTCATCATCGGTGTGTGGGGCGGCCCCAACCGCGTATACGCCGCCTTCAAGTTTTTCCTGTACACGCTGGCCGGCTCCTTGCTGACCCTGGTCGCCATCATCTATTTGTACCTGAAGTCGGGCGGCAGCTTCGACATCACCACCTGGCATGCCTTGCCGCTCGGGCTGCCCGCGCAGAAATTAATTTTCCTGGCGTTCCTGATGGCGTTCGCCGTCAAGGTACCAATGTGGCCGGTCCATACCTGGCTGCCTGATGCGCACGTCGAGGCGCCCACCGGCGGGTCGGTGGTGCTGGCCGCGATCATGCTCAAGCTCGGTGCCTATGGATTCCTGCGATTTTCCTTGCCGATTGCCCCGGATGCGAGCAAGGACCTCGCCTTCATGATGATTGCGCTGTCGCTGATTGCGGTGGTGTATATCGGTCTGGTCGCGCTGGTGCAAACCGACATGAAGAAACTCGTGGCGTATTCCTCAATTGCGCACATGGGTTTCGTGACACTGGGATTTTTCATGTTCCAGAATGGAACACTGCTGCCGCTTGCCGTGGAAGGTGCAATCGTCCAGATGGTGTCGCACGGCTTCATCTCGGGAGCCATGTTCCTGTGCATCGGCGTCCTTTACGACCGCATGCATTCGCGCAACATTGCCGACTACGGTGGCGTCGTCAATACTATGCCCAAGTTTGCGGCCTTTGCCGTGTTCTTCGCCATGGCCAACAGTGGATTGCCGGCCACGTCAGGTTTTGTGGGCGAATTCATGGTCATCCTGGCTGCCGTGAAATACAACTTCTGGGTCGCTTTCCTGGCCGCAACCACGCTCATTTTCGGCGCGGCGTATTCCCTCTGGATGGTGAAGCGCGTGATTTTTGGGGAGATCGGCAATGACCATGTCAAGGCATTGACCGATATCGGCAAGCGTGAATTTTCGATCCTGGCGCTGCTCGCGGCAGCAGTGCTTTACATGGGCGTCTATCCGAAACCCTTCACCGACGTGATGCATGCGTCCGTCAGCGCCTTGGCCAAGCACGTGGCCAAGAGCAAGATGTAGGGGGACGCGACATGGCTACTGCAATGACTGGTGAAATGATTGTCAATGTTCCAATCCTGGTCCCGGCCCAGTTACAAGCGGCTCAGAGCATGATTCCCGCCTACCCGGAATTGATTTTGGGACTGTCCATCGCCATCATCATGATGGTGGATCTGTTTCTGCCCAAAGAGCGCAAGGTGGTGCTGCTCTGGCTGGCCTTGATTGCGCTGGCGTTGACGGGCATCATGAGTGCCGCGCTGCTGGTGTCGGGTGCGCGCGGATACGCATTTACCAACATGTTTGTCGCCGATCCGATGGCAAACCTGCTCAAGATTGGTGCTTATGTTGCCGTCGCCGCAACGTTCATCTATTCACGACGCTATCTGGTGGAGCGGGATCTCCTGACCGGTGAATTTGTGATTTTGTCCCTGTTTGCCTTGCTCGGCATCATGGTGATGATTTCGTCGAATCATTTCGTACTGTTGTACCTCGGGCTGGAACTGCTGTCGCTGTCCCTCTATGCACTTGTGGCATTGAATCGCGATTCGGCGGTTTCTACGGAAGCGGCGATCAAGTATTTCGTGCTCGGAGCACTTGCATCAGGGCTGCTTCTGTACGGCTTGTCGATGGTCTACGGGGCTACTGGAGACCTCGACATCAGTGTCGTTGCCAAATCGATTGCCTCCGGGCAGGCGAAAAAGCAGATGGTGCTCTTCGGCCTTGTGTTCATTGTTGCGGGCCTGGCGTTCAAACTGGGAGTCGTACCGTTCCATATGTGGATTCCGGACGTCTATCATGGCGCTCCGACTGCCATGACCCTGATGATCGGCGCCGCTCCAAAGCTGGCGGGCTTCGCGATAGCCATCCGCCTGCTTGTGAATGGATTGATCGGCGTCGCTGCAGACTGGCAGGGCATGCTGGTGATCATGGCGGTGCTCTCGATGGGGTTGGGAAATTTGGCCGCCATCGCCCAGACCAATCTCAAACGCATGCTGGCCTACTCGACCATATCCCACATGGGCTTCATGCTGCTTGGTCTGTTATCCGGTGTGGTGGACGGCAATCGGCTCAACGCCGTCGATGCCTACGGATCCGCCATGTTCTACGCCATCACTTACGTGATTACCACGCTGGCCTCGTTCGGCATGATTCTACTAATGGCGCGCAAGGGCTTCGAAGCCGAAAACCTGGACGATTTCCGCGGTCTCAATACGCGCAATCCCTGGTTTGCATGGATGATGCTGATCATCATGTTCTCCCTCGTGGGCGTACCACCCACGGTGGGCTTCTACGCCAAATTCGCGGTGTTGCAGGCGGCCGTGGCGGCCAACATGATTTGGCTGGCCGTCGTGGCAGTGTTGTTCTCGCTGATTGGCGCATTCTATTACCTGCGCATGGTCAAGATCATGTTCATGGAAGAGCCGACTGACACAACCCCGATCACCAGCGACAGCGGTGCGCATGCCTTGCTCTCGATCAACGGGCTGGCGCTTCTGTTCCTGGGCCTGGCACCAGGCGGATTGATGGCGCTGTGCGCCTTTGCGATGAAAGCTTCGATCTGATCGTGCCGCCCCGAAAAGCTTTGGTGGGAGGCATTCTCCACGGCTTGTCGATTGAAATCTGGATCACATGAACGCATCGCAGCCGGCAATTTACGTGTTGCTGCTGGTTGCTCTCGTGGCGGCCAACCTTCCATTTGTTCTTGAACGCCGCTTCTTTGTTTTCAAGGCCGGCTCGCAAGGCAAGGCATTTGGCTGGCGACTGCTGGAGTTGACGGCACTGTACTTCCTGGTCGGCACGATCGCCCTGGCGATCGAATCGCGACAGGGTCAAATCTACCCCCAGACGTGGGAGTTTTATGCCATCACCTATTGCCTGTTTCTGGTGTTGGCCTACCCGGGCTTCGTTTTTTGCTACCTGTGGCGCGGTCGATGACAAAACCGCATCTGACCGAGTCGATGCTCGAGTCTTCGCGCGTTTATGAAGGCAAACTGCTGAAAATCAATTCTGACCGGGTCCGACTCCCGGACGGTAGTGAAAGCTCGCGTGAGTACGTCGTGCATCCGGGCGCCGTTGCGATCATCCCGGTATTGGCCGATGGCAAACTTGTCATGGAGCGGCAGTTTCGTTACCCACACGGCCGTGATTTCATTGAATTCCCGGCAGGCAAGATCGATCCTGGCGAAGATATTTTGGCGACCGCTAAGCGCGAGCTTGAAGAGGAAACCGGCTATCGTGCGGCCGATTGGACCCACATCACGACGATCCATCCGCTGATCGCCTACTCGAACGAGAAGATTGAACTGTTCCTCGCGCGCAGCCTGACGATGACCACACAAAACCTCGATGTCGGTGAGTTTCTTGAGGTATTCGAAGCCGATCCGCGCGAAGCCTTGGGCTGGGTGCACGAGGGGAAAGTAACCGACGTGAAAACCATCATCGGCTTGTTCTGGCTGGAGAAATTGTCACGCGGGGAGTGGCCTTGAACGGCGGCACGTCCAGCCGCATCGGCATGCCTGACCTCCTTTCGGTGATCGTCATCGTGACGATCTGGACCTTGTTCCTGATCCTGGCGCGCCAGGGCGTGAAAAACAATTTCACCCCCTGGGACATGGCCTTTTTGCGCTTTTCCTTCGCCGCAATCGTGGTGTTGCCGGTATTTATGATGCGTCCCGCTGGGAAGCGGCTGGGAGACCTGTCTCCGCAGCGTGCGCTGGTGATTGCTGTGATCGCTGGCATCGCGTTCAGTTGCCTGGCTTACACCGGCTTTTCCTTCGCGCCTGCCGCGCACGGCGCCGTGTTGATGCCGGGGACGCTGCCGTTCTCCGTCGCCGTGATCTCATGGTTTGTTCTGGGCGACAAGCTGACCCGGCGAAAACTCGTTAGCCTGGGATTGATCTTGCTGGGTGTGGCCTTCATTGCCTGGCATTCCTTTTCGACTGCCGATGCCCGCGACGGCGCCTGGCGTGGTGACATGCTGTTTCCGCTGGCGTCCGCTTGCTGGGCCACGTTTGTGGTGCTGGTGCGCCACTGGAAGGTGGGGGCAATCGACGCCACGCTCGCGACCTCACTGATCTCGTTCGCGCTCTACACACCGGTGTATCTGGTGTTCCTTCCCAAGCAGATTCTGGCGGCACCGCTGCCCGATATCATCTGGCAGGGGGTGTTCCAGGGAATTTTGGCGCTGGTCGTATCGATGTGGTTCTACACCCGCGTGGTGCAGGTATTCGGGCCTTCACGCACCACCATGATCACGGCGCTTTGTCCGGGCCTGGCGGCCTTGATCGCGGTACCATGGCTTGGTGAGCCGCTGAGCGCGCTCGTGATGCTGGGTCTGGCGGCGGTCACAGCCGGCATGATCGCTGGCGTGACTGGTGTGGCGCTGCCAGCGCCGGCGTCGCGCGTCGTGTAGCATGCTTTGATGGTTGCTCCCTACGAACTGTTCATTGCCTGGCGTTACATCCGGTCGTCGAAACGCGCCAGTGGCGGTGCAGGCGGCTTTCTGTCATTCATTTCGTTTGCATCCGTCGCCGGCATCGCGTTGGGGGTATGGGCGCTGATCGTGGTGCTGTCGGTAATGAACGGCTTCCAGAAGGAAGTGCGCGACCGGATGCTGTCGGTGGTGGCACACATCGAGGTATTTGGCGCCGACCGTCCCATCGCCAACTGGGAGTCACTACTTGCTGAGGCCAAGCGCCATCGGCGCGTAGTGGCCGGCGCGCCTTATGTGTTGGCGCAGGCAATGCTGACCAACTCCGAAGCGGTGCGCGGCGCGGTGATTCGCGGCATTGTGCCGGATCAGGAAGAAAAAGTGGCCGGCTTGAGTCTCAAGACCGGCAAGCTCTCCGACCTCAAACCGGGTGAATTCAATGTGGTCCTGGGCCTGGAACTGGCGCGGGCCCTTGGGGTGTCACGCGGTGACAAGGTAACCCTGATTGCCCCGCAAGGAAACATCACACCGGCCGGCGTCATCCCGCGATTGAAGCAGTTCAATGTGGCGGGCACTTTCGAGTCGGGTCACTTTGAGTACGACTCGGCATTGGCCTTGATCGCCCTTGAAGATGCGCAAAAACTGTTTCGCATTGACGGCGTCACCGGGATTCGCCTCAAGGTTGACGACCTGTACGAGGCGCCGCTGATTGCCCGCGACCTTACGCGCATTGTCACCGGCGACGTGCTGATTCGCGATTGGGGCCGCATCAACCGCAACTGGTTCGCCGCGGTCCAGATCGAGAAGCGCATGATGTTCATCATCCTGACGCTGATCGTCGCCGTGGCGGCGTTCAATCTGGTTTCCTCGCTGGTGATGACGGTGACGGACAAGCGCGCCGACATCGCCATCTTGCGTACCCTGGGCGCCACGCCGGGTGCGATCCAACGCATTTTTGTCATCCAGGGTGCGGTCTCCGGGGCGTTTGGTACCTTGCTCGGGGCGGCCACCGGCATCGTCACTGCGCTCAACCTCGACGTCTGGGTGCCGGCGATCGAACGTCTATTGGGCTTCCAATTCCTTGCCAAAGACATCTACTTCATCAATACCGTGCCGTCTGACCCGCGCTTCGGTGATATCGGCGTGATCATTGCGGTGGCGCTGACGATGAGTTTCGTCGCCACGCTGTATCCGAGCTGGCGCGCGGCGCGGGTACAGCCTGCGGAGGCGCTGCGCTATGAGTGACGTGGTGCTGAGGGCCAGCGGGCTGGGTCGAACCTACACGCAGGGCCCGCAGCCGGTGGAGGTGCTGCGGGGTGTCGACATCGAGATTCGCCGTGGCGAAACGGTGGCCATTGTCGGCGCCTCGGGTTCCGGCAAGAGCACGCTGCTGCATTGTCTGGGCGGGCTCGATACCCCGACCCGCGGGGCAGTCGAGATTGACGGGCAGCCGTTGGCAGCCCTGGACGAGGCCGAGCGCGGCGCCTTGCGCAATCGTACCCTCGGGTTCGTCTACCAGTTTCATCACCTGCTGCCTGAATTTACTGCGCAGGAGAATGTGGCGATGCCCTTGCTGATTCGGCGTGATCCTCGAACAACGGCTCTGGAAGCGGCTCTTCAGACCTTGACCGACGTTGGCCTGGCCCACCGCTTCAACCACACGCCAGCCGAGTTGTCTGGTGGCGAGCGCCAGCGCGCTGCGATTGCGCGGGCACTGGTGACCCGACCACAGTGCATCTTGGCGGATGAACCCACCGGCAATCTGGATCGCGAAACGGCTCGCGCCGTATTTGGCGTGATGGTGGCCTTGCAAAGCAAGGTCGGTACCGGCATCGTGGTCGTCACCCATGATCGTGAACTGGCCGGCCGGATGGGCCGTGTGCTGGAGCTCAATGCGGGGCGCCTGACCTCGGCGAAGTGACGCCGGGGCAGGGCGGGGGCTAGGTCAATCCGTCAAACAACAGCACGTCCACCAGGTCGCCGGGCTTGATGCTGGCCTGATCGTGGCCCAGCACCAGGAAGCAGTTTGCTTCCGACATGGAACGCAACACCCCCGATCCCTGGCTTCCGGTCAAGCGCACCGTCACTTCTCCCTGGGTCGATTCGAGTATCGCGCGCTGATATTCGGTCCGCCCGGGTTTCTTGCGAATCGCGTCGCGCGACCTTGCCTGGAGAACGGGTAGCGCGGTATCGGTGGCCCCCATCATGTGCAGCAGCGCGCCGCGCACGAAGTGATAGAAGGTGACCATGACGGCCACCGGGTTGCCGGGCAGGCCGAACAGATAGGCCGTTTTGCCTGCCTCCGAAATTTTGCCAAACGCCATCGGCCGCCCAGGGCGCATGGCGATGCGCCAGAACACCACATCCCCGAGCTTTTTCATCATTTGCTTGGTGTAGTCAGCTTCTCCAACGGACACGCCGCCGGAGGTGATGACGGCGTCGGCACTGGCCGCTGCGGAGCGAAAGGCGGCTTCCAGTTTGGCTTTATCGTCCGGAATCACGCCCATGTCAATGACGTCACAGCCAAGGCGCTGGAGCATGCCGAACAGGGTGTAGCGATTGGAGTCGTACACCTCTCCCTCGCGCAAGCTTTCACCAACCGACTTGAGTTCATCACCGGTGGAAAAAAACGCCACTCGCAGCTTCCGGGCTACCTTGATTTCCGGCACGCCCAAAGAAGCGATCAAACCGAGTTCGGCAGGATTGATACGCTTGCCGGCAAACAGCGCGGGGCGCCCCTTTTGCAGGTCTTCGCCGGCCAATCGCCGGTTGGCGCCGGCCTCCTGGCCCGGCGGCATGGTGATGCGTTTGCCGGTCGTCTTGACCAGTTCCATCGGGATCACGGTGTCGCAGCCATGCGGCATCACCGCGCCCGTGGTGATGCGCACACACTCACCGGGGGCGACCTTGCCCGCAAACTCTTTGCCGGCGAGTGACGCACCAATTTCATCGAGGGTGACGGCGGAGACGGGCGAAAGGTCGCTGCCGCGCACCGCCCATCCATCCATGGCCGAGTTGTCATGGGCCGGCACATTGATGGGTGAGACGATATCCTCGGCGAGGATGCGGCCGAGCGCCTGGCGAATGGCGACCTTCTCGAATCCGGCCACCGGACGCACGAACTGGCGGATCACTTCGATGACCTTTGCCGTCGGCAGCGCGTTGGGGTCGTAGCCGTCGATGCAACTGACGACGGCTTCGAGAGACGGCGCCGTCGAGGCGTCCGACACCGGTGGGGATGCTGCGCCCGACTGCACGGAAGCGGGTGCTCCCCTAGGCAATGCAGCATCGGTCTTTCGGCGCGCCAGGTGCTTTTTTGCGGTGCCGACGGCCTTCGATTCGGTGTTACCCAATATTTCGTCGAGTACGGCGTCGTGCGCCATCTGTGGGCGCGTCGCGCGGCCGCGTCGTTCGACCAACGGCGCTTCAAAACGTCGCTTTGACTTTTTCGGAGGCGGCGGCTTGCCCTGTTCATATGCTTCGAGTTCTTCCGGCGTATTGATGTTGCCGAACAGTGCTTCGCTTTCAAAATCGACCGGCGCGATCTTGAGGGTCGAATACCATTCGTCGATCTTGCGCCCGCCACCTTTCATGAATTCGGAAAGGTGGTCGTAAAGGTTGCGGCGCACCAGCGTGAACACCGGGTGTGGCTGATCTCCGGTGGTGGCCACCGCAACCTGGGCGTCGTGCGCGGACAGCGCGTCGAACAAACGCTCTACCAGGTCTGCCGGGAAAAAAGGCGAATCGCACGGTACGGTAATCAGAAAGGGACGGCGCGACACCGCCAGGCCCGCATGCAGTCCGGCCAAGGGGCCGGCATGGCCGGTAAAAGCGTCGGACACGACACGCACGCCAAAACCCTTGTAGTGATCGTGATTCTGGTTGGTATTGATCAGCACGCCGCCGACTTGCGGCGTGATTTTGCCGAACACATGGTCTACCAGGCGTTTCCCCTGAAAGGCAATCAACCCCTTGTCCTGGCCGCCCATGCGCCGGCTCTGGCCGCCTGCCAGGATCAGGCCCGTAATTCCTTCGCGTTCGG
>CANJDH010000082.1 GCA_947473125.1 Burkholderiales bacterium
AGCGGGGATCCGCAAGCAGGACCATTCGATCACCCGCCGCGTTGCGGCCTGAGCCCAGACGTACAAAATGAGCACGACATGAAAACGACACTGAAGGTCGGACTGATGGTGCCGATCAACAACACCACCATGGAAGGCGAGCTGGCCGCATGGCTGCCGGCCGGCTCCCAGGTCCACACCATTCGCATCCCGCGCGGCAAGGGCATGCTCACCGCCGACAGCATCCCCGCCTACAAGGCGCAGGCGCTGCAACTGGCCCGGCAGTTTCGCGACGAGGGCATCGACATCCTCGCCTACGGCTGCACCGCGGCAAGCTTCATTGCAGGCCCGGCTGAAGAAGGCGCCCTGACCCAGGAACTGATGGAGGCCACCGGCACGCCGGTAGTCACCACCGCGCGCGCCATGGTGCTGGCGCTGCAGGATGCCAAGGCGCAGGACGTCGCAGTCGTCACGCCTTACCAGGATGCGGTGAACCAGCAGATCAAGGTGTTCCTCACCGACGGCGGCATCCGCGTGCGCGCTTTCGACAGCCTGTACGCGAAAGATGTTGACGAGCTCGGCCGGATCCAGTCCGACGCCGTAGCCGACATGGCGCGCAAGACCATGCGCAACGATTGCGATGCGATGTTCATCGCCTGCTCGCAATTGCCGACTTTCGCCATTCTTGACACGCTGCATTCCGAATTCGAGCGGCCGGTGTTATCGTCCATCCAGTCGACCGCATGGCAGTTGCGGCGCGTCCTCGGGGTGTGAATCCCCTCTGGATCAAGGTCGACACCCAACAAGAAAATCCGGAGACACCCGACATGATCAAGATGTGGTCAAGGCTCGCATGCGCACTCGCCCTCGCTGCAGGCGCAACGGCGGCGCACAGCCAGGCTTGGCCGACCAAGACGGTACGCATCATCGTGCCGTTCGCCGCCGGCTCGTTCACCGAAACTGCCGCACGCGCCATCGGTGCGGAACTCTCTACCCAGACCGGCCAGGCGTTCATCATTGAAACCCGCGGCGGCGCCGGCAGTACGCTGGGCACCGACGCGGTAGCCAAGGCGGCACCGGACGGCCATACCCTGCTGTTCACCGACAACTCGTTCGCAGTGTCGTCGGCGCTCTATGCCAAGCTGCCGTATGACCCGGAAAAGGACATCATCAAGGTCAGCACCGCAGCCGAAGCGCCCGCCGTGATCATGGTGCGCCAGGATCTTGCACCGAAAACCCTCAAGGAGCTGGTCGAACTGGCGCGCAAGCAACCCAAGGGCCTGACCTTTGGTTCCGGTGGCCAGGGTTCCTCGGCACACCTTGCGGTCGAATTGTTTTTCTCCAGCGTCGATGCCGAACTCACCCATGTCCCCTACAAAGGCGTGGCTGCGGCGATCCTCGACCTGATCGCCGGGCGCATCGATGTCGGTCTCTCCAGCGTCGGCTCGGCGGCACAGCACATCAAGGGCGGCAGGGTGCGCGGCCTCGCGGTCGCCGGTAAAGAGCGCCACCCCCTGTTGCCCGAGGTGCCGACCTTCGCCGAGGCCGGCTATCCGGACTACAACATGATCTACTGGTTCGGCTTCATGGCGCCGGGCGGCACGCCGCCGGCCATCATCGCGCAGTTGCAGCAAGGCATTGCCAAAGCCGTCGAGCAGCCCAAGGTGCGCGACGCTTTTGCCGGCGCCGGGGTGCGCGCGGTGGCGAGCCAACCCGCCGAGTTCACACGTCGGGTGGAGGACGAAGCGCGCACCTGGAAGCGCGTCATCAGCCGCGCCGGCATCAAGACCGAATGAGCCGAATGAGCCGAATGAAAACCGCCATTCACCGATCGCTGCATCACGCCATTGCCGGGCTTCTCGCCCTGCTGGTGTGCAATTTCGCGAATGCCCAGTCGCAGGCCTGGCCCGCCAAGCCGATCCGCTTCGTGGTCGGCTATGCGCCGGGCGGTGTCGCCGACATCACCGCGCGCATGATCGCGCAAAAACTCTCGAACGCCCTCGGACAGCAGGTGGTGGTAGACAATCGTCCGAGTGCCGGCGGCATTGTCGCCGCCGATACGGTGGCCAAGGCCGAACCCGACGGCTACACCATGCTGCACCTGAACCAGGGCAACGCGGTCAGCGCGGCGATGTTCAAGAGCCTGCCCTACGACACGGTACGCGATTTCGCGCCGGTCTCGGCGATGGGCTTTTTCGACGTGCTGGTGCTGACCGGCAAGGATTCACCGCTCAACAACATCCGCGATGTGATCGCCTTGGCCAAATCCAATCCCGACAAGCTCAACATCGGCACGGTGGCGATCGGCAGCGGCCAGCACATGGCGGCATCCTTGTTCAAGGCGATGACCGGCCTGAACCTGACGCTGGTGCCGTTCAAGAGCACACCGGCGCTGTTCGCCGCGCTCAAAAGCGGTGACATCCAGGTGGCCTTCGAGATTACCGCGCCAGCGCGCGGCCTGATCAAGGGTGGCGAGCTCAAGGTACTGGCAGTCTCGTCGGCGAAGCGCTTTGCCGGCATGCCCAATGTACCGACCATTGCCGAGAGCGGCGTACCCGGCTACGATGTGTCAGCGTGGAACGGCATCGCGTTGCCGGCCAAGACCCCGCGCGCAATTATCGAGCGGCTGAACCGTGAAATTAACGCCGCAATGGCCCAGCCCGACATCCGCGAGCGTTTTCAGGAATTTGGCATCGATGCTCGGGGCGGCAGCCCGGAAGATTTGCGTGACCTGCTCGCGGGCGAAATCACCAAATGGAAGAACGTGGTCGAAACGACCGGAATCGAAAAGCAGTAACCCAACAGGAGAAACCATCATGCCCTTGACCGACCTGAACCACTTTCTTTTGCGCGCCAACGACCTGGAGAAGACCAAGCAGTTTTATTGCGACGCCCTGGCCCTGAAAGAAATGCCGCGCCCGGATTTCCCCTTTCCCGGCTACTGGCTCGGCCGTGAAGACAATATCTGGGTGCACATGGCCCAGCACGGTGTGCCGCACTCCGACCTGTATTACAAGGGTACGCCGGAACATGCCGCGCTCGATAATTCTGGCGTGATCGACCACATCGCCTTCGGCGCCCAGGACCCGGAAGAGTTCCGCAACCGCTTCGCCGACATGAAGTGCGACTGGTGGGCGCGTTCACTGCCCGATTCCAACCTGTTCCAGATTTTTGTGCGCGATCCCGACGGCCTGACCATCGAACTCAATTTCTTCGGCATGAAAACCATGCCGACCTGGGCCGAGAATTACAACGAAATGCCGCGCGTGGTCTGAAGGAAGCTTGCCATGAATGCACCCGAGCGGCGCTTCGACGATTTTTCCGGCGTGTCATATGCGCAAGCGTGTGAACGGGCGCATGCACTCGTGCCTGCGCTGCAGGCACGAGCTGCCCGCACCGAAACGGGGGGGCAACTCGACGCCGACAACATTGCCGACCTGCATCGCACCGGCCTGGTGCGCTTTGCCCAACCGCGCCGCTGGGGCGGCATGGGGCTCGACTACCTTTCACTGGTCGAGATTCCGGACATCATCGCGCGCGGCTGCATGTCGAGTGCCTGGGTGCTGGCCAACCTGGCGATCCACCACTGGATGCTGGCCCTCTACGAGGATCGCGCCCAGGAGGAAGTCTGGTCGGTCAATCCCGACGCCTTCATCGCTTCCGGAATTGCCTATCCGCAAGGGCGCGGCCGGGTGGTTGACGGCGGCATCGAACTCTCCGGGCTCTGGAATTTCTCGTCAGGCGTCACGGTCTCGTCCTGGAACATGCTTGCCTGCGTGGTGCGCGACGGCGACAAGGTGGTCGATTACCGCATGTGTATCGTGCCCAGCCCGGAATACGAAGTCATCGACGACTGGCATGTGATGGGCCTCAGGGGCACCGGCAGCCGCTCGGTAAAGTGCGACAAGGTGTTCGTGCCCGAGCACCGGGCGCTTTCAATGCTCCACCACCGCGAGGGCCGGCCCTATCCCGGATGGCGCAGCAATCCCGAGATACTGTTCCGCGTCCCGTTCGGCGGGCTCGCCGCGCACTGCATTGGCGGAGCGATGATTGGCAACGCCCAGGCGATGCTCGATGCGATTGCCGCCATGGTCCGGGATCGCAGCACCAGTTACACCGCCCTCAAGATGCGCGACCTTAACACCGTGCAGGCGCGCGTCGGCCTGGCGGGTGCGCACATCGACGCCGCGCGCCTGTTGCTGCGCCAGGACTGCATCGACAGCCAGCAGATGACCGAAGCAGGCGTTGCACTCACGCTCGAGCACAAGCTGCGCCAGAAGCGCAACTGCGCCTTTGCCGCCCACCTGGCAACCGAGGCAGTCGATACCCTGTATGCGCTGGCCGGCGCCAACGGCCTGTACACGCGTGGGCCGATGGAACGCATCTACCGCGACCAGCATGCGGCGGCGGCCCACATCAACTTTTCACTCGACGCCCAAACCAGCGCCTGGGGCCTGGCGGCGCTCGGCGGCGACATCAACAACGCCACCCTCTGACAGGACTTTGCATGCTTGAGCGCCACATCGGCAAGCCCCACATCGCCGTCGTCGGCGCCGGCATGGGCGGGCTGGCGGTCGCCGCGACGCTGCGCCGCGCCGGATTCGACATCCAGGTCTACGAGCAGGCGAGCCGCTTTGCGCGCATCGGCGCCGGCATCCAGATGATGCCCAACTCGATGAAGGTGCTGCGCGGCATCGGTGTCGAAGAGCGGCTGCGCAACACCGCCTTCGCCCCTTACTCGCACCTCAATCGCGAGTGGGACACCGGTACCGTGATGCGTGAATTGCCGATGCCCGAAGAGCTGTTCGGCGCGCCCTACCTGTGCATGCATCGCGGCGACCTGCACGACGCGCTCGCATCGGCCGTGCCGGCCGAGTTGATCCACCTGTCGAAAAAGCTCACCGGCCTCGACCAGAACGGCACGGGCGTGAAACTCAGCTTTGCCGACGGCACGACTGCCGAAGCGGACGCCGTGATCGGCGCCGACGGCGTGCACTCGCTGGTGCGCGGCCTGCTACTCGGGCCGGACAAGCCGATCCACAAGGGCCGCATCGCCTATCGCGCGGCATTTTCCGCCGAGCACATGAAGGGCTACGACATCGGCGCCTCGCGCACCAAGTGGTGGGGCACTGACCGCCACATCGTGATGTACTACACGCGCACCGACCGCAGCGAACTGTATTTCGTCACCAGCGTGCCCGAGTCGGCCGAGTGGATGACGCAGGAGTCGTGGTCGGCCAAGGGTGACGTGAACGAACTGCGCGCCGCCTACGCCGGCTTCCACCAGGACGTGCGCACCGTGCTGGGCGCCTGCCCCGACTGCCACAAATGGGCGATCCTGGAGCGCGCGCCGCTACCGCGCTGGAGCGACGGGCGCGTGGTGCTGCTCGGCGACGCCTGCCACCCGATGACGCCCTATATGGCGCAGGGCGCGGCCACCGCCATCGAGGATGCGGCGATCCTGGCGCGCTGTCTAGAAGCGGTCAAGGGTGAAGACATCGAAGGCGCATTTAGCACCTACGAAGCGCACCGCAAGCCGCGCGTGTCGCGCATCCAGACGATCTCCAGCGCCAACACCTGGATGAAGGGCGGCGAAACCGGCAAGCAAGCCGACACCAGCTGGCTCTACGGCTATGACGCGTGGAATGTGCCGCTCACGCCCACCGTCTACGACCCGATACCAGAACAAAAAGCGGCCTAGCGCTCAGCTGCGCTGCTACATCAGGAGACCGACTTGAACCACAAGCAAGAGGGCGCGCCGGTTTTCCAGGCACCGCCCTTGTCATGCGACGCCCATTTCCACGTGTTCGGCCCGGCCGAGCAGTATCCCTACGGCGGCGACCTGCGCTACAAACCGCCGCACGCGCCGCTGGAGGATTACCTCGATCTCGCCGCGCACCTCGGCATCGAACGCTTCGTGTTCGTGCAGCCCTCCGCCTACGCGCGCGACAACCGCTGCATGCTCGATGCGATGCGTGAAATTGGTCCGGCGCGCTGCCGCGGCATTGTCGACATTGACGAAAACCTGCCTGACGCCGAACTGCAGAAACTGCACGATGCCGGCGTACGCGGCGTGCGCATCAATGTCTCGCCGGTGCATCCACCCAAGACTGGTTTGGCAGACAGCATGATCCCGCGCATCCGCAAATTTGAACAGCGCTTTCTCTCAATGGGTTTGCAATCGTGTTGGCAGCTCGACTTCCTGCTGCCCGGATGGCTCACATTCGAGCTCATGCCGATGCTGGCTTCACTCAAGGTTGATTTCACGATGGCGCACATGGGCATGTTCCTTGGCCGCGACGGCCCGGCGCAGCCTGGTTTTGTGGCACTGCTCGACCTGATCAAGAACGGCTCGGGCCATGCCCACGTCAAGCTCACCGGCAGCTACCGCATGGGCACGCTGCCGCACATGGCCGACTGCGCGCCGATGGCGCAGGCGCTGATTGCCGCGGCACCCGAGCGCATCATCTGGGGCAGCGACTACCCGCACCTGTCGTTCGCCGACAAGGTGGGTTCAGTGCAGCTGTTCAACCTGCTGGCCGACTGGGCGCCCGACGCCGCCACGCGCAAGAAGATATTGGTCGATAACCCGCAACGCCTGTTCGGTTTTTGAACCAGGCATGCCTCGAAGATCGTTGGTACCAGCCATTCTTCAGGTCAACAAAGGGCTCCGTATTTTGTACGGAACGCTTGCAATACGAGGCTTCCTCGTTTAAAATGCCTCCGTATGTTTTCCGTAATGCATCAGGAGGTTTTCCATGGCAACGCTTGCCCCACCCTATGAGCGCATCGACCTGCGCACATCACCCGAGATCAAATCCCTGATCGTCCGCGCTGCTGCAACCACCGGCGTTTCCCTGAGCGCATTCCTGATTGCATCGGCGCAGGAACGCGCCAAGCAAATCCTCGCCGAGAGCGAAACCTTGACTTTGTCGCCACGCGACTGGAACGCTTTTTTTTCCGCACTTGACAAGGCCGACAAACCACGCCCGGCTCTCAAAACTGCGGCAACCAACTATTTGGTATGGCGTAAAAAGCAAACCGTCAAGTGATTGCCTTCAACGGCAAAATCGAAGCACTGGCGGCCCTGCATGACCGGCGCAATTTCTCCTGCGGCGAACCTGTCCTCGATGACTATCTGAAGCGCTTTGCGCGCCAGCATGCCGCATCGAATCTGAGCCGGACCTACGTTGCAGCCCATGGCGAACGCGGCGAACGCATCGCCGGCTACTACAGCCTGGCGATGTCGGCCATCCGCAAAGAGCATCTTCCCTCACAGCATCACAAACGCTTCCCGAACTATCCGGTGCCGGTAGCACGCCTGGCGCGGCTCGCTGTCGATCGGATCCGGCAGGGCCAGGGCCTCGGCCAATTGCTGTTGATGGATGCGCTTTACCGCTGCCACCGACTGTCCAGTGAAATCGGCTCGGCGGGCGTGGTGGTTGACGCCAAGCACGCGGGCGCGCAACGCTTCTACCGGCAATTCAACTTCGAGACATTCCCCGACTCGCCGCTTACGCTGTGGCTGCCTGCTGCCGCAATCACAAAACTTTTCGACAAATAGCACGCCGGGGCAATGCATCATCGCGGTATTGGGGAGATTGGCGCCCACATCACGTGCGACAGCGACAACCCGCGGAGGCTGTTCGGCTTCTGAGCGCTCAGTGCAGGGTGTCCACCCGGTGCGAATCGATCATCACGCGCTGGGTACGCGCGTTCTTCATTTCCAGGGCCAGCGACATCACCAGATCAATGCCGTGGTGCTGCACCGCCTGCTGGAAATGCCCCAGCGCACGCGCCACGTCGGCCTGGGTCAATTTTTTGATCAACGAACCGAGCACACCGGCATCGCTCTCCAGCGCCTTGGCGTCGCATACCGGCGGCAGCGCTTCGGGCTCGTGCGGCGGCCCGCCGCCCTCGCGCTCAAGGTGTTCGGCAATGCACAACAACTCGGCCGCAGTCATGGCGACGCTGTGCATCGACAATTTCGGATGGTAGCCGTAGGCCAGCATGGCGAAGTCGTAGCTTGCCATGGCACGCACGGTCTTGATCAGGTCGTCGCATGGCTTGCCGATGATGGTTTCCACGTACCGCGCGGCATCGTGCAAGAACGGAAGCAAGGAACCCTGCGGCATCGCGGTCTCCTGAGTGGATGGGATGCAGCCATGGTGCGCGCCGCGCGCGCCGGCAAAACGCCCGAAAAGCGAGGGAATCCCGGCCCAGCTTGATTTTCTACCAACCCAACCTCTCGAAACCATTGGTGCAAGCCGCTGTCATGGCACATGGCCTTGTGAACCTTTCCCACCAACGCTCTTCGGCCGTCATTTCTTTTGACGTCGGTCGGGCGGCTCTGGCGCGAGCAAATCCGTAAGGAAATCCCGTTGCGGCGCGGGCCCGCGCTGGCGGCGTGGCCTGCCGTCCGGGTGCGCCGCCTTCGCGCCCTTCGCGCCACCCGGCACCTTGTACGCCTTGTTGCCTTCCAGCGTACGCACCAGCCGCACCATCGCCCAGGTGTCACGCTCGCAATAGTTGAGCAGGTCACGCCGCAAACTGCGCCAGCGCACTGTCGGCGTGGTATCGGCAATCATCTCCATGAACGCGGTCGAAGCCACTCCGCCCCCCTGCACTTCGCCCAATTTCGAGTAATCGTGTTCAGGCGCAATCGCCGGCAGCACATTCTTCATCGACCACGAACCGCGCATCAGCGGGTGATAGAAATGCTCGCGGGTGAAGGGCAGCAGATTAAACAGCCGGGCGCGAATCGCATTGATTGCAGGCGCCAGATCGGGATGCCGCCGCGCTACCGAATTCAAGGTCGTGTTCTCGTACTCGGAATAGACAAAGATCACGCCCTTCTTGCCCAGCGTAGCGCGCAGCTCATCGATCAACTGATGATTCGCTATCGTCGACGTTGAGCGCGCAAATGTCTGGAGCGCTCTCCGCATCAAGGCAAGAGCACGAAAATGCGAAACCATGCCCTCTTCCCAACGCCTTTCGGCTCAGTATCAGGCTGGCTCCAAGCCAATCACCAGCTTTTTCCCCAACAGACTGATCGCTTCCGCGATGCGCGGCAACTTGGAGCCATAGTGCGGGTCGAGCAGGCGCCGCACTTCTTTTTCATCCACACCCAATCGCCGCGCAAGCTGGGTCTAACTGATCCCCGCTTCGCGCATTGCGGTGTAGAGCGCGGCCTTGGCAACGGTTTCTGCAGGTGGCACCACCATGTGCTCGCCTCGCTTCACTTTGCTGGGTGCCGGAAATTCAAGCCCCTGATTCATATACGTGGCGAACACTTCGTCCATCGCGTCGGCTGCCTCGCGCAACGCTTCGGCCTCATCATCACCCTGCGTGATCACCGCCGGCAGATCGCGGCAGGTCACCACAAACCCCTCGCCATCGGATTTCAGCAACACCGGATATTCAAAACGGTCCATCGTCGGCCTCACAAATCTCTCTGGTTAACGCCAAGCTGGGAGCACATGGCCAAGGCTTTGAGCTTGCGCAAGAACTCGTTGCCGGTCATGAATTGATTATCAGACGAAAACGGCCGAAATTAAAGCGTTCGTCAGCGCAGGTCATGCCCGAAAACTCGCTCCCCAAGCCACTCTTCCGGCATCAATGCCTTGAGAGTGGCTCCTGGAGCGCTTCTTGCCAAGAGTCCTCGGGCGATTTTGGCGGCGCGAGCACCGAGGTAAGGGGCGTCAGCCTCCCCGCCGCTTACTTCCCCGCAACCTTCGCCAGGAACCCGCTCAGCATCTTGTTGAACACATCCTTCTGCTCGATGCTGGCAATGTGCGCCGCATCGGGAATGATGAACAACTCCGAACCCGGCAGGTTTTCGTGAATCAGCTTCGCCATCTCGGGCGGGGTGCCGTGGTCGTGCTCACCCACCGTGACCAGGGTCGGGCACTTGATTTCCTTCAAACGGTCCATCACGTCGATTGTCGAGATCGCCGCGCAGCAGCCGGCAAAGCCCGCCACCGGTGTGCCCAGAATGTCGGCCGAAATGCGCGCCATCACGTCCGGGTGCTTGTCGCGATAGGGCGCGGTGAACCAGCGCTCCAGCGTGCCCTGCAGCACCGCCTGCATGCCGTTCGCCTGCACCGCCTTGATGCGGTCGCCCCACATCTGCTCGGCATTCGGCGGGCGGCGGCTGGTGGTATCGGCCAGCACCAGGCTCTTGAAGATGCCCGGGTATTTGAGCGCGAAGGTCTCGCCGATCATGCCGCCCATCGACAGGCCGACCCAGTGGGTTTGCTTGATGCCGAGTGCCGCAAACAGCCCATGCACGTCGTCGGCGAGTTGCTCGAGCGTGTAGGCGCCGGCCGGCGCGCTGGACCCGCCGTGGCCGCGCGTGTCAAAGCGCAGCACCTTGAAGTTCGGTTTGAGCAGTTCCATCTGCTCGTCCCACATGCCCATGTTGCAGGCAAGCGAATGGGAGAGCGTGATCCACTCGGTGCCCGAGCCCTCGATGCTGTAGTTGATTTCAACGCCGTTGGTGCTGACTTTCATGTTGTTCCTCTTTCTGGATGGACAGGTTCGTTAATCTGCTTTGATGTTCGCCGCGCGGGCGATTTTGGTGAAACTGGCAATCTCTTCGGCGATCAGCTTGTCGAATTCCTCGCCGCTGCTGGTCACAGGCTCGATGCCCAGCGGTCCGAAACGCTGCTTCACGTCCGGTGCCTTCAATGCCTTGGCGATCTCGGCGTTGAGCTGGTCGAGTATCGGCTTGGGGGTTTTGGTCGGGGCGAGCAGGCCGTACCAGAACACCCACTTGTAGCCGGGCACGGCTTCGGCCACCGTCGGCAGGTCGGGCAGGTCAGGCATGCGCGTGGTGCCGGTCACGGCGATCGCCTTGGCCCTGCCCTCTTTGACCAGGTTGATCGCGCTGGCATAGGGTGAGACAAAAAACTGCACGCGCCCTGCCATGGTTTCGGTCAGCGCTTCGGGAATGCCCTTGTAAGGCACATGCACGACATCAATGCCGGTCTGGCCGCGCAACAATTCCACCGCGAAGTGCGAACCGCTGCCGATGCCGGCCGACGAATAGTTGAGTTTGCCGGGTTGCGCCTTGGCCAACGCGATCAGTTCGGCCATGGTCTTGACGTTGAGGGCAGGCGAGACGATCACCAGTGCCGGGCCGGTGGCGGCGAGCGTGATGCCGGAAAAATCCTTGAGAGCGTCATACGGCAGCTTCGGGTAGATCGCCGGCGCCACCGCATGGGCGGACGACACCGAGAGCAGGGTGTAGCCGTCGGGCTGGGCGCTGGCCACTGCCTGCGCGGCGATGTTGCTGCCGGCGCCAAGGCGGTTCTCCACCGTGACCGGCTGCTTCCAGGCCTCGCCGAGTTTTTGCGCAACCACGCGGGCAATGATGTCCGGGCCGCCGCCCGGCGTGAAGCCGACGATGATGCGCAGCGGCTTGGTCGGATAGGACTGCGCGGAAGCCAGCGCAGGCGCGGCGGCAAGCGCCGCGACGAACAAGGCGCGAAACAGGGGCGTTGAATGGCGCATGGCGACGCTCATGCGGTGGACTGGCCGATGAACGCTTCGATGCGCGTCGCCAGATATGCCGGGATTTCGAGCATCGGGTAGTGGCCGCAGTTGGCCATCACTTCGATCTGCGCCTGCGGATACAGCGGCGGAAACGCGGCGCGCACGAAATCGCCGCTCACGCCGCCGTCGTGCTCGCCGACCAGGATCAGCATCGGCAGCTTGACCGCTTTGGCTTCCGCCGAGAAATCGGTCTTGGAAAACGCCGTGAAGTAGTGGGCAAACGCATCCGGCGTGGTGGTCTTGCGCGCGAACTGCAGAATGTGTTCGGTCACCACTGGCGAGAGGCGCTGGCCCAGCGAGCCGCCGATCACCATGCGCCCTGCTTCGTCGTCGTTCACCACGCGCGCAAACATCGCATCCACGTCCGGCGGCAACGGCACGCCGCTGGCCGGCACCGGCGTCACGCCGATCAGCGCATTCACGCGCGCGCCGGCGTCCACTGCGACGCGCTGCGCCGCCATCCCGCCCATTGAATGCCCGACCACAGAAAACGATTTCCAGCCAAGCTTGTCGGCGAGCGCAATCGCGTCGGCGGCGATTTCTTTCATCGTGTGTTCGCCGGCCATGCCGCGCGACGCGCCATAACCGCGATAGTCGACAAACGCATAGGTGAATTGTTTTGTATCGAGGAACGGATAGGTCGGCGCCCACACCGTGTGGTCGCCAAACCAGCCGTGCAATACCAATACCTTTGTCGGGCCTGCGCCCACCACTTCATGTCCGATGGTCATGCGCTCTCCTCACTCACTCTACCTTGATGCCCGCTGCCTTGACGACGCGGGTCCATTTTTCGATGTCCTGGCGGATGAAGGCCCCAAACTGCTCGCCGTTCATGGTCGCAAGCTCGATGCCCTGCCCGGCCAGTTGCGCCTTGACCTCCGGAAGCGCCAGCGCGCGCAGCACCGATTGATGAATGCGATCAATCACCGCAGCCGGCGTGCCGGCCGGCGCCATCATGCCGAACCAGAGCCCGGCCTCAAACCCGGGCACGCCGCTCTCCGCAAACGTCGGCACATCGGGCAAGGCGGCGCTGCGCTGCGGGCCGATCGCACCCACCGCCTTGAGCGTGCCGGCCCTGACATGGGGAATCACCGTCGAGGCCGGCGAAAACATCACGGCAATGCGCCCGGCAAGCAGGTCAGTCACCGCCTGCGAACTGCCCTTGTAAGGCACGTGGGCGAGCTTGGCGCCGGTCGCCAGGTTGAACAACTCGCCATACAGATGCGTCACCGTGCCGTTGCCCGACGAGGCATACATGATCTCGCCGGGTTTGGCCTTGGCGGCAGCGGCCAGTTGCTGCAGGCTCTGCGCCGGCGCCGACGGATGCGCCACCAGCAGGCCCGGCAACTCGGCGATCTTGGTCACCGGCGCGAGGTCACGTGCGAAATCAAAGCCGAGCTTGTACAGGCTCGGGTTGATGGTGTTGGCGATGGTGGCCATCAGCAGCGTGTGGCCGTCGACCGGGGCGCGCGCCACCGCCTCGGCGGCGATGCTGCTGCCGGCGCCGGGGCGGTTCTCGATCACCACCTGACCGCCCAGCGTTTGCGCCATATGCGGCGCCAGCACGCGTGCGATCACGTCGGCGGTGGTGCCGGCGGGAAAGCCGATCAGGATGCGGATCGGTTTGTCGGGGAACGGCGCCTGTGCACCGGCACCGGCGCAAGCCGTCAACGCGACGACGCCCACCATCCTGCGCCAAAGTTGTTTCATCATGCCTCCCTACCGTGACGCCAGTACATTGCACAGCATGCTCGCCCCAAGGACCGCCGCCGCTTCCGCATCGCCGGAAGGGGCCGACGCCAGATATTGCTTGACCGCCGTCACCGCTGTGGGCGGGAACGACAACAGGCGCGCCATGAAGGCCTGCAGGCGCGTTTCAAGGGCATCTGCCGGCACCACGGCACTGATCAATCCGGCGGCAAGCGCTGCCTCTGCAGGCATCGGCTCGGCCGAATACACCAAGTAACCCAAAGCCTTGCGCGGCATGGCATCGAGCAACGCCGACATGGCCAGGCACGGCGGTATGCCGCGCTCAAGTTCACCGAGCCGAAACGTGGCGTCGCTGGTCGCGAGCGTCACGTCGGCAATGCCGGCAAACACCGAGCCGATGCCCCAGGCCTTGCCCTGTGCCACGCAAATGATCGGTTGGGTACAGCTGCGAAATGTCGCGAGCAGCGCCAGCATCGGCTCGGCATCGTCACGCATCACGTCAGCCGGTTTCACGTTGGAGCCCGCTGCCGGCGGCTGCATGTCGCGGCCGGCGCAAAAATCGGCACCCGCGCCGCGCAGCACGATCACGCGCGCCTCACGGCTTTGCTCCAGGGCAGCGCCGAGCAGCCCGGCCATCGCATTGGTCAGGCGGTTGCCGGCGTCGGGCCGGTTCAGCGTGATGGTGGCCACCGGGCCCTCGGCCCGGCGTTCGACAAGCATGGTCATCAGATGTGCCGATGTGCGATCAGCTGGTCATCTGGCTTACAACCTTGAAGTTGAGGTAGGACTCGATCGCCTCGGACCCGCCTTCGGAACCATAGCCCGAATCCTTGACGCCGCCGAATGGAATTTCCGGCATCCCCAACCCGTGATGGTTGATCGACATCATGCCGCTCTCTACGGCCGCGCCAATCGCCGCGGCGGTTTTGAGGGACGAGGTGTAGGCATATGCCGCCAGGCCATAGGGCAGGCGGTTGGCTTCGGCCACCACGTCATCAAAGGTCTTGAATGACACGATCGGCGTGACCGGGCCGAATGGCTCGTCGTGCAGGATGCGTGCAGCAGCAGGTACGTGGGTCAACACGGTCGGCTCGAAAAAGAATCCCTTGTCGCCGATCCGTTTGCCCCCGGTCACCAGTTTGGCGCCTTTCTCGACTGCATCGGCGACGATACGCTCCATCGCAGCCACGCGGCGCGCGTTGGCAAGGGGGCCCATGGTGACGCCCTCTTCAAGGCCATTGCCGACCTTGAGAGCCTTGGCAGCCTGGGTAAAGACATCGACAAAGCGATCGTAGACCTTCTCCTGGACCAAAAAGCGCGTCGGCGAAATGCACACCTGCCCGGCGTTGCGAAACTTGGCGCCTGCGAGCAGCTTGGCTGCGCGATCCACGTCGCAATCGTCAAACACGATCGCTGGCGCATGCCCGCCCAGTTCCATGGTGGTGCGCTTCATGTGCAGGCCTGCCAAAGCAGCCAGTTGCTTGCCGACCGCGGTCGAGCCGGTAAAGGTGATCTTGCGGATCACCGGGTGCGGGATCAGGTATTCCGAAATCTCGGCCGGCACGCCGTAGACCAGGTTGATGACCCCCGCCGGCACGCCGGCATCGACAAACGCCTGCAGCAAGGCAGCCGGGGCGGCCGGGGTTTCCTCAGGGGCCTTGACGATGATCGAGCAGCCGGTGGTGAGCGCTGCCGAGAGTTTGCGCACCACCTGGTTGATCGGGAAGTTCCAGGGGGTGAACGCAGCAACCGGGCCGACCGGTTCCTTGGTCACAATCTGCTGGATGTTGTCGGCGCGCGAAGGGACGATGCGGCCGTAGGCGCGTCGCCCTTCTTCGGCAAACCAGTCAATGATGTCGCCGGCCAACATGGTCTCGATCCTGGCTTCGGCAAACGGCTTGCCCTGTTCCATGGTCATCAGGCGCGCGATCGAATCGGCGCGTTCGCGCATCAGGTCCGCCGCCTTGCGCATGATCTTGTAGCGGTCGTAGGCGGCTACTTTGCGCCAGGCCTTGAAGCCCTTGTCGGCAGCGGCCAGCGCCGCGTCGAGATCGGCTTTTTCGGCGTGGGCCACAGTCCCGATCTGCTCGCCGGTTGCGGGGTTGAGCACCGCGATCGTGCGCCCGCCCGAGCCTGCGCGCCATTGGCCGTCGATCAGGAGTTGGACGTCTTTGTACTGTTGCGCAAGGTGTTTCGGGTCGATGCGATCCATGGCGATGTTCTCCGGGAAAGGGGGTGTTGGGCTGTCCGCGGCGGTTTGATGTGACAAAACAGCGGCGGCAACCCCAAAGCATAGCAGCATCACCTTGCATGCCGCGCGGAACCCCGCTGGGCGTCGCCGCTTGCGCGAATTGACGGGCTTTTGCGGGCGTGTTCGACGTCTGCAAAACCGCGCCTGGACGAATAATCAAGTCCTGACTATCGGCTCACAGAGCCCCGGACGAGGCAACCATGGCCGCTCCCTTACGCAAAAGCGCCCCCTTGCGGGTGGCATTCTCGGCAACACCCGAAGAGCAGGCCGGCCTGGCGGCGATTCACGACGCCATCGCTCGGGTTCAGGCGGAGTCAAACGCGCTGCACGCCGGCCACCGCATGCCGCTGGCCGAGGCACCCGCCGCGAGCGCTACGGCGCCCGTCCGCCAACCACTCGCGCCGCTCAGCGAAAAGGCCGCTTCCGCCGTGGCACCGGGCGCAGCCTTGCCGCCCCCGGCAGCGCCGTCAACCCGATTGCTTGAAGACATCGAGGCGCGTGCGCACGAGCGCACCACGCAACGCCTGCATGCAGAGCAGGTCGCGCGTCAGGCCGCCCTCGAGCGTGCCTCGGCTGAGCAACGCGCCGGCGTGGAGGCGCAGAGCCGCGCGGCGCTGGACGGCGAACTCAGCGCCCTGGCCGATGCCCGCAGTCAGACCTCGCAGCGCTTCGGCGAGGCGCTGCGCCTACGCGTGCGCGCCGAGTCCGAATTGCAGGCGACGGCAGCGCAGCGCACCAGCGCCGAAGCACTGGCCCGCGAGACGGCACGCGCGCGCTGCGAAGCCGAAGCACGCCTGCTCGCCGCTACCGAGCAGCGCATCGAATCCGAGCGCACGCTGCAGGCGCTCGCTTTCGAACGCACCCAGGCCGAGGCCGAGGCCGACGAGCGCACGCGGGAACGCATCGCCGCCGAGGAGCGCGCTTGCCAGCTGGCCACGCACCGTGCCCAGGCCGAAGCGGTCGCAGCCGGCGCCAGCAAGGCGCGACTGGACCAGGAGTCGCGTGCGGCACAACTCGCACTTGAACGCGCCAACCTGGAATGCCGCGCCGCCGATGCCGCGTCGGCGCGTGCCCAGGCCGAAGAGGCTGCGCTAGCAGCTGCGGCAGAACAGGCTGCCGCACAGCAAAGCCTTGCCGAGAGTGAGCAGGCACGCGCCGCTGCGGCGATCGCACTGGCAGATGCAGAAAAGGCGCGCGCCGCGGCCGATGCCCATGCCCGGGAAACCCTTGCCGAACGCGTCGCCATGGAGCAACGTGCACGCACCGAAACCGAATCCCGCGTGGCCGCAGAGAAGTCGCGCATGCGCCTGATGCAGGAGCGCACCGAATTTGAAGTGGCAGAGCGGCAGGCGCTGGAGGCACAATGCGCCGGCCTGCGCCAGGCCGTGGCCGACATCCGTGAAAAAAATCGCCTGCGCCGCGAAGCTGCAGACGCCGCGCAGCGCCAGGCATGCGCCGCAGCCGAACTGGAACGGGTCGAGCGGATACGCAGTCATGCCGCCCAGCAGGCCGCGCGCCTGGCCGAAGCACGCTTTGCCGCCGCGCGCGCGCGCGCCCAGGCGGAAATTTCGGCATTGATCGCGCTGCGCCAACAGCTTGCTGCCGAGCAACGCGCCGTCACCGAGGCCGATGCCCTGCGACGCAGTGCCGCCGAACAGGCCGTCGCCTTCGTGCAGCGCGCCGACGCCGATTGCAAGGCACGCGCCGTCTGCGAGGCCGAAACCATCGCTGCACGCAACGCGGCAAGGCAGGAAAACGAGAAAACACATTTGCGACAGGCCGCCGCGCAACTGACGATCGGCCGGATCCGCGAGCAGATTGCGCTGGTACGCGCCGAGCGTGAGCGCATCAAGGCGGAAACCGCCAACCTCGCGGCCACGCGGCGCGCACGCGAGCTGCAGTCCGAGCAAGCCGCCGTGGCAGAAGCCGCCCACGCCGACATGGAGGCGCGGATTCGCGCCCAGATGGAGCAGCTGGAATGGGCGCGCATCCGCCAGTTGGCCGAACGCGAGGCGCGCGAAGCCGCCCAGGCCCAGTGCCGGGCCGAACGCGAGCAAAGCGAACGCACTCTCGAATTGAATCGCCAGCGCCAGCTTGGCGCGACTGCGGCACGCCTGCGCATCGGCAAGCTCGAACAGCTGGTACGGATTGCGTCTGGACAGACCAAAGACAACATGGCAGCACTGGACTCCGTACGGCGCAGCGTGCAATTGGCCACAACCTGAGGGCCACAACCTGAGGGCCACCGCGCGAGGCAGCGTCCCGCCGGACCCTCCGGACCCTGCGGGCGCAAGCAGCGCCGGCACCGCACCCTGTGCCAAAATCGGGGCAGCCGTCCCGCCAGCGACGGGGCAATACCACCACGCACCCGGGAAACGCATGTCCAACGCAAGCGCACGGCAGACTGCCGAAAATCTCCGTCAGGCAACCGCCACTCACCACCAGGCCGCAGCCGATTGCATCTGGGACCTGTGGCAAAGCAGGCGTCATGTCGATGGCCTCCCCCCCGGGTTGCGGCCGACTACGCGCCTGGAGGGCTATGCGATCCAGGCCCTTTACGAAAAGCGCAGCGCCCAGGCGCTGTTCGGCTGGAAGATCGCCGCCACCAGCCTTGCCGGACAGCAGCATATCCACGTCGATGGCCCGCTGGCCGGTCGCCTGCTGGCGGAACGGGTGCATCCCGACGGCACGACACTCTCGCTGGCCGGCAACCAGATGCGCGTGGTCGAGGGCGAATTCGCCTTTCGCATGGCGCGCGACCTGCCGCCGCGCGGCACGCCCTATACCCGCGATGAAGTCATCGCCGCCATCGGCACGCTGCATCCCGCCATCGAAGTGCCGGACTCGCGTTTCGCACCGTTTGAAGAGGCCGGCACCGCGCAACTGATTGCCGACAACGCCTGTACCGATTATTTTGTGCTCGGCAATGCCGCGCCGGATGCCTGGCGCCAGACCAACCTGGTCGATCACCCGGTGTCGGCGCACGTCGACGGCGGTGCCACGTTCAGCGGCAGCGGCGCCAACGTGCTCGGCGACCCGCTGCTGGCCCTGACCTGGATCGCCAACGAGCTCTCGGCGATCGGCGTCACCTTGAAGAAAGGCCAGGTCGTCACCACCGGCACCTGTTTCAAGCCGTTTGCGGTGGCCCCGGGCGACGCCGTCACGGTCGATTTCGGCGAGATCGGGCAGGTAGCCGTCTCGTTCAGCGCCTGATACTCCGGCGCGACATCCTCGATCCGCGGCGGGAATAGCCGCCCGCCGGTTCGTGTTAATGTTTTCGGTGCGCTGCGCGAGCAGGCGCAACCGGCCCAACCAACCGAAAAAGGAGACAGTCAATGGCACGTTCCTTCATTTCCGGCATCACCGCAGCGCTGCTGGCGCTGTGCCTTGCCGCTCCGGCCCTGGCGCAACAGGCGCCGCCGGCGCAGCGCCCGCAGATCGCGACCACCAAGGTCGATGGCACCGAGAACGTTTACATCTTCCGCAACGGCGCCCACCAGGCCATGTTTGTCGTCACCGACGCCGGCGTGATCGCCACCGACCCGGTGGCCTACGGCCGTCCGACCGGCGGCCAGGCCTATCTCGACGAGATCCGCAAGGTCACCGACAAGCCGATCAAATACGTGATCTACAGCCACCACCATTTCGACCACATCGCCGGGGGCCAGGCCTTCAAGGACGCCGGGGCAAAGTTCGTCGCGCACCAGCGCGCCAAGGCGCGCCTGGCAGCGCTCAAGGACCCGCATACCGTACTCCCCGACGAGGTGGTCAGCGACAAGGGTCGCGTCATCAAACTGGGCGGCACCACGCTCGAGCTCAAGTACCTGGGCCTGAACCATTCGGACAGCACGCTGGTGATGCGCCTGCCCAAGGAAAAACTGCTGTTTATCGTCGACACGCTGCCGGTCGGGCAGGTGCCCGGGCGCGGCATGATCGACTTTCACCCGATCGAGTCCGAGGCCTTCATCAAGAAAGTGCTGGCGCTCGATTGGGAACGCCTGATCCCCGGCCACCCCGGCCCGGGCGACCGGCTCGGCACCAAGAAAGACGTGCAGGACCAGCTCGAATTCCTGCAGGATGCGTCAGCCGAAATGAAAACCATGGCGCAGGCCGGCAAGTGCTGGGACACCGCCGAAAAGGAATTCAAGCTGCCAAAGTATGAAAGCTGGCCCGGTTACGCCAACAACCTGCCGTTTGTGGCGCGCCGCTACTGCGGCCTGTGGGGGCGCGGCACCTGAGACGTCACTGCCGAGCAACCGAACACGACGCCACCTCCGGGTGGCGTTTTCATGCGCTGTGCCGGAACCGCTTGACGTATATTGCGCCCTTGCCCGACGCGGCGCCACAGACCGCGAATTGACACCAATAAAGGAGACATCCCATGGCCTGTCCGATCACAACAGCCGCATTGCGCACCCTGATTGCGGCGCTTGCCGTTTGCGCAATGCCGGCGCACGCGCAGGACGACACCGCGCGCACGTTCCCGGCCAAGCCGGTGCGCATCGTCATTGGCCTGGCGGCCGGGGGCGGCATCGACGTGATCGCACGTGTGGTGGCGCAGAAGATGTCCGAAAACCTCGGCCAGCCGGTGCTGGTCGAGAACAAGCCCGGTGCCTCCGGCATGATCGCCGCCGAGTTCGTCGCCAAGGCGCCGGCTGACGGGTATACGCTGATGATGGCGCCCTCCGGCCCGATGGTGTTCAACGCGGTGATGTTTTCAAAACTGCCCTACTCGCCGACCAAGGATTTTGCACCGGTCGGCATGGTGGCCTCGTTCCCGCTGATCGCGGTGGTGAACGCCGCAACGCCGGTCAAGACCATGCGCGAGCTGGCCGACTACGCCAAGGCGAATCCGGCCAAGGCCAACTACGCAGCGAGCACGGCGGCGTTTCAGCTCGCCACCGAGCTTTTCAACATCCAGGCCGGCACCCAGCTGCAGAACATCACCTACAAGGGCACCAACGAGTCTCTGACCGCCCTGATCTCGGGCGACGTGCTCACCACCTTTGCCGATTCCGGCCCGGCCTCCGCCGCGATCCGCGGCGGCAAGGTGCGGCCGCTCGCAGTGACCACGCCGAAGCGCATGGCGGCGTTTCCCGAGGTGCCGACCATGGCCGAAGCCGGCTTCCCCGAGCTCGACGTGCAATTGTGGGCCGGCCTGTTTGCACCGGCGGGCACGCCTGCGGCGATTGTGAAAAAACTCGAAGACGAGGTGGCAAAGGCCTTGAAACACCCC